>DCIO01000069.1:64177-83541 GCA_002315885.1 Lentisphaeria bacterium UBA1724
GCCTAGGTAGCCTAGGGAGCCTAGGAAAGACAAGGGGCGGCGCGAGCCGCCCGTAGGTGCGCCCCTCGTGTAGCGGGCGTAAGCCCAGCGAAACGAGGGGCAAGAATTTCTGAAGTTCGGGGGGGCATCAAAACGTCCCTCCCTCACAGGTTATATTAAGCACCATGTTCATAGACAAGACACGAATTACAGTCCAGGCGGGTCACGGTGGCGCAGGCAGCGCCAGTTTTCGGCGCGCGAAGTATATCCCCAACGGCGGTCCTGACGGCGGGGACGGCGGCAATGGCGGCAATGTGGTGATCTATGCGGATCACGGCGAATCCAGCCTGATTGACCTGCGTTTCCAGACCCAGTGGAAGGCCGAAGCCGGCGATTGCGGACGCGGTCGCCAGAAGCACGGAAAAAATGGCGCCGATTGCCGTATCCGTGTGCCCATGGGGACGCTGATTTTCGATGTAGCCACCAACGAATTGCTCTGCGATTTGAAGGACGACAAGCAGGAATTCATTGTCGCCAAGGGGGGCAAGGGCGGCATGGGCAATCTCCATTTCGTCTCCTCCACAAATCGTGCCCCCCACAATTGCCAGCCTGGTCTTCCTGGTGAGGAAAAGGAGCTGGACCTGGAGGTCAAGCTCATCGCCAATGTGGGCTTGGTGGGCTTCCCCAATGCGGGAAAATCCACGCTGCTGGGGGCGGTCTCTGCGGCCCATCCCACGGTGGCTCCCTATCCCTTCACCACCCTCTACGCAAATGTTGGCGTGGTGGAAATGGAGGACTACAGCCGCATCACCATTGCCGATATCCCTGGATTGATTGACGGCGCCCATAACAACGTGGGACTGGGTGAGGCATTCCTTCGCCACATCGAGCGTTGCAGGCTCTTCTGCTATGTGCTGGACATGGCGGGGGTGGATGGCCGAGACCCGCTGCAGGATCTGGCGACTCTCCGCAAGGAACTGGAGCTCTACTCTCCCGGGATGTCCTCTCGGCCCTTCGTGATTTTCGCCAACAAGATGGACCTCCCCGAGGCGGAGGAGAATCTCCGTCGCCTCCGTGAAAGCGAGCCCGCTGGAACTGACATCATCCAGGGGTGTGGCGAACTGAAGGAAGGAACGGCGGAGTTGATTCTGAAACTCCGCGAACGCCTGGATGCCCTCCCTCCCGAAGACGAGGAGGCCACACGGCGCATCCTGGCACACCGACATGGCGGACTTCAGGAACCCAGCCAAATCCGCAAGGACGCCTTTGCGGGGTGGGACGACTAATCTTCTTTCACGTTTTGTAGAATGGCACAGGAAATCGCACCCATCATCATGATTGCCGTGGTCGGCGCAACTCTCGCCGCGCTGGGCATTGTGGGGATGCTTGTGGCGAACCGCTTCAAGGAGCGCCGTCTGGAGTGTTTCCTGCAGAGCAAGGAACTCTCCGCGGAATGGCTTGCCGCCGCATCCCTGACCCATTCTCTTCGGGAATTGGCGCTGGGACTCCTGATTACCCTAGTGGTGCCCATCTTTACCCACTTCTGTCTTATCGGTAGCGCCTCTACCACAGTCTCCATCATCGTCGGCTATCTTGCGGCGGTTCTCTGCTCGCTGGGGTGCTTCTCGCGTCAGCGCCACGATATGGAAAGCCTGGGCATCGGCAACGAGGCCAATACGCTGAAGCGCATTTTGGCGTTCTTCGCAGTCTCCCTGGCTTTGTTTTTGTGGGGCATGCTTTCGCTCTACGTCGCAATCTTCTTTTTCTTACAACAACGCTAACCAGAAACGCAGGGCGTTCCCTTGCGTGTAACCTCAAAGGACTCAACAAGATGTATATTGGTCGCATTGTCGCAGTCGGTCGTAATCTCCAGGGCCGCGGTGTCGCACTCTACCGTGTTTCTTCCCGTTCGTTCCCCAACCGCCAGAGCGTCCAGTTGGCCAATTCCATCGCCATCGTTCCCAAGCCTGGTTTTGAGTCCGACATCCAGAAGAATCCCTACATCGCCTACAACTGCCTGCGCATGGCCAATGGTCTCTGCATCGTCTCCAATGGCTCCCAGACCGACCCCGTTACCGAGAAGATCGCTTCTGGCATGTCCCCCCGCGATGCCCTCGCCACGGTGATGCTGGCAATGGACTACGAACACGATTCCCTGGATACTCCCCGTATCACCGGCATAGTCACCCCCTCTGGCGAAGACGGCTGGCTGGCCATCGTCCGCAAGGACGCACTGATTGTCCGCCACTTTGCCCTGAAGCCCGGCGAGGCCTTCTATGTCAGCACCTACGAGAAGAATGTCCCCTGCGAAGAGCAGCGTGACGGCGCTTTCGATGTGGCTAATGCCGCGGATGCCTGCGACTACATCCTGGGCAAGGGCGTCTTCGCTGATTTCGAACGCCCGATTTCCGCGGCTTGCGCCGTGGCTCAGGCGGATGGCTCTTTCGAGACCGCTTTCAAGTAATCGGTTGCCTCCCATGCGACGGCGGGGACGCCGTCGGTACTTCCATGCGACGGCGGGGACGTCGTCGGTACTTCCATGCGACGGCGGGGACGCCGTCGGTACTCCCATGCGACGGCGGGGACGCCGTCGGTACCTTCTTTTTTTAGCTTATGGATCTAAAAGTCTTACATCGTCTTGCGCAGTTGATGGAGCGTGATGGCCTGACTGAGGTGGAAATTGCCGAGCAGGACAGCCGGATTCGCGTTGTGCGTGCGGCGGGTTCTGCGCCCAGTGTTCCGGTTCAGGATGCGGTAGCGCCTTCCACCAACGATTTGGATCCCGAGCCCGAGGTGGAGAGCCACTATGTGACCTCCCCCATGCCTGGCACCTTCTATACCGCGCAGTCTCCCGATGCGGCGCCCTTTGTCTCTGTGGGCGAGGTCGTGAAGCCTGGTAAGATTGTGGGCATTGTTGAAGCGATGAAGGTGATGAACGAAATCAAATGCGAGTTCAGTGGCACTGTGACGAAAGTCCTGGTTCCCAATGGCTCGCCTGTTGAATACGGTCAGAAGCTTTTTGAAATTCAATAAGGGGACTCATTCAGAATGGCGGATAAATCGGTCAAGATTCTGATTGCGAATCGCGGCGAGATTGCCTTGCGTGTGTTGCGTGCCTGCAAGACCCTGGGATTGCCTAGCATCGTGGTGTTTTCCGAGGCGGACCGCAATACCCTGGCTGTCAAATTGGCGGACGAGGCGATTTGCATTGGTTCCGCCGCCGCTGCCGACAGCTATTTGCGTGCCGACCGTATTATCGCCGCCGCCGAGCTCACGGGGGCCACTGCCATCCATCCTGGCTATGGCTTCCTGGCGGAAAATGCCCGTTTCGCGGAAATCTGCAACGACTGCGGGTTGGTCTTCATTGGCCCGTCGGCTCAGGCAATCAATTTGCTAGGTGACAAGGCCACCGCAAAGACCACGATGCAGAAGGCGGGTGTTCCTGTCATTCCGGGTTCCAATGGCGTGGTGAAATCCCTGGCGGAAGCGGGTCGTGCGGCGGAGAAGGTGGGTTATCCCGTGATTCTCAAGGCCGTCAGTGGCGGTGGGGGCAAGGGCATGCGTGTGGCGAAGGACTCCGGTGAGTTGTTGGATGCTTTCCAGACCGCGGCTGCCGAAGCGAAAGCCGGATTTGGAGATGCCAGCCTCTACCTGGAAAAATATCTGGTGGACCCGCGGCATGTGGAAGTGCAGATTATCGCGGATTCCTACGGAAATGTGGTGGCGTTGGGGGAGCGTGACTGCAGTCTCCAACGTCATCATCAGAAGGTGGTGGAGGAGAGCCCCTGCGCCGTCTTGCCCGAGGATGTCCGTAAGAAGATGACCAAGGCTGCTGTCGCCGCCGCTGAAACCGCAGGATACACGGGAGTGGGCACTGCGGAATTCCTTTACGAGCCCTCCACCAAGAATTTCTATTTCATGGAAATGAACACCCGCCTGCAGGTAGAGCATCCTGTGACGGAGATGGTCTGCAACATCGATTTGGTTGCGGCGCAGATTCTCGTTGCATTGGGAAAGCGCCTTCCTTGGAAACAGTCGGATATCGAAATTCATGGGCACGCCATCGAGGTTCGGGTGAATGCGGAGGACCCCACGCGGGATTTCGCACCCTGTCCTGGTAAAGTCCAGTTCTATCATGCGCCAGGCGGCCCTGGCATCCGCGTGGATTCCCATCTCTATGATGGCTATGTGGTGCCGCCGTACTACGACAGTCTTCTGGCGAAGGTGATTGCATACGGCGAAGATCGGGAAACTGCGCGTCGGCGGATGCTGATGGCGCTTTCCGAACTGACAATCGAGGGCGTGGTCAATACTGCTGACTTCGCCTTGGCGCTGTTGCAGGATGAGCATTTTGTCAGCGGGAAGTTCCATACTGGGACGCTTCAGGAACTGCTGTAGTTTTTTCGTGTCTTATCCTATGTAAGTCGCTTGCGAAAGGATGTAGTTTGGGTATATTAATTTCAAGTTGCCAGTGATGTGTTTTTCTGGCACCAACACCTAAGGAGGAATATGATTATGGCGAAGGAAAAAGAGGCCGAACTCAAAGAAACTGTTGAAAAGCAGGATGTTCTCGTATTGAATGGTTGCACCGAATTTCAGGGTGATGGCTGCATCTCCCAGAATGCAATTGCGCGTATTGTGACCAAGGCCGCGCTGGCTATCGAAGGCGTTGCGCGTTTTGCTCCCAAGGGGGCTGGCGATATCCTGAATTTCTTCACGGGGAAGGCGTACGACTCCAGCCTGGTGATTGAATTCATCGAAGGGAAAATCAACCTGAATCTGGCTCTGAATCTCTACTTCGGTTGCTTGGTTCCCAGCGTTGTGAAGCTGGTGCGTGCCGCTGTCGCGGAGCAGGTGACTGCACTGACTGGCGCAGAAATCGGCAAAATCAACATCCTGGTCAAGGACTTGGTTGATCCCGAGCCCGTGGCGGAGGAAGTCCCTGCTGACGTAGAAGTTGCCGAAGAGAAGTAATCCTTCGTGACGAAAAATCGACTCGAAACGCGTTCTCAGGTATCACAAGGAGTTTGAGGTGGAAAATTTCCTCGGTGTGATTGTGGAGTGTCTCCAGGATGTCTTTTTCTGGCGCGGAGTCATCGCTGGTGCGGTGGCGCTGGTTGTGGTGTGGGGCATTCTGAAGTTCATACTCTCCTTGCGTCACAGAGTCAAGGCCATCATCGTCCAGGAGGAGGGCGGGACATTTGTGATTTCCCGTCGGGCGCTTCAGGAATTCCTGTCTGGTGTGGTTGGCGAAATCAACGGCGCTAAACTGGTGGATGTGATCTTGACGAAGCGTTCGGAGGGTAAGGTCCGTGTGGATATGAAACTCTCACTGACTCCCGGAGGGGATCTCAATGCCATTCATGGCGGTCTACGCCAGCGTGTCCTGGATGAAGCGCAGGCAAAGTTGGGCATTGGCGACCGTATCGAAAGCGTGAATATGCTCTTTGTGAAGATGCCTCCCAGCAATCAAGTGTGTGGCGAAAATACTCAAGCATAAAGAGCGCTAATCGTAAAAGGCCTGCCTGCAAAAAGGGCGGGCCTTTTTTTTTTGAACCACGAAAAACGCGAAAAAGCGAAAAAGCGGAAAAGTGTTTATGTTTTCGCGCCTTTCGCGTTTTTCGTGGTTAAGTCCCCTTTGCTGGCGCAGAAATTACTTCCTTGGGCAAGAAAAAACTCGTAAATCTCTTGCACAATGAAATAGAGGGGTTATTTTTATAGCAATACTGTTTTATTCAATCCCATTTCCTTAATTTTGAGGAGTTTTTTACGATGTCCGAAGAACAGAATGGCGCTTCCGCAGCCTTTTCCCCCGTCAAACCCGTTGCACCAGCGAAGCCAGCAGCATTTTCTCCCGTAGGTGCGCCTGCTGTTGCCCCTGCTCCTGCTCCTGAGGAAGAGGCCCCGAAGGTCCGCTTTGTCAAACTGCCTACTACTCCTGCACCTGCTGCCGCTCCAGAGCCTCCTACTGAGGTGAAACCTGTCGCTGAAGCCCCGATGCCCGCACCCGCTGCACCCATTGCGCCTGCGGCACCTGCTGCCCCTGCGGCCGAGCCCTCAAAGAACGACGGCACTGATGGCATGAAGCGCTCAGGCGTCCGCCTCTCGCTGAAGCATGAGGCTGAGCCTGCGAAGCCCGCCGAGGCACCTGCCGCACCTGCCGCACCTGCCGCACCTGCCGCACCTGCCGCACCTGCCGCACCTGCCGCTCCTGCGGTCCCTGCCGCCCCTGTTGCTGAAGCCGCTCCCGCGGCCCCTGCTGCTGAAGCAGCTCCCGTTGCTCCCGCACCTGCACCCGCCGCTCCTGCTGGCGGATTGAAATTCAAGAAGATTTCCCAGGCACCGGCTCCTGAGGTCACCGTTCCTGGTCTTCCTGCCGAGCCTGCGAAGCCCGCTGAGGAGGCTGCCAAGCCCGCCGCTGCTGCGAAGCCTGCCGAGCCCCCCAAGCCCCTTGCGGTGAAGGCGGATGCCGTGGAGGATGATTTCGCCGCGCCCGTGTCGGCCCCCGTAGAAGATGAGCCCAGTGCAGCCAACTATGCCATCGCCGCTGTTGTGGCGTTGGTGATTGTCGGTGCACTCTTCGGCATCATCGCCAAGCTGCTGTAATCTCTATGGCACTTCTCTAGAGCCCTAATCCCGACCAAGCCGAAGACGTTGGTCGGGATTTTTGTTTCAGGCATTTCTGTAGATTTTTAGAACCATGAAGCCATTTATCATTCATCATCACGACTTGGACGGCTATACCGCTGGTGCGGTGGCTAAGATTGCCTATCCGGAGGCGGGTTCCCGTTCCATGAACTACGATGATCCGACGACCTATCCTGGACCAGAGTTCTTCGTGGACTACGACCCCGTCATTATCGTGGATTATACCCTCCCTGCCGAGACGATGCTCTGGCTGAAGTCGAATCGTCACCTGATCTGGATTGACCACCATTATTCTTCGGTGATGCAATCCCGCGCCATGGGCTATGATGATGTGGATGGTCTTCGCTATAATCCCGGCGAGTTGATTTGCGGAGCGGAACTCTGCTGGAAATTCTTCCAGAAGAAGCCCATTCCCCATTTCCTGAAACTGGTGGGTGATTTCGATACCTTCCGAAATTCCAAGGCCCCCGAATTCCAGAGTCAGGTGCTGCCGTTCTTCTATGCTACACAGCTGGTCTTCGATCGGATGAAACCCGCGAATTCCGAGAACGCGGATTATCTGCTGAAGACGCCCGAGTGCTTTGAAAATGAAACGTGGTGCCAGGAACTCATCGACCAGGGGCTCATTATCCAGGCCTTCAATCGCCAATACTACGGCAATCTCCTGAAAGAGTCCGCTTTCGTCCGAAATATCTGGGGGATTCGCGTGCTCTGCTTCAACTGCGCAGGACATGGCTCCGCCAATATGCAGCCCGCATTCGATCCCGAAAAGCACGACGCGATGCTACTCTTTTCCTTCAACGGCAAACGCTGGACGTATGGCATTTATTCCGATCTGGATCTGAAACCCAATGTGGACTGCTCCGCTATCGCTAAGGCACACGGCGGCGGCGGACACCGCGCCGCCGCGGGCTTCTCTACGGAAAAGCTCCTGCCGGAATTGGCGTAGGCGGAAGCCCCTGCTTGGGGTTATGCCTGTCGGGCGCGTTTCGTGAAAGCGAACTGCAGGACGCCCATAAGTAGTACGAGTCCTGCGGCCAGATAGAACGCCATGCCCGTGGAGGTCTTTTGGGCGAGCCATCCGCCCAGGAGTGGCCCCGTGATATTTGCCAAGCCAACCAAAGTCTCGGTGATGGCCACATATTTCGTGTTGCGTTTGGGATCGACTTGGGCATGGAACGTCAGCAGGAAATAGAGGACTCCCGAGCAGAAACCATATAGAACGGCGGCCAGGTAGAGCAGGGGGAGACAATGGCTGTATGCAAAGAGGAAAAAGCCCGTGGCTCCCACTAGCGCACTCAAGAGCATGCACCAGGGATTGTACATCCATTTGCGACTCTTGATGAAGGATAATGCCACGAAGCCCTGGACGTAACTCACCAGTGCCAAAATCATCCCCGCGTGGGATTGCCCCAGCCCACGTTCCACCGCCAGGTCGGGTTCCAGCGTGCGGATGATTGTCACGGCAATCGTTCCCAGGAGTCCACCAATCCAACCGATGAGCATCAGATTCGGTTTCCCCCGGTATTCTTCTTCCACATCGGTGTTGCATTGGGCACTGGCAGTCCTGCCGTTACGCAGACGCAGGAGCAGGAAGACGCAGGCGAGGGCCAACAGGGGGATGAGGGAGAGGTATTTGAAGCCCTGACGCCAGTCCGTTAACAAGGCGAAGAACATGGGGCCAGCCGCCATGCCAAGGCTCCAGGTCAGGGTGTATAATGAGGAGACACGAACCGTACCACCTGACTTCCCTTCCTCCAGATCCTTGCTGAAGACCTGAAAGGGAACGCAATAGAAGGAAAAACCAAGGGCAATCACTGCCATCCATAAGTATTGCAGGTAGAGACCAGGAACAAGGATGAACCCCCAGGAACTACAAAAGAGAACCGCTCCCGAAAAAAACAGAAACCAGGGCGCACGACGGGAGGTGGTGAGCTTGCCTACCAAAAGAGATATCACGGAATACAAAATCCCCCACATCGCTAGATAGCCCGTGACAAGCAACTTGTGGGCACCAGCCTCCGAAAAACGATAGGCCGTGATGAACATCGCTCCCCCTGCAAACATGTTGAAGAGGGCCGGAACCAAATAACAAAGAATTCGCCACATGAGAAAAAATGGAAAATTTCTGACAAAACAGGACTTTTTTGTAATATACCATCTGTTTGGACATCGAGTGGATGAAAATATTAGTTGAATAGGAACATCGCATATAGAAAATAGTCAAACACATAGTCTTCCGAGTAATGACATTGATTAATTGAAGTTGTGCAAAGTTGAATTACATTCCTGAAGGTTTTTCTCCGTAAAGGAACGTAGGAGATTCTCATTATGCCCGTCACCTTAAATACATTCAAGAACGCAGTTCAGAACGCCGATGCAGACAGCTTTATTCGCATGTCTGGGAGCCGTCCGGGGGAAATTGTAAATTATGGGACGTGCTGGCTATTTCGTAAACTTGGTTGGTATACCCATGGAACTGCTACTCAGAACCGCCAGGTCCGCGAGCAGTTGTTTGCCGTGTTGCAAGGCGAGGGACAGAATGTGCAGGCCCAGACGTTGGAGCGAATTCGTCAGCAGTTGCACATCGATGCTAGTGGGAATTCCGATGTGACGACCCAGTTGACGGCGCGGGAAATCAAGCGCATTCTTGATGATGTTGTCACGGACAATGCGAATGTCCAGGCACGTAAAGCATTCGCGGTGGAGTTACAGAACCAATTCCCCAAAGGACTCGGGGGTAAAATTATAGAACTCCTAGGCTTGAATAATCCGGAGAAAATGCTCCAGCCGCTGACGGAAGAAGACAAGGTCGCCATACGGGGCGAATTGCAAAAGAAGGGCAAAAAGGAATTCATGGACATCTTTGCCGACCTGCATATTCCGGATTTCGGCACTTTGGAAAGATTGCCCCTGGACGCAAGGGATCTCAAGCGCTACAAGGAGTGGCTGACGGAAGGAGCGATGAAGGGACAATTCTCGGAAAGCACTTTGAATATCCTTGTGACGAATGTCAACAGCGCCATGGCGAAGGCCCAAGAATCACAAGCAGAAGAGAAGCTTCTGGCGGCGTTTGCCCAGTTGCAAGCAGAGACTGGCGTTGATGTCACTGCGCTCAAAGACGATTTGCTGAAACAGGTCCTGAGAAGCGCTTCTTCGGCAGCTAGTATGGAGGCGAATGTCGTTAGCACCCCCATGAGGATAAGTGAGTTGATCGATGCCTCCATTGCGAATGTTGTTTCAAAGCGGAAGGCCCTGATTACGGGGATTCAGAATGCCAATCCGAAACTGGACCCCATCATGAAAGATGGGTTGCTGAAGCTGGCCGCCACCGACCCATCCCTGAAAAAGGCACCCGTGGCGCTTTGCATTCCGGAATTCGCCTCCCCTCTCTGCGAGCTCATGGAATATGTCGAAAGTCCGAATCCCAGCAAGGAGGGCTTTGTGCAAAAGTTGCATGCGTGGGACATGTCGTTTACTGACGCGGTGAGGACATTGAGGGAAAGAGTCCATGAGGAGGTTGGTCCAGACGATATGTATAGTTTGAATCAATGGATGACGAAACTCGCCCTTTTCTGGTTCGAGAAAAAATACGGCAAGGCTCCTGAAATGGACGCCACGCTGGTGCCATTCATCAAGCAATTGCGTGCCGATTCCATTTACATGTCTTCTGGACACTTCGATGCGGGTGCAGACCTATCGAAGCCGTATGCTTATTCCGAGGTCTATGCGCAGATGGATGGTGCGGGGCATTTCATTACTCTGACCACCAACATCGGTGAAATCTTCCATATTAAATTGAATGATGAAAACCTGCCGCAATCCAACGGCCTTTCCCAGGACTCCGCGGAATTCATGGCCATGACGGGTAATGGCATGGCCAAGCGCTATCCTGATCCATACGGCAAGGTGATTGACCAGCAGCTGGGCTCTCTTTTCCAAGAAGTCTTAAAGGATAATTTGGAACTCCAGAGGAGACGTTCAGTCAATGAAGCACTGACGGATTATTCCAAGATGTTCGCATCTGTGTTAACGGATCAGAAGCGCTGTGGGCTCGGCCTGAAACTGGGTGACACAGTGATTTCGTATGCCAGAGTGGCCGATCTGGAGGAGAACGCACTTGAGAAAATCCAGGCATTCTTTGAGCAGGATGCCACATTGGGGATCAACGCGGCTCGCGTGCTGAGTGGAATCGTCAATCAGACAATGCTCAACAACTCGCTGCTTACGCTGAAAAAGACTGGCGAGGGCTGTGGCATGGTGGTGGGGCCGAATTATGCCATGACCCTGAATGTGACTCGACGGGCAGAGGGGAACTACGTCATAGAAGTGAAATATGATTTGGTCCCGAAGCGTCAAGGCAAGAATGAAGAGAATCTAGTCAATCTGAATCAAAGCCAGTCCCATTTCTCCCTCGCGTTCAAGGTTTTTCTGTCCGTTGACGGGGAGAACAAGCAGGCTTCACTGGAGGTCTCCTCTCTGGGTACCAAGCTTCATGCGGAAGTGCATAAGTCCAAATTCACGGAGGCGGAGCTCGGGAAGATTTCCTGGCTGACGGAACCCGGCACCGAGTCGTACCTGGAGAATCAGATTCTCTCTTGCCCCGGGCTGGATGAGGATGCACACCTGAAGGAACTTCTGGCGTCTGATGTCCTTAACCAGCAAGCGATATTTGATTATCTGAAGGATAAGATCCTCACGGATTCCGACACCGAATTACTTGTCGCTCTCGGGATGACTATCCCGCAAATCAGGGATCTTTCCACGGAACTCCTCCCAGGAGCGCGCCTTACCAAGGAACTTGTTCTACGGTTGAGGGGGGACGATGCCACCGACCGACAGGCCGCCTTCGATGAACTGAAGGGCCTCTGCCAGAGGTTGGTGGATGCAGGCTGGCAGAAATCCGTTGGATTGGTGAGTGTCTATGACCAGGCTTTAACCACCGTCGGCGGCCTGAAGACGAATTCAAAAAATCTGGGAATCGTCCGCGCATTCATCCATGCATCGGAGGACGAGGACATTCGAAATATTCCCTACGTGCTGGCAACGGGCGATGAGACGAGTGTCAACATGGCTAAGGAGCGCCTTATGGCAGCCATCACCCAGGCGCGACGCGCCCTGGGTGTCGATCTCCTGAAGACGCTCTCAGGAAAATTCTCCTCCGAAGAGATCCAGATGTTGAGAGCGGCTCCCGACCAGGGACGGGTGAGGAGATACATGGAGGCAATCGTACTGGAAAATGGCGACATGGATACGATGATCGAGGCATTGAAGGCCTATGTCAAGGTACTCAAATTCATGCCCCAACAAGCCGAGCCGATTGCCTGATAGGATATGCCGTTTGCGGTGTGTGCCGTTTGCTGCGCTTCGCCTCCGGCGGACGACGCGAGCGGCGGCAGTTACTGCTCTACCGACTGATGGTTGTGACCATTGCGGGGGGGCGTTCAGAAAATAAAAATTTACCATCTAACGTGAAAAACAGGTAACATTATTTCCAGGGGGTATTAAATTATTGCTTTCCCCGAAAATCTGGTGCCAAACCTTCCTGTTTTTCTAAAAAAATGGCTTCCTACATCAGTTTGATTCTTGGTTGCATTCTGGTCAATAACTTTGTGTTGACACAGATATTGGGTATTTGTCCCTTTTTGGGCGTATCGAAATCCACGAAGACTGCGTTGGGGATGGGTGGCGCAGTGATATTTGTGATGACGATTGCGGGTTTTTTCACGAGTCTGATTTATCACAGCATGTTGAAGCCCTACGGCGTTGCGTATTTGCAGACCATCGTCTTTATTTTGGCGATTGCGGGCATTGTGCAGATTCTGGAGATTTTGTTGCAGCGTTTTTCGGAGCCCCTGTATAAGGCGTTGGGTATTTACTTGCCGTTGATTACCACGAATTGTGCGGTATTGGGTGCGGCATTGATTTGCAGCCAGAAGGACTACGGCTTGCTGAAGAGCACGATTTACTGCGCTGCTTCCGCCACGGGGTTTGCATTGGCGCTGTTGATTTTTTCCAGTATTCGCGAGCGTCTGGATTTGGCCCGTCCGCCGATGGTTCTGAAGGGTCTTCCCTTGACGCTGATTACTGCGGGATTGCTTGCCATGGCCTTCATGGGCTTCTCTGGATTGGGGAAATAAAATGGTCACACTCGTCATCATTGTAGTCGTCGGTCTGTTGACTGGCATTGCCATCGCGCTGGTTTCCCGTTGGTTTGGCGTGGAGCCCAATCCCGTGGAGGAAGAAGTCCGCAATTTGCTGTCTGGTGCCAACTGCGGCGGCTGCGGTTTCCCTGGTTGTGCAGGGTATGCGAAGGCGCTGGTGGCAGGCGCGGCGAAGCCCGGTGCCTGCAGTTCCCAGTGCGCGGGTGCGGCGGAGAAGATGGCGAAGCTGTTGGGTGTGGCGGTGGTCCACAAGGAACCCAAGGTGGCGGTGGTCTTCTGCAGTGGCGATGATATGAAGGCGACTCGTCAGGCACTCTACAATGGCATTAACGACTGCCGAGACGCCATGATTGTGGCGGCGGGTGCCAAGACCTGCGCCTACGGATGCCTGGGCTTGGGTGCCTGCGCCCGTGTGTGTCCCTTCGGCGCCATTGAAATCAACGAGCATCGTCTGGCGGTGGTTCACAAGGAGATTTGCGTCGGCTGTGGAAAGTGCGTTGGCGCCTGCCCGAAGAAGCTGATCAAGCTGGTGCCGAAATCTGCGGAAATCCACGTCCATTGCATGAATCCCGTCCGTGGTCCTGAGAAATTCAAGGCATGCAAGGCGGCGTGCATAGGCTGTGGCAAGTGCGTGAAGACGGCTCCCGAGCACGTCAAGTTGGTTCCTGGCGCGGCGTTGGCGGAGGTGGATTACGGCAATCCTCCTCCCGAGGCGTTGGCAGAAGTCTGTCCCACCCACGCCTTGCGGAAGTAGCGTCCACAACAACCCCTTTTTCTTGGAAACGCAATCATGCACAAGATTTTCCATTTCTACGGTGGTGTCCATCCCAAGGAATCCAAGGTCTCCTCTGGTGTTGCGATTGTGGATGCGCCTCTGTATCCGCTTTACACGGTGCCCCTCTCCATGCACATCGGTGCCCCCGCCAAATCCCTAGTGGCAGTGGGTGACACGGTGTTGCGTGGGCAGCAGATTGGCGAGCCCGCCAGTTTTGTCTCCTCCACGATTCACAGTCCCACTTCTGGCAAAGTGAAGAGCATTGGCACTTGCCTGGGGCCTGCGGGAACACAGCTGCCTTGCGTGGTCATTGAGGCAGATGGGCAGGATACTCCTGCGGACCCCCTGACGCCCATTACGGATTGGCGCAATACCGACCCCGCAATTCTGCGTGCGCGTGTGGCCGCCGCCGGTATCGTCGGTATGGGCGGTGCGTCGTTCCCCACACCCGTCAAGCTCTCCATTCCTCCAGGCAAGACCATCGATACGCTGATCATCAACGGCGTGGAATGCGAGCCCTGCCTGACGGCCGACCACCGTCTGATGCTGGAAAATCCCAAGATGATTCTGGAAGGCGTGGAGATGGTGGCGAATATGCTGGGTGTGCAGAATGTCTTCATCGGCATTGAGAACAACAAACCCGATGCCATCGAAGTGCTGACCAAGGAAGCCACGGCATACACCGCGCCCGCCATCCATGTGGTCCCCCTGAAAGTCCGTTATCCCCAGGGGGCTGAAAAGCAGCTCATTTACGCCATCACGAAACGGCAGGTGCCCTCTGGCGGTCTTCCCGCGGATGTCCACTGCGTCGTCCAGAACATCGGCAGCTCCTGCGCCATCGCGGAAGCCGTGATTCTGGGCAAGCCCCTCTATGAACGCGTCACCACCGTAACGGGCACGCCGCTGGTGGCGCCCGGAAACTGGCGTTTCCGCGTGGGGACCC
This sequence comes from Lentisphaeria bacterium UBA1724, assembly GCA_002315885.1. Lineage (GTDB taxonomy): Bacteria > Verrucomicrobiota > Lentisphaeria > Oligosphaerales > Oligosphaeraceae > UBA1724. The sequence goes on from DCIO01000069.1 coordinate 78,687, forward strand.
CCTACGCCGAGGCCATCAAGCTGGCTGGCGGTCTCAAGGAAGGCGCACAAATCGCGAAATTGATTTCTGGAGGCCCCATGATGGGCATGACGGTCTACTCCCAGAGCGTCCCCGTGATGAAAAATACCTCGGGTATCCTACTGATGGGACCCGATGAAGTCAAGCAGTATACCTCCAAGGCCTGCCTGCGTTGCGGTCGTTGCAATGACGTGTGCCCCATGCAGCTCATGCCGGGCATCCTATCGGTCCAAATCGAAAATGAACGCTTTGACGATGCACAGAGTTGGCATGTGATGGACTGCATCGAATGCGGATGCTGCGCCTACACTTGTCCCGCAGGACGTCCGTTGGTGCAGCACATGCGCCGCGCCAAATCCGAGGTGGGCGCCAAGTTGCGTGCCCAGAAGGCCGCCGCGGATGCCGCCGCCAAAGCGAAGGCCGAGGCTGCCGCAAAGGCCGCTGGTGCCGAGGCTCCCAAGGCTGACAAATAAAGGATTACACCCATTATGTCTGACGAAGCGAAAGAATTGAACAAGGCGCCTCAGCCCGCCACTGCGCCTGCCGCGCCCGCGGTGGATCCCAATGCGCCATTGCCTCCGCGCCACCAGCTGATTGTCTCCTCCTCGCCTCACTTCCATACCCATTCCACGGTGGATAGCATCATGCGATGGGTGCTGATTGCCTTGGCGCCCGCATGCCTGGCGGCAATCTACTTCTTCGGCTTTGGCGCGGTGCGCGTTCTGGCAATCTGCGTGGTCGCTTGCCTGGTCTTCGAATTCCTTTCCGCCAAGGCAATGGACCGCTCCAATGAACTCAAGGATGGTTCTGCCGCGGTGACGGGACTCCTGCTGGGCATGAATCTCCCCTCCAACACCCCCTGGTGGATTTGCGTCATCGGGTGTTTCATGGCGATTGTGGTGGGCAAGATGATTTACGGTGGTCTGGGATGCAATCCCTTCAATCCCGCGCTGATTGGCCGTGTGGCGTTGCTGATTGCCTTCCCCGTGGTCATGACCACCTGGCCCATGCCCCGCATTCCCGCATCTTTGGCGAAGCCCGCGGAGCAGGTCATGCCCGTCGCCAGTGCCACTCCTCAGCACAAGGGGGAGCAGGTGTCTGTGATGCCTGTCACCACCTCAACCCCATTGAAATTTTCCAAACTGGCACGCACGGAATTGACGGGTGACAAAGTGCTGGAGAATAGCACCATTCCTATCCAGAAGGGTGAGGTCTCCTACTGGCAGCTCTTCCTAGGCATCGGGAAGGGCGGTTCTCTGGGCGAGACCTGCGGACTGGCGCTGTTGATTGGCGTGCTCATCCTGATTTATCTCAATATCGTCCGCTGGCAGATTCCCGTGTGCTACCTGGGGACCGTGGTCATCATCACAGGCATCGCCTGGCTGGCAAACCCCTCGGCATACGCTAGCCCGCTCTTCCATCTGCTGACGGGCGGACTGCTCCTAGGCGCATTCTTCATGGCTACGGATATGGTGACGACGCCGCTCTCCCGCCTGGGGGCAATCTGGTTCGGCGTGGGCTGCGGCGTCCTGACTGCCTGCATCCGTCTCTGGGGCAGCTATCCCGAGGGCGTATCCTTCTCCATTCTCATCATGAACGCCTTCACGCCCATGATTGACCGATACACCGCAGGTACTCCTTTCGGTATGCCCAAGAAGAAGGGCATCAAGATGCCCAAATAACGACACGAGGTGCATACCATGAAAGAAATTCTCAAGCTGACTCTCAGCCTGACGCTCATCTGCGCAATCGCGGGTGCGGCGTTGGCTTTCGTCTCCTACAAGACTGCCGAGCCTGTCCGTAAGGCCCAGGAAGCCCAACGTGCCGAAAAGATGCTGATGCTCCTGCCTGAAGGAACCATGACGGTCGACCCCGCTATTGATCACGAATTCAATGACGATGACCGCCTCATGTCGGTTACCTTCTATGTGGCGAAGAATGCCGCAGGCGAGATGATTGCCTATTGTGCGGAGGCGGTGGACCACAGCGGCTTTGGCGGGGACGTGAAGGTGCTGGTGGGACTCAATCCCGACGGCACGGTCCGTGGTGTGCTGGTTTCCGAGCATTCGGAGACTCCTGGCATCGGCAGCAAAGTCTGCGAGCGCAGTGTGGCCAAGTCCTTCTGGAGCCTCTTCAAGAAATCCCAGGAGGCCGCCCTAATGCCTTCCCAGGCACTTCTCCCCAACGATTATCTGGATGCCTTCACGGGAAAGCCCTTGCCTGAGGATGGCTTCAATCTCACGAAGACTCCCGCAAGTCATTCCCTGCGTGACATCAAGCCCGTCAGCGGTGCCACGGTGACCTCCACCGCCGTCATCAATGCCGTGAATCGCGTGTGTTCCGCCTGGCATCATTTTACACTGGAATTTGAGAAGAAGTAGACTGCCATGAAGCTTTTCAAGACACTCGTCAACGGTCTCTGGAAGGAGAACCCCGTACTCATCCTGATGCTGGGCATGTGCCCCACGCTGGCTACTTCCTCCAGCGCCAAGAACGCCATCTTCATGGGCTTGGCTACCACCTGCGTGTTGGCAGGGAGCAATTTCGTGGTCTCCTGCTTCAAGTCGATTATCCCCGACAAAGTCCGCATTCCCTGCTTCATCGTCATCATCGCCACTTTCGTCACCATCGTGCAGTTCCTGATGGACGCATACGTTCCCGCCGCGCTGGTGAAGGCCTTGGGCATCTACCTCCCGCTGATTACCGTCAACTGCATTGTGCTGGGACGGGCAGAGGCCTTTGCCTCCAAGAATGGCCCCATCCTCTCCCTGATGGATGGCATCGGCATGGGCATGGGCTTTACGCTGATTCTGACCATCCTGGGCGCAGTCCGCGAATTCATCGCATCGGGGACGCTCTTTGAAATGACTGTCGTCCCCCACTGGCAGGGCTTTGCGCTACTGCGGTTTGCGCCTGGTGCATTTATCGTGTTGGGGATTTTCCTGGCTATCCGCAACGCCATGAAGATCCGTGATGCCAAGCTTCACGGCACCCATTTCGACCCACCCTCTGAATTGAACTGCACCACCTGCCATATCTGCACTCTCGGGAAGTAATTCTATATTATCGCGCTGTTTTCCCAGGAGGGTAGGGCCACAGCATTTCCATGAAGATATCCCTGGAACAACTTGTTGTGGCCGCAGATGGCGCCTCGCGTGAAATCGACAGCGAACTGGCGCCACATATCTGCCGTGCATGCGGAATTCCTGAAAAATCCCTTCATGGTTACCACATTCTGAAGCGGAGTGTGGATGCGCGTAGCAAGCCCCGGGTGAAGCTCCTCTATCGTCTGGAAGCTCAGGTGGATGACACTGTCCAAGTCGCTCCGGAGTTCCTGAAGCCCGCAGTGTTTCCCGCTGTCTGGGATCCGGGTGTCCTTCCGTCTCTCCGCGGCAAATCCGTCTGCATTGTTGGGGCGGGGCCTGCGGGGCTTTTCGCCGCTTTGGCAGTGGCCTTGTGTGGCGGGCATCCTGTCGTGCTGGAGCGGGGCATGGATGTGGAACGCCGCGCAAATGACATCCGGGATTTCCGTACCTCCCGAAAGCTGAATCTGGAGAGCAATTACCTCTTTGGGGAAGGCGGCGCAGGGACTTGGTCGGACGGAAAACTCTTCACTCGCGTCAATGACCCCCGTGTGAATTTTGTCCTGAAGGAATTCATTGCCTGCGGTGCCCAGCCCGCCATCGGCTACTTCAGCCATCCGCATATCGGCTCGGACAGGCTTCCCACGGTAGTCTCCAATCTCCGCAAACGGATCATCGGTTTGGGTGGCGAATTCCGCTGGGGTGCCTGCGTGGAGTCGTTGTTCCTCCAAAATGGGCGTTGCGCAGGCGTCGTGCTGACAAATGGTGAGAAACTTGAGGCCGATGCGGTACTGATTGCCTGCGGGCATAGCGCACGGGGGCTGATTTCCACGCTGATTCGACAGGGCGTCGGCTTCCAGTTGAAGGGCTTCCAGGTGGGCATGCGCATTGAGCACCCGCAGAATTACATCAACCGCCTCCAATACGGCGTACCCAATTCCTACCCGTCTTTGGGGGCAGCGGAATACAACGTTGTCTCCAAGCCTCCGGCGGGGGACCGGGGCACTGGCGCCACCAGTTTCTGCATGTGCCCCGGTGGCGAAATCATCCCCGCGGTCTCCGAAGACCAGCGACTCTGCACCAACGGCATGAGCAACTCCGCACGTGACGGCAAGTGGGCGAATTCCGCTATCATCACCACAATCTCACCAGAGGCCTTCGCCAACGCCGAGAACGCGTATCAGTTCCTGGATGCCCTGGAAGCCCGGTGCTTCCAGGCGGGGGGCGGCGCTTTCGACGCACCCGCACAACGGGCGGAGGACTTCGTCAAGGGTTGTCTTTCACAGACTCTCCCCGATAGTTCCTACTGTTTTGGGTTGCATCCCGCTCGTCTGGACCAGCTTCTGCCACGACAGGTGACCGACACTCTCCGCCAGGCAATGGCCCATTTCGAGAAGACCAACCACGGCTTTATGAAAGGCGGACTCTTTGTCGGCATCGAAGCACGAGTCTCCTCGCCCGTGCGCTTCCTACGAAATACCGATACCCAGGAAAGCAGCATCCCCGGGCTCTTCCTGGCAGGGGAGGGCGCAGGTATGGCAGGCGGCATTACCTCCGCCGCCGTGGATGGACTGAAAATGACCGAGGCAATCTGTAATACATTTTCACGAAACTAAATCACTACCCCCTTTCGACGGCGGGGACGCCGTCGGTACACTCCCTTCGACGGCGGGGACGCCGTCGGTACACACCTTTCGACGGCGGGACGCCGTCGGTACACACCTTTCGACGGCGGGACGCCGTCGGTACACACC
>DCIO01000034.1:0-123 GCA_002315885.1 Lentisphaeria bacterium UBA1724
ACCTTGTGCTTTCTTCTCGACCGTTGCTGTGGGGAGGGGGGCTTTACGGCGAACGCCCGGCATTACTTCGGGTGTGGGAATAAAAATGATAATGCTTCTTCCGTTCCTAAGAGTTCTGCTCCT
>DCIO01000034.1:213-2529 GCA_002315885.1 Lentisphaeria bacterium UBA1724
CCGTCGGTACACACCCGCGACGGCGCCAGTCGTGTGCTCGAAGCGAAAGCTTCGAGGAAAGCGGCTGGCGGGCATCGCCCTGCAATACCATCGGGAAAAACGGCCGGTGCCAGACTGACCGTAATGCAGGTCACCGCCCGTCCCCACCCAAACAGAGTTGGTCTCCACTGCGAAAGCCAATGCCGTGCCCCACAGCATTGCAAACAAACACGACATCCGGATTCCGCCATAAATGCTTTTTCATTGAAATGATTCCTTTTTGCATGTTGAGTTTATGATATGGGAAATTCATCGTTGCCACCTCGGACAAGGTACATGAGCACATGAAGCGCCTCAAGTAAGAAAAACTGCCGTAGCCTTCGCTTGTGTCCGCTACCAGCGCCGGCAGGGTATCGGGGCTATTCGTCCAGGGAGTTTCCTCCCGAGAGCAGGAGAGCTGGCGGTTCCACAGCGCTTCCAGCCATGGAGCTATGGGGCAGACAGACAACGCGGAAGCCGTTGTTGTTGTTGTCGTTGGACGGGTTGTTGTTGTTGCGGTTAGCCGACCGGCAGTTCTGCGGGTTGTTGTTGTTCCAGCTGCCGCCCCGTTTCACCCGGTTGGAGCCCTTGCGCCAATTCACCAATGGAAAAGTTTGAAATCGTAGTCCTGAGGCGGACTGTATCCGCATGCCTGGCGAATGCGTAGAGCGCCGTCACCCGCTCCTGGTATCCCAATTCGTCCAGTTCACCACACAGAAGTTCATCCTGCAACCTCTGGTATTTCCTGCGGAAACGCACTTTGCTTCTATGGTTCAGTGTCAGATGGTGAGGAAAGACCCTGCACCCCAGGAAATCAACGCCACGGGAGACGGGCTGGAGACTTCCGCCGTTCTTGATGCGCAGGGCAAGAGTGTCCCGCAGGAAGGACGCCGCCTGTCGCAGGAAGGTCTTCAGCTCTTCCTTCTCCCCGAAAATCAGCATGTCGTCCATGTATCGGACATACCCGCGGGTCTTCACGCAGGACGCCAGCCTGTCGAAGCCGTCCAGGTAGAGATTCGCGAAGTACTGGCTTGTGAGGTTTCCGATGGGAAGCCCCTTTCCTGGTTCAACGCAGAAACTTTCCAGCAGTCCATCCAGTAAATCAAGCAACCGCCTGTCCTTGATCTTCCGTGCCAGAATGCGTGACAGGATTCCCTGGTCGATGCTGTCGAAGTAGCTCTTGATGTCCAGTTTCAGGCACCAGGGGTGCCTCCGTGCGAACTCCTGAGCGCGGGCGATGGCGGCCCACTGCCCCTTCCCCTTGCGGCAGGCAAAGCTGTCGTCGATAAGGCAGCGCTCCAGCTGGTCCCCGCAGACATTCACCACCGCATGGTGGATGACACGTTCTCGGACAGGCGCGGCATGGATGGTCCGCTCCTTCGGATCGAAGACCTTGAACGCATGGTAGTGGCCGAAATCGTATCTGCCGGAAAGGAGCGCATCGCGTATCTCCCTGAGATTCCCGGAAAGGTCCTCCCGGAAAGCCATCACGTCCGGACGATGCGCCTTTCCCTTCTGGACCTTGCCGAAGGCGCAGGAGAGATTCTCCAAATCGCAGATGGCATCGAAAATGTCACCTAGACGCTTCAAGACTGGGTCGCCTCCGACGACTGCGAACTCTTGTTTTCGGCAATGGATGTCTTGGTTGCAGACCGCGCCGAACGAAGTCCCTCGAGAATCATGCCGCCGTACTTCTTCAGATGAGCCTCGCCAATGCCCTTGATCTTCCCAATCGCCTCCAGGGAATCCGCCTTCGATGTCACCATCTCCGCCAACTGGGCGTTGGTGAAGACCAGAAATGCATCCACCTTCTCCGTCTCCGCCAACTTCTTCCGAATCTTGCGCAATTCGTCGAAAATCCGGAAATCTTCCTCGGAAAGGACCTCCCGGTAATCCACCACAGGCTGCTTGCGGGAAAAGGTTGCCTCCGCAGAACCGCTCATGGGACTCTTGCCGCCGGAGGACACGTATTCCACACGGCAGACCTGGTAGGGAACTCCATCCCGGCACATGGTCTCCCAATGCTTGTCGATGATCCTGTGGGTCGCAAGGAAAGTATTCAGCTCCTCCGCCTGGTTGCCCACATCGGGGATCGCTATGCTGAAAAATTGGTAAGGCATGAAAAAACTCTATGAAAAATTCCCCGCGGACCGTCGTTTCGTCTTCGCTCACCGCCTCGCTCGCGGCTCCGCCGCGCCCGCACGCTACCGCTTGCGGGACGCAACGGCGATGAACTCGACGAAAACTCGGTCCGCAAAAAAACTGGCTCCGCTACCGGAAGCGCCATGGAACTAGGGC
>DCIO01000120.1:0-28479 GCA_002315885.1 Lentisphaeria bacterium UBA1724
CTAGGCTACCTAGGCTTCCTAGGCTACCCCGACGGCGGGGACGCCGTCGCTTCACCCTAGATACCTTATGTCGCATAATATGCACTATGGGAGGTTGGAATATATGCAAAATACAGCCTATTTGTCCTAATCGTCCTATTTGTCCTATTCATCCTACCGCTCCTAGAAAATGGTTTATATTTAGCAAATTCCTAATTTTGTGTAAGGAATTCAAGAAACTGAACCATTTTTTCAAGGATTCATTCATGAAGAAGTTACGTGTTGGCATCATTGGATGCGGTCGTATTTCTCGTTTTCACGGCATGCCTGCGGCGGCGCAGTCCTGTGTGGAGTTGCGTGCGGTCTGCGACCTAGTTCCCGAGCGTGCGAAGGCGATGGCGAAGTTGTTTGCGGGTGACCGCAAGGGTGCCGCCATCAAGACCTACACGGATTACGTGGAGATGATCAAGAAAGAGAAGTTGGATGTTGTCCACATCTGCCTTCCTCACTATCTGCATGCACCTGTGGCGATTGCGGCGATGGAGCTGGGTTGTGACGTCCTGACGGAGAAGCCCATGGCGATTTCCATGAAGCAAGCCGAGGACATGGTGAAGACTGCCAAGAAGTGCAAGCGCAAGCTTGGTGTCATCTTCCAGAACCGCTACAATGCTGGCACGCAGTTGATCAAGCAGTGTCTGGATTCCGGTCGTCTGGGCAAGGTTTTGGCCGCCAAGTGCAACGTCACCTGGTTCCGTGACAACAGCTACTACACCGAGAGTGACTGGAAAGGCACCTGGGACAAGGAAGGCGGCGGCGCCATCATCGACCAGGCGATCCACACCCTGGACCTGATGTGCTGGTTCTGCGGATATGACATCGACACCATCGATTGCACCCTGGCCAACCGTGTCCACCAGGGCATCATCGAGGTCGAGGACTGCGCAGATGGTCTCATCACCTTCAAGAGCGGCATCAAGGCCTCCTTCTGGGCCATGAACTACTACAACCACGACGCCGAAGTGGAAATCGAACTCACCTGCGAGAATGGCAAGGCCTGCATGAAGGCCGAGAGCGCCACCGTCTATCTGAATGACGGCCGCACCTTCAGCGCCGTTCCCGATGCCCGCAACACCTTCAATTTCGGTGGCGGACCCTCCTACTGGGGCGCAAGCCATGTGAAGGAAATCACCGATTTCTACGAGTGCATCTCCGCGGGCAAGGAGCCCCCAATCACCGGCGAAGAAGTCCTGGCCACCGCACACAAGATGGTCATGGGCGTCTACGACTCCGGTCGCAACCACAAGGTCGTCAAGTTCAAGTAACAAGACGGCATCACCCTACCCTATAACATGGGAGATTTCCGGAGGGACATACGCTATCTTCTCAACCGACGGGATGCCCTGCGCTTCAGCGCATTCGGGGCATTCCTGGCGGTTGAGGCCCTCCTGGAAGTCGCCGCACTGGCATCCGTTCCCCTCTTCGTGTCACTGCTGCTCCAAAGCGGACAGCCTGTGACCGCAAATACCTTCGGGGAATGGCTCGCGGAGGCCCTGGCGGGATGCGTCCAGGGAACCGTCCTCTGGGGTGCGGGCATCCTGGTGGTATTGCTGAATCTGGTCCGGACAATATGGAGCATGCTGGGCTTGAGACTTCAATACCGTATTCAAGCCAATCGACGTATCGAGTTATCCTCCAGACTATTAAGAAGTTATCTCCTGGCATCATCTTCGTTCCACACATCCCGAAATTCCTCGCAACTGCTGAATTCCGTGGTGGTGGAATGCGACAACGTAATCCAGGGCGTCCTGACTCCCGTATTCGAATTTGTCCGAGGCGGCGCAAATGCCTTCTTTGTGACCGTGATGCTGCTGATTTACGCACCAGGCATGACGGCTGCCGCATTCGGTCTCATGGCTATCTTCTGCACGGGCACCCTGCTCTACCGAAACCATCGTCTGAAAGCCCTCGCACACCAGGAGCAACTGGGGCGCGAAGAGGCACTGAAACAGGGCGCCGAGGCACTGGACAGCCGCGTGGAGGCCACCATACACGGATGCCGAAGGGGCTTCCTACAGCGTTTCCACAAAGCCGTCCACAAAGTCTCCCATGCCCAGGGCGGGAATATGCTCCTGCAGCGGGAAACCTGGCCCATACTGGAATTCCTCTCGCTTCTGGCGCTCATGTCCGTCCTGCTGGTATCGCTGATGCTGGAAGATGGCGACCTGTCCCGCGTGGCACCGCAGATTTCCCTCCTGGCCATGGCGTTGGTTCGTCTTCGTTCCAACGCGGTGAACATCCTGCAGAATATCCTCCAATTCAAACGCTACAAGCCATCCCTCCATGCGGTCTGCCAAGATATCCGGGAGCTGGAAAATGGCGCCCCCGACACGGCAGAACGCATTATTTCCGAAGATGCAGAACATCCCTGGGATTTCCAGAAGGCAATTTCCATACGGAATGCTACATTCGCATATCCCGAAAATTCTCGCCCTGCCCTGGCGGATGTCTCCCTGGATATCCCCAAAGGACAATCCATCGCCATCGTGGGCCCCACAGGTTGCGGCAAAAGCACCCTCGTGCGCCTGCTCCTGGGACTGGAAAAACCGCAAAAAGGCGACGTGATGGTAGATGAACGACCACTTGACGAAATCCTCCACAATTGGCAGCACGCCGTGGGATACGTCCCCCAAAAGCCATTCCTGCTGGACGGAACACTGGCGGAAAATGCCACCCTGGAATTCGAGGGACAAGCGGTTGACCAGACCGCTCTGGCGCGGTCCCTGACCAAAGCCCAGCTGTCGGATTTCGTGGAGACCCTCCCTCTGAAGGCCAATACCCCCATCGGCGAAAATGCCGGTCGTCTCTCCGGAGGTCAGGCACAGCGCGTGGCCCTGGCCCGTGCTTTCTACCGCCAGGCAAATGTCCTCATCCTGGATGAAGCCACCAGCGCTTTGGACCAAAATACCGCCTCTGCCATTGCCGAAACCCTCGTGGCTCACAAAGGCACCGAGACAATCATTGCCATCACACACCATCTCTCCTCTCTCTCCGCTTTCGATCGCGTCGTCTTCATGAAAGACGGACGCATCCTCGATACGGGGACCTATGAGGAACTCATTCGGAATTGCTCCGAATTCCAAAATTTCACTGCGAACAAATGAATTCATCCCCACGCCACATGAAGAAAATCCTCCTGTCAGTCAGTTTGTGCTTCATTGTCGCCGTCGCTTCCGTTATTTTGTTGACCTCCTGCGATAAATACAAGGATATCCTCTCCTTTGCAGGAAAAAATGGAAATGCCAAACAGTATGACTACCACATCGTGGTCTCCGTACATCCCGACAATACACCCTGGCGAAACAGCGTCCTGAACTGGGCCTGGAAAGCACGCGAAGAACTGGAACGGGACAAACCGGGTGTCATCGTGGATGTGGTCCTGGCGCGAGATGAACGGGAACAGGCCATGCAACTCCATACACTGGCCCGAAAGGGACATATCAATGCCCTGGTCATCATGGCGGATGTCCCCGAAAGCGTCGCGAATTACTGCCGGGAATTTCGCAGGAAGAATACCCTGGTGATTGCCGTCCACAACAATATCGTCTTCCCCCAATGCCCGAATGTCCTAATCTCGGGAGACAATTCCCAGATCGGCTACGAGGGTGCAAAGGCGTTGGTAAATGCCCTGCAAGCCGACAATAGCAAAAAGAATATCCTGCTTTTCTCGGATTTCTCCAATCCCGCAATCCTTGCAAGAGCCTCCAGCTTCAGAGAAGTCTTGACGCAGTATATGAATTTGACCATCACTGAAATCAACTACAAGGACATCAAACCCACCCCCTTCGATGCCATGCAGGTGGTCCTGGAGGAGAACGCTCACATCGATGCCGTCTGGACGGGATGGGACTCCATCCTGGAAGACGCCATGCGGGCATATTCCGCCACGGGTCGGCAGGATATCAAGATATTTGTGGGCGGCAATGGTTCCAAGAATGTCAACAAGCTGATTGCCGAGGGCAACAGCCTGGTGTCATTCAATACCACCTATCCTCCCAAGATGATGTATGACGCCATCATGCTTGCCTTTGATAGGCTCGCCAGTCCTTCCCGAACGGAGCAGACAATCGCGCCTCCCGAGTTCCTCATCTACCCCACGGAAGTCATCACCAAAGACAACGTGATGAACTATCTCAATAGCGAAGACGCATTCTAATTTCCCGATTGACCATGAGCGATACTTCTGAATTTCAACGGCTGGTGGATGTGGTCCGTCGTCTTCGTCAACCCGACGGCTGTCCCTGGGACCGCGCCCAGACTCACGATTCCATCAAAAAGAACCTGGTGGAGGAAAGTGGCGAATTCCTGGATGCCCTGGAAGAGCGCAATCTGGAGGGCATGCGGGAGGAACTGGGCGACCTGATGCTCCAGGTGGTCCTGCATGCACAAATCGCCGCCGAAGCAGGCGAATTCACCATCGAGGAAATCCTCAAGGAGGAATCCGACAAGCTGATTCGCAGGCATCCCCACGTCTTTGGGGAGAACCACGCCAAGAATGCCGAGGAGGCATTGAAGAGCTGGGAGAACTCCAAAGTGGGCGAAGCCGGCGAGCAATCCCGCCGCACTTCTGTGATGGATGGCGTGCCACGTTCCGTGCCTGGACTCTCCCGTGCCCAGAAGGCGCTGGTGAAAGCCGCACGAAATGGCTTCGATTGGCCCACCGAAAAGGAAGCGCTGGCGAAAGTGGACGAAGAGCTGTCGGAAGTCAAGGAGGCAATCGCCGAAGGCGACAAAGAGCATATTGCCGAGGAGGCGGGAGACCTGCTCTTCACCATCGTCAATCTCTGCCGAAAACACGACTTGGAAGCCGAGGAAGTCCTCCATGCCTCCATCGCAAAATTCATCCGGCGCTTCCAATTCATGGAAAAGGCCACCGCAAAAAACGGCGGTAGCCTGAAAGAGAATTCCATCGAGGAATGGAACAAGCTCTGGAAAGAGGCCAAACAACAGGGATTGTAGCCTTGCTCTTCGGCGATTCCAGCCTGTGTAGAATTTTGTCATGGAAGAAGAGTCCGCAGTTATTTTTGATATTGAGAAATTTGCCATGCATGACGGTCCTGGGATACGGACCGTTGTCTTCATGAAAGGGTGTCCGTTGCACTGCCTGTGGTGTCATAATCCGGAGTCCCAGTCTTTTCGACCAGAAATCTTGTTAAAGGCAGGAGAATGCACCGGATGCGCCCAATGCGTCACTGCTTGTCCCAGGAAGTGCCACCGCTTCGAGGACGGGAGGCATATTTTTGACCGTAATCGCTGCACTGGGTGCGGGAAATGTGCCGAGGCATGTTTTAGCGGTGCGCTAGAACTTGCCGGCAAGAACATGACCGTGAGCCAGGTCCTGGAAGATGTCCTGAAGGATAAGATATTCTACGACAATTCCGGGGGCGGAGTCACTCTTTCGGGGGGAGAACCCCTGGCACATTCAGAATTTTCCCTGGCGTTGTTGCGCGAACTCAAAAAACACGGCATTCATACTGCCATCGAAACCAGCGGCTCAGCTCCCTGGGAAATCATCAGCACGCTGTTGAGTTTCGTCGATCTGTGGCTTTGGGATTTGAAGGCCTCTCCGGATACCCATCAAAAATTAGTCGGGGTGCCACTGGACGGCATTCTTGAAAATCTCCATCAACTTGACAGGACAGGTGCCCAAATCATTCTTCGCTGTCCACTGGTTCCCGGAGTCAACGATGATGATTCTGAATTGCAGCGCATCGCCGATTTGGCTGACTCGCTACAGAATATCCAACGCATTGATCTGGAACCGTACCATCCACTCGGAGAAAGAAAAAGCGAATACTTGAACCGGAGTTCCTTTTTCCGCTCAGACTTTGCCCAGGAAGAACGTAAAAAACACTGGGTCGACTTTCTGCAGAATCATACCTCCGTGCCAATCCATATCTAGCGATTGTCGATTTTTCGATAATCAACTTGTTTTTTGTTTAAAAATTCATATACTTGTAGGTGAGTCTGAAGTTTTGTTCTAAGTTCATTAAACAAAGGAGTCAATCCATGAAAAAGAGTTTCACTTTAATTGAGTTGTTGGTTGTGATCGCAATCATCGCCATCCTGGCGGCCATGCTGTTGCCCGCATTGTCCAAGGCCCGTGAGAAAGCCCGTGCCATCAGCTGCACGAACAACCTGAAGCAGATCCAGTTGGGCGAGATCTTGTATGCCAATGACTCCGACGACTATCTGCTGCCTGGTGTCTTCATCAACCCCGCAGGTGGCGGCGAACCCGACATCAACGTCATGTACACGGGTCAGTGGACTGGCGAGCACGCCAGCAAGGACATCTACACCTGGTTTACCCTGAATTCCCTGGTTCCTGGCTGCCCCATGACCTTCAACAGCTGGAAGGCAAAAGACCCACTGGCAATCATTGACGACACCACCAAGGCAGACCAGTCCGCCTGGCACAAAGTCCTCCAGTGCCCCTCCGCCAATTCTGCCTCCCGCCTGCTGGGTAACATCTCCTACGCCAACAGCTTCGGCAACTACAACCGCTTCCACCAGCTGTGGACTTCCGGCTGGACCTACGGGGCATACTACAAGACGGGTTCTTCCTGGCACCGCATCAGCAGCCTGAAGGCCGCCTCCAAGACCATCGGTATGTTCGATTTCTGCAAGACCACCTCCTACAATGTCTCCTTCCAGGCGGATTTCGGCCCCGTCCATGACAGCACACACCGCCACGACATCTTCCGCCACTCCAAGACCTGGAATACCTCCATGCGCGACGGACACGTGGAAGCCATCGCATTCGGCAAGACCGACTGGATCAACGGCTATACCGGCATCCAGAGAGACTACTGCTGGTTCCCTGGCGTCAATCTGGTGGGCGGCGAACAGGACTAGACCTAGAATTTCGCCCTAAAGGGCTCACACAGGACAGAAGGGTCTAGTAGTTTCACTAGACAAGAGACAGGGCGACGGTCACCTTCCGACGGCGGGGACGCCGTCGCTACTCCCTTGGCTCCCTAAAAGTTTCGCACCCCAATTTTTCCTATGGAAATCCAAGAAATTGCTTTACGCGCGCGCGAAGCGTCGCGCGTTTTGGCCGCCACCAGCGGCATCGCCCGTGCCAAGGCGTTGAACGCCATGGCCCAGAAGCTCATTGATGTGAAAGCGGAGCTGATTGCCGCCAACCAGGAAGACCTGGCCCAAGCAAAAGCCGCGGGGATATCCGAGGCCTTCCAGAAGCGCCTGGCGGTCACCGACAAGATTTTCGACTACATGGTGAAGCGTCTCCGTGAAGCCGCCGCCCTGCCCGATCCCGTGGGACGGGTGCTCTTCGGGCGCACCATGCCCAGCGGTCTGAAGGTCTCCAAGGTCTCCGTGCCCCTGGGAGTCGTCGCCATCATCTACGAAGCCCGTCCCAACGTCACCACGGATGCGGCGGCCGTGGCCCTCAAATCCGCCAACGCGGTCATCCTGAAGGGCGGCTCCGAATCCATCCGCTCTAACCGTGTTCTGGTGAAGGCCATGCAATCCGCCATCTTGGAAGCGGGTCTTCCCGCAGACACGGTCCAATTCGTGGATTCCACGGACCACGCCGCGGTAGCAGAGCTCCTCAAGCAGGAAAAATATATCGACGTACTGATTCCCCGCGGTGGAAAGAGTCTCATCAAGGCGGTTTCCGAAAATACACGAATCCCCGTCATCAAGCACTACGACGGCATCTGCCACCAGTATGTCTCCCCTACCGCAGACCTGGATATGGCGGTGAAAGTGGTAGTGAATTCCAAGACCGAACGCGTGGAAGTCTGCAATGCCCTGGAAACCCTCCTGGTGGACCAGGCAGTGGCGCCAAACTTCCTGCCCATGGTCAAGAATGCCTTCGATGAAAAGGGCGTGATTCTGAAAGGATGCGAGAAAACCCGCGCCATCCTGCCTGGCATCGAAACTGCCACCGACGAGGATTGGGACACCGAATACCTGGCACCCATTCTCTCCGTGAAGGTGGTGGAAAATCTGGATGAAGCCGTCCAGCACATTGCCCAACACGGCAGTGGCCATACCGATGGCATCCTCACCACATCCCTGAAAGAGGCCCGCGAATTCACCGCAAAAGTGGACTCCGCGTCAGTGCTCATCAATGCCTCCACCAGACTCTCGGGCGGTGGCGACTACGGCATGGGTGCCGTGGTAGGCATCTCCACCGACAAACTCCACGCACGAGGTCCCGTGGGCCCTGAGGAACTCTGCTCCTATAAGTGGATTGCTGAAGGAGACGGACATCTGAGATAACGACACACTCCTCTGTAGCTGCCGCCGTTCGCCGTAGCCGGGCACGTCAGTGCCCGCGGAGCGAACGGCTTTTTTCCCTTTTCCCATGAAATTCGACCGTTTTGATTTTTCCGCCTGTGCGGGCTACACGGGCTACTCCGCCGCAACCCTGGCGTTGCCTGTTGTGCTAGTGCCCATGGCGGCGCAACTGGGCTTCAGCGACTCCGCGGCAGGTGGTCTACACCTCCTGCGGAGTGCCGTGATGGTGCTGGTGATGCTCTTTTCCGGCGTCCCCGCACGGCGTTTCGGCAAAGGCATGACCCTGGGCTTCTCCCTCACCGCCATCGCCACGGGAATGCTTATCTGCTCCTGCGCCCCAAGCTATCTGGCAGTCCTCTGCGGTATCGTGGTTTTGAGCATGGGCAGTGGTCTCAGCGAGACGCTAGTCTCCTCTTTCATGGCCGACCGGCATCCAGGCCCCGACTCCGGAAAATACATCTCCTACGCCCATAGCTGCTGGGCACTGGGGATGATCCTGGTGGCAACCCTGGGTGGCTTCCTCCTGCAGCACGGTGTCCCCTGGCGAGCCATCCCACTGGTCATCGGTATCTACTGCATCATCCCACTCAGCATCTACTTCACCAGCGGTTTTCAGCCAAACACCGCCCCAAAGGTATCCCTCCGTGGTGAAATGGGCGCACTCCTACGCATCCCCTCCTTCTGGCTCTTCCTCTTTGCCCTCTTCGTTCTGGGTGGCGCAGAACACTGCCTCTTCTTCTGGATGCCCAAATTCATCGAAACCGAACTCCATCAACAGCCTTTACTCAGCGACATGGGCGTCACCGCCATCGCCCTAGGACTCTTTGTGGGACGCGTTCTCATCGGCGCGGTCCCCAACAAGAAACTCCTCTTCGCCCTGGCGGCTTGTGCGGTGACCGCGTTGCTCCTGGCTGTCGGCATCGGCTTCGTCACCTCCGTCTGGCTGATGCTGCCCATACTCTTCCTGATCGGCGTAGTAGATGGACCGCTATGGCCATCTCTGCAATTCTTCTGCGCAGAACACCTCCAGCGCGCAGACAGCACCCCCGTCTATATTCTCCTTCCCCTCATCGGCATCCCGGGTTGCGGCTTCTTTACCTGGCTCATGGGCATCGCCTCCGACCACCTGGGCCCACAAAAGAGCGTCTGGATGATCCCAGGATGCTACACTGCACTCTGCCTCGCCTTGACCCTTATCATCATTGTGATAGTAAATCACCGCAAGCGTCCCACGACGTAGCAAATACAGGGTAAATTATCGTATTTGCGCAAATTTGACTTTTCTTCTCATAAAACAAATCATCCACAACCAACCTGTTACCATTATGCGTCCGAACATGAATGCGGCAAAACTGCGCCGCCTTTTCCTCGATTTCTTCAAATCCCATGGTCATACCGAAATCAAGAGCGCTTCTCTGATTCCCGAGAACGACCCCACCTGCCTCTTCACCACCGCGGGCATGCATCCCCTCGTGCCTTACCTCCTGGGACAGAAGCACCCCATGGGAACCCGCCTGACCGACGTCCAGAAGTGCCTCCGCACCAACGATATCGACGAAGTCGGCGATCCCTTCCACATGACCTTCTTCGAAATGCTGGGCAACTGGTCCCTGGGCGACTACTTCAAGGAAGACGCCATCGGCATGTCCTTCGAATTCCTCACCAAGGAACTGGGCTTCAAAGCGGAAGAAATCAAGGTGACTTGCTTCGCGGGTGACGAGAACGCACCCCGCGACACCGAGGCCGCCGGCATCTGGATGAAGCACGGCATCCCCGAAAAGAATATCTACTTCCTGGGCAAGGAAGACAACTGGTGGGGTCCCGCGGGACAGTCTGGCCCCTGCGGTCCCGATACCGAAATCTTCGTGCCCGTGGACAAACCCGACTGCGGTCCCAACTGCGGACCTGCCTGCGGTTGCGGCAAGTGGGTGGAAATCTGGAACAACGTCTTCATGCAGTACAACAAGACCATCGAGGGCAAGTATGAGCTCCTGGAGCATCCCAATGTGGATACTGGCATGGGCGTGGAGCGTGTCACCGCGTTCCTGGAGGGCTTCAAGTCCGCCTACCAGACCGAACTCTTCGCGGGACTCTTCAAGCGCCTGCAGGAACTCACCGGCAATGCCGAGGCGGATTTCAACAACCGCTCCGCGCGCGTCGTGGCAGAGCACATGCGCGCCTCCACCTTCCTGCTGGCTGACAACGTGAAGCCCGGCAATGTGGACCAGGGCTACGTCCTGCGCCGTCTGATTCGCCGTGCCATCCGCGAAGCCCGCAAGCTGGGTATGACCGAGGCCTTCACCGCCAAGATGGCCGATGTGATCATCGAGGAATACAGCGAGTTCTATCCCGAACTGGCCGCCCACAAGGATATCATCCACGAGGAACTGGACCGCGAGGAGAAGCAGTTCAGCCTGACGCTGGAGAAAGGCACCCGCGAGTTCAACAAGATGATTGACCGCGTGCCTGATTTCGTGGCCAACAAGCAGATTTCCGGTCGCACTGCCTTCAACCTCTACGAGACCTACGGCTTCCCCATCGAACTCACCGAGGAAATGGCCGCCGAGCGGGGCTTCAAGGTAGATCTGGACGGCTTCAAGAAGGCCGCTGAAGAGCACCAGAAGCAGTCCCAGGCCGGCGCTGAACAGAAATTCCATGGCGGTCTGGCGGACCACAGCGAAGCCACCGCACAGCTCCACACCGCCACCCACCTCCTGGACCAGGCACTGCGCACCATCCTCTCCGACGAAGTCCACCAGTGCGGTTCCAACATCACCGCTGAGCGTCTTCGTTTCGACTTCAACTGGCCCGAGAAGATGACTCCCGAGCAGCTCAAGGCAGTGGAAGACCTGGTTAACCAGCAGATCCAGCGCAACCTGCCCGTCATCTGCGAAGAGATGTCCATCGAGGATGCCAAGAAGACCAACGCAATTGGTGTCTTCGAAAGCAAGTACGGCGAGCGCGTGAAGGTCTACTCCATCGGCGATTTCTCCAAGGAAATCTGTGGTGGTCCCCACGCCAACAACACCTCCGAGCTGGGACACTTCAAGATCATGAAGGAAGAGTCCTCCTCCCGCGGCATCCGCCGTATCAAGGCAATCCTGGAGAAGTAACTCAACCTCACCCGACCGCCGTTTTGCCCCCCTGAAAACGGCGGCCGCCCCCAGAAAAATTGAGCATTGAGCATTGAGAATTGAGAATTGAGAATTGAAATGAAGCTTCCCTCCCTCGTAGACTTTCTGAATGCCTCTCCATCGGCTTTCCACTCCACACAGGTCATTCGTGAGACCCTGCTGGCCAACGACTACACCTGCCTGGATGAGCGCGAGGAATGGAAGCTCATTCCAGGCAATCGATACTTTGTCGTGCGCAACGACTCCAGTATCCTTGCCTTCAATTTGGCGCCCCTGAACCCGCTTGCAGGAGCACGCTTGGCAATCTGCCATACCGACAGCCCCTCCCTGAAACTCCGTCTCAAGGACGCGCAGCCTCTGGAGGGGGGACTTCTCAGCATCCCCGTGGAAGTCTATGGTGGCGCAACCATCGCGGTCTGGCTGGACCGCACACTCTGCGTCGCGGGACGAGCATGCTTCCGCGACGCCCAGGGCGACCTCCAGATTAAGCTGGTGGATTGCCCACAGGTGCTTGGGACCATCCCCAACCCGCCCCCGCACCTGGTGGACCTCAATGGCGGTTTCAAGTATAATCCCCAGAAACACCTGGCGGCAGTATTCCCATACGCCACCCTCCAGGAATTCGTTGACGCCCTCACACCCGAGGATTTCCCATGCCAGGACGCCGACAGTTTCCAGGGTGAACTCTATCTGGCGGACGAGCAAGGCGCCGCGCTTATGGGTGCCCAGGACCAACTGGTTCAGGCCGCCCATTTGGACAACCTAACTAGCTGCTTCAGCATCCTTTCCGCACTCTGCGCCGTTCCCGCTCCAACCCGCACCGTCCTGGGCGCATTCTTTGATTTGGAGGAAGTGGGCAACAACTACCAGAGCGCAGGAAGCAACTTCCTGCAGAGCACCCTGGCTCGCATCGTCGATGCCCTGGGCGGCAATGCGCAGTCCCTCCCACGCATGATGGCCGATACCATCTGCCTCTCCGTGGACGTGGCACACGCATTCCATCCCAACTTCCCCGAATTCTTCGACAAGCCCATGTCCGCCATCCTGGGCAAGGGCCCCACGCTCAAATATCACGCAAACCAGAACTTTGCGACTACATTGCCCAGTGCCGCACTCCTGAAGGAAATCGCCAAGGAAATCGAAGCGCCCCTCCAGGAATACACCCCCCGCTCTGATGGCCGCTGCGGTTCCACCATCGGACGCGTGGTCGCCACAAACCTGGGTGTTCCCACCGTGGACATGGGTGTCCCCATCTGGGCCATGCATTCCATCCGCGAGACCTGTTCCACCCAGGATGTCATCGCACAGGCGGAAATCATCGCCGCATTCTTCGCGTAATCCACCCTCAAAAATCCCTTATTATTTTGAGCCAACTACTGCCCATCCTAGTCGGAATCGTCGTATTGCTCTCCTTTTCCGCATTCTTCTCGGGTTCGGAGACTGCACTGATGAGCCTCTCCAAGGCGCAACTGAAGCGCCTGCAGAATGGCTCCAGTGTTGACAGACGCGTCTATAACCTGATGCAGAACACGGATAAAGTGATGGGGACCATCCTCCTGGGAAATCTCTTTGTCAACACAATGCTGACCGCATTGACCGCGGAAATCATCGCCCGGCATATTGATTCCCCACTTTGGAGTTCCCTCATCTCCATCGCCGTAGTCACCCCGACTCTGATTCTCTTCGGAGAACTGACGCCGAAGGTCAATGGTCTGCATTACAACCTGGGCGTTGCACGTTTCTGCGCCACACCAATCCTATTGCTCTCCTATCTGCTGGCGCCTTTCCTGCTTATCCTGAAATGCGCAACGCCGCTGATTCGAAAACTGCAAGGGACCGATGCTTCCGAGTCTTCCTGGGGAATGCTTACCAATGCCGAGCTAGTGGCCACCTTCGATGCCGCCGAATCCACGGGAGCCTCCACCACCCGCGAACACGCGCTTCTGGAGCGAGTCCTGACCTTCGGCACCATCGAGGCCAAGGAAATCATGGTCCCGAGGCCCAATATCATCGGCATTGATGACTCACTCACCCTGAAAGAGGCCTTCACCATCGCTCAGCAAAAGCAATTCAGCCATTTCCCCGTCTATCACAACTCCATCGACGAAATCTGGGGCGTGCTGGTATTCACCGACATCCTGCGATACGCGGGAACACCAATGGCTCAGACCCCACTTGCGTCTTTCCGAAAGGACCTCGAACATCCAGGAGAAACCAAAGGACTCCTCCCCGTCTTGCCCGTGGAATTCATCCCAGGCACCGCACGGATTGAACGCGTCCTGGCGGATTTGCGCAAAAAATCCCAATCCATGGCAGTGGTAGTCACTGAATATGGCGGGACCCTCGGTATGGTCACGCGTTCCATGATTCTGGAAGAAATCGTAGGACGGTATGCCTTTAGCGGACGAGATACCAACCGACTGCAAAAACACCACGATGGCTTCCTGGCGGATGGCCGCGCACGACTCCGATTAGTGGAAGAGGCACTGGGCTTCGACTTCAGCGATACCAACACCGAGACCCTGGCGGGCTATGTCATGGAACGCCTGGGAAAGATACCAGCGGCGGGTGACTCCTTCCAGGAGAACGGCTACCGCTTCCAGGTTGTCCGCACCGTCGGAAAACTGGCGGCGGCAGTCACCATCACACCCGTAAACCAGGAGGAGGAAGCCAAATGATTATCCTCGGCACTCTACTGGTTATCCTGCTCATTCTCATGGCGGCATTCTACAGTGGCACTGAGACCGCCATGACTAGCGCCAGCCGCACCTGGATTGCCGACAAGGCCAAAAAGGGCGATGGCAGCGCACGCATCGCGCTCACTTTCCTGGAAGACGGAGAAAAACTCCTGGGGACCGTCCTCATCGGCAACAACATCACACACGTCTGCCTGACTACCCTCACGCGTCTTATCATCGGTGTCATCATCTACAAAGTCGCCAGCATCTCGCCAGAAGAGACGAGCTGGGACGAATGGCTTACCTCTGCCATCCTCACCCCCGTGGTCCTCATCTTCGGTGAGGTCATTCCCAAGGCGTTGGGACGCAGCAAGGCCAATACTCTCACCCTCCTTGCCGCAAGACCACTCTATCTGACAGAGATCATCCTGAAACCCGCCGTCTTGCTGATGGGCTGGCTGACACGCGTTCTTTCCCCCAAAAAGCAAGAAAACGATGAACTCAATGCCGCCAAGCACTCCGCCCGAGAGGACATGAAGATTATCGCCGAGATGGCGGCGGAACAGGGCCTTGTAAACCGCCAAGCAGGCGAAATGCTCCAGAGCGTGCTGGAATTGGAGAGTCGTCCTGTGGAAACCGCCATGGTTCCCTTGATTGAAGTGCGGTCCCTCCCCGAGACCGCCTCCGTCTTTGATGCGCTGGCCCTCTCTGCGGAAAGCGGCTTCATGCACATCCCCGTCTATCGGGACCGTGTTGACCGCATCATTGGCATCGTCAACTGCCGCGATTTGCTCATGTATCAGAACGCCAATGAATATGAGATTTCCTTCGTGAAGCAGCCCATCGCGCCCATGATTAACCGCAAGGTGATCTTCGTGCCCGAATCCCAACCCGTCAACATCACCCTGGAAACCCTGCGACAGTCCTCCACCCATGTAGCAATCGTGGTTGACGAATATGGCGGCGTTTCAGGCATGATTACCATCGAGGACCTGGCGGAACTCATCGTAGGAAACCTCAATGACGAACGAGCCACCGAAGAACTCTATGCCATCCAACGCATTGCCGACAACGCATTCCTCTGCAGCGGTCGCATGGAAGTCCGCGAACTGGAAGAATACCTGGGCATTGACATCCCAAATACGGGCTTCGAAACCGCCGCGGGATTGGTCATGAAACTAGCGGGACGCATTCCCGAGCCAGGCGAAAAACTGCACTATCGTCAATTTGAGATTACCGTCCTCCAGGTGGAGGAACATCGCATTGCCAAATTGAAATTCCAAAAAGAGGCCAATGGGCGGAATTCTTCCAGTGCCACGGCCACTGTATCATCCCAAGGAGCAACAGAATAACATGAGCGAACAGAAATTGCATGTGGAGACCCTGGCAGTCCAGGCCGGCTACACCCCCAAGAATGGCGAACCCCGTATCTGCCCCATCGTTCAAAGCACTACCTACAAGTATGACGACGCCCAGAGCGTGGCGGACCTCTTTGACCTGAAGACCGAGGGCTTCTTCTACACCCGCCTGGCGAATCCCACCGTGGATTGCCTGGAAAAGAAGATCGCCGCATTGGAAGGCGGCGTGGCTTGCGTCTGCACCTCCTCCGGTCAGGCCGCAAACTCCAACGCAATCCTGAATGTGGCCCGCGCTGGCGACCACATCGTGGCCTGCAGCAGCCTCTACGGCGGCACCGTCTCCCTCTTCACCAACACCCTCAAGAAGTGCGGCATCGAGTTCACCTACGTCCTGCCCAGCGTCACCGAGGAAGAACTCCAGGCAGCCATCCGCCCCAACACCAAGGCGGTCTTCGCAGAGACCCTCTGTAATCCCTCCGTGGTTGTCCTGGATATTGAGAAATTCGCCAAGGTAGCCCACGCCAATGGGCTGCCCTTGATTGTGGACAATACCTTCCCCACCCCCATCCTCTGCAGGCCCTTCGAATGGGGAGCGGATATCGTCACTCATTCCACCACCAAGTATATGGACGGCCATGCCACCAGCATCGGCGGCGCCATCGTGGAAAAGGGCGGTTTCGACTGGAGCAATGGCAAATTCCCCGAATTCTGCAATCCCGACACCAGCTACCACGGTTTGGTCTACACCAAGAACTTCCCCCAGTGCCCCTACTCCGTCAAGATGCGTGCGCAGTGGATTCGCGACCTGGGCAATCCCCAGCTGCCCTTCAGCGCATTCCTGACCATGCTGGGCATGGAGACCCTCCATCTGCGCATGGAACGCCATAGCCAGAACGCCCTGGCGCTGGCCAAGTTCCTGGAGAGCCACCCCAAGGTGGCATGGGTGAACTACCCCGGTCTGGAATCCAGCCCCGACCACAAGCTGGCACAGAAGTATCTGCCCAACGGTTGCTCTGGCGTCATGTGCTTCGGCGTCAAGGGCGGCAAGGCCGCAGGCGAGCGGCTGATGGACAACCTGAAACTGGCGGCCATCGTAGTCCACGTAGCAGATGTGCGCACCTGCGTCCTCCATCCCGCCTCCATGACTCACCGACAGCTCTCCGAAGCCGAGCTGACCGCCGCGGGTGTCTCTCCCGACCTGATCCGCCTCTCCGTGGGTATCGAAAATATCGACGACCTCTGCGCCGATTTCGACCAAGCCCTCCAGAAAGCGTAACCACGGGTTGATTCTTCCCCCTAAAAAAGAGAGAAACAAAAGACATAAGAGTCTTGTGTTTTTCTCTTTTTTTGTTACAATTAGGATAGAGTCATAGTTTTCCCGAAAACTCCAAACCAAATCCTCACAACAATGAAAAAATCCTTTACCCTCATTGAGTTGCTGGTCGTGATTGCCATCATCGCGATTTTGGCCGCCATGTTGTTGCCCGCCCTCTCCAAGGCACGGGAAAAGGCCCGTACCATCTCCTGCGTCAACAACCTCAAGCAGTGCGGTCTCTACAACGCAATCTACCAGACTGACAATGACGACTATTTTGTCTGCGCCCTGGACTACGTTGGCACCTATGGCGACCAGCTTCCCTGGCAGGTGATGTTCTACCTGAACTACAGCGTCTCCCCCAAATCCATGCAGTGCCCCGCATGTAACATCTCCATTGACAACATGCTTCCCAATATCAAGATTGACGACTTCAGCTGGTATTGGAGCAACTTATCAGACCTCTGGAAGAGTTTCTCCTACGGCACCAACTGGCGCACCTGCGGTATGCAGCCCGCCGGAAGTACCAGAGGTTACAATGCCGTCAAGCTCTCTCAGTTCTGCAACCTGGAAGGCAACCCCAGCTACGCCATCTGGGCCGCCGACTCCACCCCTGTCAAACTGGATGAGACCAACCTGATTTACGACACCTCCATGTATGTCATGGACCTCTATGCCTATCCCGATCCACGATGCCTTAACAGCTGGAGCTATCCCATCCGCGCCACCCACGGCAACATGGCCAACCTGGTCCTGATCGATGGTCACGTGGAAACCGCACTCCCCACGCAGTTCACCTCCAGGCGAGGCGATTCCACCTGGCAGCCTAACAAGAGATGGCTCCCTGGCTACATCGAAAAGGAAAAGTCCTCCTACACCAAGACCGCCGAATGGTGGTGATAAGCTGATAGCCTAATCCGCTGAATACGAAAAAGCCCCGCAGGTCCCAAACCGCGGGGCTTTTTCATGTCATTAAAAACAATTCCTAATTCCTAATTCCTAATTCCTAATTATTTATTTGGCACCGAAGGTCTGAAGTCGTATTCAGGGGGGAGTTCCACGGCATTCACATCAAAAGGCATGCCCTTTTCCTGGGCTTCCTTTTCGCGAATCAGGAAATAGATTTCCGTGAAGGTGCTTTCTGCCTCGCGGATATCGGGAAGATTCCGCAGGAGGTCCTCCTGGATGATGTTTTCCGCCCGGCGCCAATCACCATTACCCGCTACTGCGAAGGCATAGAGGAAGCGCACCATGGGCGTCTGTTGGACACTCTCCGAAAGCATGGTATCGTAGATATGGAGGATATGCTTCCACTGCTGGAATTCACGGCAATTCCGGAAGACCTCCTTTACCAGAGAGACATTCTCGGGAGAAAGCGCGATTGCGGCCGTGCCGTGTTCTGCGCAGAGTTCCTTCTCACCCAGGAGTCGTTCCGTGCAAGCCAATCCAAAATGCGCCAGAGTGCTGGGACGTAGCGCCAGTGACTTCAGGAAGGATGTCTTGGCGCCGGTGTAGTCCTCGCGCTGGAAGCGGTTGATGGCGATATGGGCCTGGAGATACCAATTCTTCGGTGCTGTCTTTTCGGCCTCCAGCAAGAGCTGGTAGAATTCCTCCTGCGCCATGTAGGAAGAAGCCAGGTAGTTGTCTTTGGGTTCGGGGAAGCCCTTCCCTTCCAGGAGTCCCACCCAGGCCTGCTGGAGTTCGCCGGGCTCGCCGAAATCCAACTGCGCTTCCAGGAGCTTCTCGCCGGCGTGTTTGCGGCGGGCATTTTCCAATGCGCCCCACCCGGAGCCCTCGAAGAGGCGGGTGCCCTTCTTGCGGGCGAAGCTCTCGCGGGTGCGTTCCAGGGTATCGTCCAGGAATTTCTGCGGCAGTGCGTCGTCCAGTCGGCTGAGGCACTCCTGACGAGCGACATCCCAGTCGCCGAAGATCTTCTCGGGGGTAGTCTGCAGAGAGCCGTATGCCTCCAGCCACTCCCAGACCGCATTGGCGGGCATGGGCATGCACTCGGTCTGAGTCTTGCAGATGCCGCCCTGGATTTCCAGGTAAGTATGGGCGCCAGGGCCCAGCAAATGGCGCTGCCAGTGGCGGCCGCCGTTGCTCATGCCCCAGGTGAAGAGCTTGCGACCCTGCAGACGATGGGTGGACGCCAGGACCATGCCGTTGCCATCTTCCTCCGCCACCACCTCGTAGCGCCGGGAAGCATCATCCAGATTGAAGAAATTGTCCTTGGCAATGGGATGATTCATAGGATAGGTGGCATCGAAATTCTCCTTCGAAATCGGTAGCGGATGACGTGAGAGAGAATCCACGCCATCACGGAGAGAGAAATTCACATACGTAGAGCTGGCGGGCACCACGATGCGCTGCTTTCGGTGTTCTGCCACGGCGATATTCGCCCAATAGTAGAAGGGCACCTCCACATCCCGTGGATTGACCACGCGCACGCGATTGAAGAGGAACTTCGCCCCCTGTGGCAGGAAGAAATCCAACTGGTAGGTGATTTGACGGATGCGGTTGAATTCGTAGAAGCGCAATACGGGCGTGCCGTCGGTATCCTGCAGCACATCCGTAAAGAGCGGCGACAGGGTATATGCGTCATGTCCGCGCACGCCGAAATTGAATTCCACGCCACCCGCCGCCCAGGCATTGCAGATGCCCAGGAAACCAGGACGGAAAAGCGGATTCTCGTAAATCACATCCCGCTGGAGATCCTTGTCAAAGAGCTTCCAAAGACGACCGCCCATGCGCGGCAGGAAGACCGCCTTCAGATGCTCGTTCTCCAGGGTCACGCAGGGGAAATCACAGGGAGTATCACTCCAGGAATAACCATCCACCATGCAGTAGGGAATGATGTTCTTGACACCACCAAACCCCACAAAAAGACCATCCTCCGCAGGCACCTCCGAAACAAATTGCTGAGGCGGCAGAGGACGTATCGCAGGCAAATTCGATACCGTCAAATCCTTATTTCCGCGTATCGAATAGACACCTGTCTCTAAAGTCGTATTTCCAGAAGTGATTCTCATTTTTGAAATGCTCTGTTCCCTAAGATGGTAGGTATTTCGACCCCGGATGGGGTCTGTGAATACAGCCCCGGGCATTAAGCCCGGGGTGGGGGGAAAATTTAGTTTTTTCGGACCCTGGAGGGGTCCGTGAAGCCATCAATTACCTACCCTCTTGTGGAACATAGCGTTTTGAAAAAGAGGGGGCAAGGGGGATACCTCCCCCCTCCGACATTAAGCATTAAGCATTAAGCATTAAGCATTAATTATTCAGGCTGTGGATTGGCGCGGGGATGCGTCCACCGAAGTTAATGAATCGAGCGGAAGCGCCTGGGTTACGGATTGCCATCACGGGGCCGCCGCCGAAGAGGCCGCCGAATTCCACGCGGTCGCCGGGTTTCTTGCCGGGGGCGGGGATGATACGCACTGCGGTGGTCTTCTTGTTGATGAGTCCGATGGCCATCTCGTCCGCGATGATAGCGGAGAGGGTCTCTGCGGGGGTATCGCCTGGCACAGCAATCATATCCAGTCCCACGGAGCAGACGCAGGTCATGGCCTCCAGTTTTTCCAGCGAGAGGTAATTCTTCGCCGCGGCATCCGCCAATGCGGAGTCCTCCAGCACGGGAATGAAGGCGCCGGAGAGTCCGCCCACGGACTGGGATGCGAAGGCGCCACCCTTCTTGACGGCGTCATTGAGCAGTGCGATACAGGCGGTGGAACCGGGTGCGCCGATGGCGTCCAGCCCGAGAATCTGAAGAATTTCGCCGATGGAGTCACCGACTTTCGGTGTAGGTGCCAAAGAGAGATCCACAATGCCGAAGGGCAGCCCCAGACGGTCCGCCACTTCGCGACCGATGAGTTCGCCGCAGCGCGTCACGCGGCAGCTGGTCTCCTTGATGGTCTCGGCCAGGTCATCCAAGCCCAGATTTTCGGGACCATCCTGAGCAATACGGCGCTTCAGGGCACTGCAGACCACACCAGGACCAGAGACGCCAACGTTGATGACCGCCTCGGGCTCACCGTGACCATGGTAGGCGCCCGCCATGAAAGGCACGTCCTCGGGCTGGTTGGCAAAGACCACCAACTTTGCGCAGGCGAAGCCATCACGGTCCGCGGTGGCTTCTGCGGCCTGCTTCATGATCTGTCCAATGCGTCCCACCACCTTCATGTTGATGCCAGAACGGCTGTGAGCCACATTGATGGAAGCGCAGACGCGCTCCGTATCCACCAACATCTCTGGCAAGGACTCGATGAGCTCCAAATCGGAAGCGCTGGCGCCCTTCTGGACCTGCGCAGAGTAACCGCCCACGATGTCAATGCCCGTGGAGGCCGCCGCGGTATCCAGGGTCTTGGCCAGCATCACCATCGCCTTTCGGTCCAAGCCCGCCGCCACATCCGCGCAGGGAGAGACCGCCAGACGTTTGTTCACCACGCTGATGCCATATTTCGCACCCACTTTGTCGCAGGTATCCACCAGATTCCCCGCGAAACGCTCGACTTTTGCCAGGACTTTCTGACACATGGCCCCCGCATCCGTATCGCGGCAATCCATGAGATTCAGACCCAGAGTGACAGTGCGGACATCCAGATTCTCCTTCTGGATCATCTCCACGGTATTGATGACTTGTTCGTTGCTCAGCATTTTGAGTATAGACGTATGTTGTGGACAAAGAAAAGAGATCCCCTACCAACCGAGATTACGGGGCCAGAATTCATCCAGCATCTGGTTGATACGGGGGACGACGACTGTAGGCTGGAAATCCCCCAGCGGCGGCATGGGCTCGCCATTGCGCACCAGCATGGAACGCATGCCGTTGTTGCAGGCGAAAGCCAGATCGGTGCCAACACGATCGCCCACCATGACCATCTCCTCGGGAAGCACGCCGAAGCGCTCCTGCAGGACACGGCAGAGCCACTTGTGGGGCTTGCCGGCGATGCCCTGAATGACCACGCCAGGACGCGCTGCCTTGATGTATTCGATGAGCATTCCCGCATCAGGCAGTCCCGGGGGACAGACGGGATCGGGGTGCGTTGCATAGACCGGCACGCCCTTCAGGACCAACTGCGTGGCGATGGTCAGTTTCTCGTAGGTGAGTTCCTTGTCAAAGGCGATGAGCAGTGCATCGGGATTGACTTCTGTATGCTGGAAGCCCTGCCCTTCCATCCACCCACGGAAACGGTTGGTTCCCAGGATGAAAAGACGATGACCGACGCCCAAGGCATTGAGCATCATCACTGCGGCATCACCGCTGGAGACCACATTCCGGGGCTCCAGGGGAAAGCCGATGCGACGGAGTTTCTCGCAGTAGTCGCTGGTGGCGATGGAGGAGTTGTTCGTGACGAAACAATACTCCATGTCGCTTTTCCGCAGACGCTCAATCAGTTGGATGGCGCCTGGATAGGGCACGCCATCCAAATAG
Organism: Lentisphaeria bacterium UBA1724; assembly: GCA_002315885.1. Taxonomy (GTDB): domain Bacteria; phylum Verrucomicrobiota; class Lentisphaeria; order Oligosphaerales; family Oligosphaeraceae; genus UBA1724. The sequence continues at coordinate 22,212 of DCIO01000120.1, forward strand.
AGCGTGCCATCCAAGTCGAAGAGAATCAGTTTGGCTTTTGCGGGCATACTCTACTCGGGAATAATGGGAGAAATATGCCAGATCTCGTCCGCATACTGCTGGATGGTGCGGTCGCTGGAGAACTTACCGCTGCGGGCGATGTTCAACAGTGCCTTCTGTGCCCAGGCGCGAGGCGTCTTGTAGAGGCGATTGACACGCTCCTGCGCGGCGATGTAGCTCTTCAGATCGCCCAGGAGCATGTAGTTGTCGCCGAAGTCCAGGAGAGACTGGACAATGCCCTGGAACGACGAGGGCTGCTGGGGGCAGAAGACGTTGTCGCGAATTGCCTCGATGGCGGCGCGGATTTCGGGGTCGGTGTGGTAGATATCCCAGGGGGAGTAGGTCGCCTTGCGTTCCAGGACCTCCTTTGCGGTCATGCCGAAGATGAAGAGATTCTCTTCGCCGGCTTCCTCGGCCATCTCCACATTGGCGCCATCCAGGGTGCCGATGGTGAGTGCGCCATTGAGCATCAGCTTCATGCAGCCCGTGCCGGAGGCCTCCATGCCCGCCAGGGAAATCTGCTCGGAGAGGTCGGCAGCGGGGATGATTACCTGGGCCAGGGAAACCCGGTAGTCGGGCAGGAATACCACCTTCAGGCGTTCGCGGACCTGGGGCGTCTCTTCAATGGTCTGGGCCACCGCGTGAATCAAGCGGATAATCTGCTTCGCCATGGCGTAACCAGGTGCAGCCTTCGCAGCAAAAATGAAGGAACGCTTGGGATAATCCAGGGAAGGATTCTTCAGCATGCGCTGGTAGATGATGATGATGTAGAGCACCAGCATCAGCTGCCGCTTGTATTCGTGGAGGCGCTTGACCTGCACATCAAAGAGACTGTTGGTATCCAAGGTAGTCCCCAGGACCTTCTCCGCATACTGGGCCAGACGGACCTTGTTGGCCTGCTTGACCTGCATCAACTCGTTCAAGAACGCGTCGTCCTCCAGGAACTGCTCCAACTGACGGAGTTGCGTCAAGTCGGTAATCCATCCCGTGCCAATGCGGGAGGAAATGAGATTGGAGAGAGGCTGGTTGCAGAGCAGGAGCCAGCGGCGCTGGGTGATGCCGTTGGTCATGTTGGTGAACTTCTCAGGCCACATATCCGCGAAGTTCTTGAAGATGACATTCTTCAGGATAGTCGAGTGGATCTGTGCCACGCCATTGACGTGCGTGGAGCCGATGATGGCCAGGTTCGCCATGCGGATTGCCTGCCCATTGCCCTCCTGGATGATGCTCATGGCACGGATTTTCTCCACATCCCCAGGATACTTCATGGAGACTTCCTCCAGGAAACGGCTGTTGATGTCGAAGATAATCTGCAGATGACGGGGCAGGACTTTCTGGAAGAGCCCCACGGACCACTTCTCCAATGCCTCGGGAAGGATGGTGTGGTTGGTGTAGTTCACGCAGGAGCGAGTGATCTCCCAAGCCTCGTCCCAGGAGAATTGTTTATCATCCACCAGGATGCGCATCAACTCGGGAATGACCAGCGTAGGATGGGTGTCATTCAACTGAATCGCCACCTTCTCCGGCAACGTATGCAGGTCGCCATTCTCGGCAAGATGGCGACGGATGATGTCGTGAAGGCTACATGCCACGAAGAAATACTGCTGACGGAGGCGCAATTCCTTGCCCTGGTCAATGTTGTCGTTGGGATAGAGGACCTTGGTGAGATTCTCCGCACGGACCTTGCTGTCCACGGCTTCACCGTATGACCCTTGATTGAAATCCTGGAAATCGAAGTCATTGCAAGCCTGTGCCGACCAGAGACGGAGGTTGTTGACATTCTGACCACCAAATCCCACCACAGGAATATCGTAGGGCATGCCAGTGACACTCTCCGCAGGGAACCACTTCCAAAAAAGACGGCCATCCACTTCCATGCGACGGATTTCACCGCCGAAGAATACCGTGTGCGCGTAGTCGGGACGCTTAAATTCCCAGGGATAGCCCTCCTGCTTCCAGACATCCGGCTCCTCCACCTGGGCGCCATTGACGATTTCCTGTCGGAAGAGACCGTAGTCGTAGTGCAGACCATAGCCGATGCAGGGCAGATGCAGTGTCGCCAGTGAATCCACAAAGCACGCCGCCAGGCGTCCCAGACCGCCATTGCCCAGACCGGGATCTCGTTCCATGTCCTGCATGTCTTCCCAGGTCAACTCAGTGCCATCCAGCGCGTTCTTGCAGTCATCGTAGAGCCCCAGATTCATGGCGTTGTTGCCCAGCAGACGCCCGATGAGGAATTCCAGGGAGAGGTAATATGTCCGACGGACATGGTTCTTCGTATAGCACTCCTGGGTATTCATCCAGCGCTCCGCAAGTTGGTCACGTAGTGCGGTGGAGAAGGCGATGTAGCGGTCGCGATCCGAGACCTTGGAGGGACTGGATGCCAGCGTATGCTCGATGTGCCAGTGCATGCCCTTGGTCAGGTCTTCAGGCGTGGAATGGGTCGCAAACAATTCGGAATTCATAGCGTTTGTCGAAAGAATCTGTAGGTTAACGAAAATGACTTACACGCGGGACGCGTCGGCGAAAATCTTCTCCAAATGTGCGGCGGAGAGGCTGCTCTCTGCGTAGATTTTCACCGTATTCTCGGTGCCGGAGGGCCGCATGGCGAACCAGCCGTGTTCCGTGGAGACCTTGATGCCGCCTATGGAAGCGCCATTGCCGGGAGCGGTGGTGGACACACTGACAATGGGCTCCCCAGCCAACTCCTTAATGGACAGAGTCTCGGGCTTCAGTGACGAGATGTGGGCCTTCTGCTCGGGAGTGCCAGGCTGGTCATGACGGGCATACCAGCTATCACCGTAGGTCTCCACCTGGCGTTCGTGATGCAAAGCGGGATCCTTGCCGGTGGATGCGGTGATTTCGCATGCCAAGAGCGCCAGAATAATGCCGTCCTTGTCGGTTGTCCAGGTGGTGCCGTCCTTCCGCAGGAAGCTGGCTCCGGCGGATTCCTCGCCGCCGAAGCCGATGGAACCATCGGAGAGCCCAGGCACGAACCACTTGAAGCCCACGGGGACCTCCACGAGTTTCCGGCCCAGTCCCGCCACCACCTTGTCAATCAGCATGGAGGAGACCACGGTCTTCCCCACGCCAATCTTCTTGGACCACTTCTTGCGCGTCTTGAAAAGATACTCGATGGCGACGGCCAGATAGTGGTTCGGGTTCATCAACCCACGACTGGGGGTGACAATGCCGTGGCGGTCGAAATCGGGGTCGTTACCGAAAGCGATGTCATACTGATCTTTCAGGCCCACCAGTCCCGCCATGGCGTAGGGAGAAGATGGATCCATGCGGATCTTGCCGTCGTGGTCCAGGTGCATGAAGCGGAAATCGGATTCCAGGCGGCCGTGAATCAAGGTCAAATCCAGGCCGTATTTCTGTGCGATGGGAATCCAATATCCCAGTCCAGAACCCGCCAGCGCATCGGCGCCGATGCGGATGCCGCTGGAACGGATGAGCTCAAAATCAATGACATTGGCCAGGTCATCCACATAGGGAGTGACGTAGTCGTATTCCTTGACAAAACCGCTGGACAGCGCCTTGGTGAGCGTCATGCGCTTTACATCGCGATTGCCAGCCGCCAGCAGTCGGTTCGCCTCGTCGGCAATCCACTTGGTGGTGGTGGTATCCGCGGCGCCGCCGTTTGGAGGATCATATTTGAAGCCGCCGTCCGTGGGGGGATTGTGGGAAGGGGTAATCACGATGCCATCCGCCAGACCATCCTTTCGGTCGCGGTTATAGCAGACAATGGCGTGGGAGACCACGGGGGTCGGTGTAAAAGCCCCCGCAGGAGCAATAAGGGTATTGACGCCATTGGCGGCCAGCACTTCCAGCGCTGTAGAATGAGCAGGAGTGGAAAGCGCGTGGGTATCCATGCCCATGAAGAGCGGTCCCGAAATGCCCTCCTTCGCGCGATAGCTGCAAATGGCCTGGGTAATCGCCAGGATGTGGTCTTCATTGTAGGTCAATTTCAGGGAAGAACCACGGTGGCCGCTGGTGCCAAAGGAGACACGCTGCTCGGGAATTGCGGTATCAGGCTTGCCCGTGTAATAACGCGAAATCAAATCCGGAATATCCAGATACATGGTCTCGGGGACTAATTTTCCTGCTAATTCGTGCATGGCGCTAAACAATGAAAATGGAGTGTATTTCAACAAAAATCCAAAGCAAAATCGGAAATGGAATAATATAATCTAGCAAGCTCGTACCGCCGCTTTTTTACCCGCTTTCCTCGCGCGCGCAAACAATATTTGCACCCCCTCAACGCCTTGCCCCTCGTTGCGCTTTGCGCCATAGGCGCGCTACACGAGGGGCGCACCTACGGGGAGCTTGCGCTTTAACCGCCCCCCTGGAAAGGAGAGAGACCCTTCTGTCCTGTGTGAGCGCTTTAGCGCGAAATCCCCTGCGCTCCCCCCCCACCGAACCTGGCCCCAGAATCGAGAATCGAGAATCAAAAAAAACGGGCCCCAGTGGAAGAACTCCGCCGGGGCCCGTAACGCGCGTTAAGTGTGACTAGATTTTCGTCTCTTTCAGTGTGATGAACTGGAAGGCTGGCTTCTTGGCGTCCTTCACCTTGTTGACGGTTCCGATGCCAGGATAGGGAATATGCGCCCCCAAGATGACCCAGTCATTTTCCGCCGCCTGCTCCAGGAATTTGATGCGTGACTCGGAGGCTTTTGCGGGGTCGGCATCGTATGCGGTGCACAGTTCGGGATTGGGGAACTGCCAGAGGACTGCATGGACCAAGTCGCCGATAAAGAGTGCGGACTCATTCAGCAGAAGCATCATGTGACCAAGAGTATGTCCAGGGGCGGCGATGGCTTTGAGCCCCGGCACGATTTCCTGTCCATCCTTATAGGCGCGATTGCGCTTCATGTATCCCTCGGTGATACTCTTGATATGAGGGTCGGGCGTAGAGGAGCGCAGTTTCGCCGCCTTGACTTCTTCGGCAGGCAGATAGACCACTGCCTTGGGGAAGCGGGCGCGACCGAAAGAATCCAGCAGATTTCCCGTATGGTCGGAGTGGTTATGAGTAATGATGATGATTTCCACCTGCATGGGGGCGACATGAAGCTGTTCCAGGGTCGCCAACACCGTACTTTCCTTGCTGGTAATCCCCGTGTCAATGAGAATCCACTTCTTCTTGTGGAAAATCAGGAACGCGTTGGTGGAGCCAGGCACCGATTGCGCCGGATAGGAGGCATCCATCAGCTCCTGGCTGGCTTTGTCCTGGGGGAAGAGTTGCCGTGAGAATGCGTTATCGCATTCGCGGATGGGGTAAATCAGTGTCTCGTCACAGGTGTATTGCACAGGCGTTGCGGCACCGCACCACAACGTGGCGCACAGCACCATGGCGAATAATAGGAATGCGAAGTGTCTCATGATGGTATTCCTCTCTGAAATGCAATTAACTAAAATCTCGCATGACGCGCTGGATCTCCGTGGCCCGGCCCGTCTCCGAATCAAATGTCACCACAAGCCCGCAGAGGGTGACATGGTCGTCACAAACGCCAAAGCGCATGGGCATTCCCGTGCGGAAATTTTCAATGACGGCAGCGGTGTCCCGTCCCAGCACGGAATCCCGAGAACCGACCATCCCCGCATCGCACTGGAATGCGGTGCCTTTGGGAAGAATGCGTGAGTCCCCGGTTGGCACGTGGGTATGAGTGCCTATGACTGCGGTGACACGACCATCAAGATAATGCCCCAAAGCAATTTTTTCGCTGGTGGCTTCGCCATGGAAATCCACGAAAATCACAGGCGTCTCCTGGGAGATTTCTTCGATAGCCTTGTCCGCCAAATCGAAAGGCGACTCGGTATTGAGTTTGATGAAAACGCGACCAATCAGGTTGATGACCCCCACCTTCACGCCATTGCGCGCGGTGAAGACGCCCCACCCGCGTCCAGGCTGGCTGGCGTGGAAATTTGCGGGGCGAAGCACATTGGTCAGGGCGTCAATCTGACCAGGAAATTCCCGTTGGTCCCAAGTATGGTCGCCATTGGTGAAGACATCCACCTGCTCCGGCGTGAACTCGGCAAGCAGTGGCTTGGTCATGCCATTGCCACCCGCCATATTCTCGCCGTTGGCAATGCAGAAATCACAGCCGTATTCTTCCTGCAGAACAGGAGAGAGAGCCTGAACCGCCTTGCGACCGCCATGCCCTACGATGTCACCGATGAAAAGAACGCGCATACTCTCAAAAAAATGCTTAATGCTTAATGCTCAATG
>DCIO01000120.1:28590-38154 GCA_002315885.1 Lentisphaeria bacterium UBA1724
TCCCCATGCCCCTCTTTTTAATGCTCAATGCTCAATGCGTAATGCGTAATGTCGGATGGGGAAGTACCCCCATGGTCCTCTTCTCTTTTGTGTATTTTGTGGACTAAATGAGTTCCAGGACCAACCGATTCAGCTTCGGGTTGATCTCCTGGATCCGCACCGACATTCGCTCACCCAATGGTGGATTGTCCCGCGTCAGCACGATGCCGCGCACAAAGTAGTCGTCCAATTCCGCCAAAACGAGACGTCCCTCCAGCCGAACGACGGTGGCATCCAGTGCCATCCCCATGCAATTCCGACGGAGGTATTCCAGGGTCCAGAAGTTCCTGGCTTCGCGCTCCAGTGCCCGGTTCCCCGAGGCAGTGCGGTCCACATTGTCCAGCACCCCGAAGAGTTCTGTCTGGGTATATGGCAACGGCTCACCTGCCAGATGTGCGCAGAGTTGCCGTTGGATGACCATATCGGCATAGCGACGCAGTGGCGAAGAAATCTGTGTGTAGATATCCAGTCCGAGTCCGCAATGGGCCTCTGGATACGTGGAAAGCCGCGTGCGCTTCATCTTGCGCACCTGCTGGTCAAATTCTATGGGGTCGTAATGACGCACCGACTGCACATCGTCGTATGGTGCCTCCTGGCAGCGATAGATGATGGGCAAGTCATTCCGCAAGGCGTATTTGGCGGCCAGGTGATTTGCCAGCACCATGAATTCGCTGACCAAGTCATGGCTCGGGGTATTCTGGTCATCACGCTCCACTGTAATCTGGTCGTCCTGCACATGGATTTTCAGTTCGGGCTTGTTCAACTGCACCGCACCGCATTCCTCACGGATGACACGGCGCTTCAGGGCCAGTTCCTGGAGTTTCGTCAATGCACGCGTCAGGGAGTCCCCTGCCCCCGCCTGGAGGATCTCGTCTGCCCGAATGTACGTCAGCCGATGTGTGACCTTCAGTTGCGTGGGAGCGATGCGCCAATCCACCAACTCGCCCTCACCATCCAGAGTCGCCAGCACACTGAATGCGGGGCGCAGCAGGTCCTGGGAGAGGCTTGCCAAATCGCAGCCCAGGCGTTCGGGGAACATGGTGACGGTGGTCGTCGGCAAATAGAGCGAAAGGGGTCTATCCACTGCAGCCTGGTCCAGAAGATCGCCCTTGTGGACGAAACTAGAGGGATTCGCCAGATGGATGCCCACCTCGAAATTGCCGTCCTCTAGGAAGCGCAGAGACAGCGCGTCATCGATTTCCCGTGTCCATTGGTCGTCGATGGAGAAGATTTCCGCCTCATAGACCTCCCGTGAACTATCTGCCGCGTATGGCGTCAGGGCATTTGCGAAGTCATTGACCTCCGCGGTAAATCCCGCATGGATGCCGTTGGCCAACAGGAACTCATCCGCGTCCTTGGGAAGCCGTGCAGTCTTCCGCAGAACGGAGAGTGCCAATTCTCTAGGGGAGAGTTTGCTGCCGCTGGTAGCCAGCAGATTCACTGCAGGGCAATTGAAGCCCCGCATCAGGTAATCGGTGCACTGTTGGACAAAGGACTCCAGTTCTTCGGGGACTTCCAGTGGCTTCGTCTTGCAGGCATCCGCGTTTGCGGCAATCACCTGCGCAAGCCACTCCTTGGTGCGTTCCCGCAACGCGGCCTTCTCCGCCCGCTGCCGTTTGAGTTCCTGAAGGCGCTCCAACTCCTCGCGGGAATTGGGTGCAAAGCCCGTTCCGTCAAAATGGAAATGGAGTGCATCCGCCATCAAGGCGCGAGCCAACGCGGATTTCTGCTGATCGGTGGGCTCGCCGCCAAAATACTCCATAGCCTGAACGGCGACACTTCGGGAAGAGGCATCCGTCTCCAGAAGCGTCTCCCAAAAGAATTCCGTATCGATGCCTTCCTGGATGGCCGTAATGTCATTCTGAATGGCAATCAGACTAGGCACGGGGTTGTTGGTGGGGCACCGCCCATAGTCGCAAAGCACTTGCTTCAGCGTCACCTTCGACACTTGCTTGGTGGCACCCTGGACCTGAATGCGCTCGGTCTGGTCCTTCACCACCACGCCCAGGCACAACTCGCCATTGCCAAAATAATCTACGATGTGATTGACGGGGAAACCCATATTGACCATTCCCCAAGCCTACATCACCTTGAATTTCGGCAAATCCTGGATATCCACCATACCCACGAACTTCCCTGCGTCATCCACGGCGCAGACGTCGTCAATCTTCCGATGTTCGATGAGCTTGAGGATTTCCACCGCCATCTGTTTCTGGTTGATGGAGACGGGACCGCGGGTCATCACGCTTTCAATGGGAACCGTCAAGACCTGGTCGTTGGTGGTCATGGCACGACGGAAATCACCATCCGTGAAGATGCCCAGCAGGGTGTCGTTGTCATCCACAATCGCCACCGCGCCATCACGTGCCTTGGTCATAGCCAACAGCGCCTCGCGGACAGTGGCGCCGGGATGCACCACCGCGCAGTGCTCGCCTACGCGCATGCAGTCCTTGACAGTCAGGGTAATGGTGCGGCCGATGGCCCCTGCGGGGTGGTTCTTCGCATAGTCGGAGAGCTGGAAATCCTGGCAATCCAAGAGCACCATCGCCAGCGCGTCACCCAACGCGAGCAGTGCCGTAGTGGTAGTCGTGGGAGCCAGATTGAAGGGGCACGCCTCCCGTTCCACAGGCATGGGCACCACCATGTCCGAAAATTGTCCCAGCCGGGATTCCGCCTTGCCCGTGATAGCCACAATGGGGACCCCCATGCGCTTCACCGCAGGCAGGACCCGCAGCAACTCGTCCGTCTCGCCAGAGTAACTGACCGCCAGAAGAAGGTCCTGGGGGGAGACCACGCCCAAATCGCCGTGCATCGCCTCCACGGGATGCATGAAGACCGACCGCGCACCCGTGGATGCCAGAGTCGCCGCCAATTTCTTGGAAATATGGCCGCTTTTGCCTACACCGCAAAGCACCAACTTGCCGCCCGCATGAAGGATTTCCAGACACTTCTTGACCAGCGCCACAAAGGGCTCGCCCAATTCGTCACGCACTTTCGTCACGCCATTGATTTCAATGGTCATGACTTCTTGAGCCAGGGAAATGACATGCTGGGGATCCACGGATTTGTTGGTATTCATGACAAAGCTACCTTATCTTGTTGTCGTTCAAAAACTAACGCAAACGATTCTGGATTTGCGTGCGTAAACTCTCATCGGCGCACTTGGGAAGCCAGGCGGAAAGCGCCGCCTTGATTTCGGGATTGTGCTTGGCATCCCGCATAAGCCCCTTCGCCGCCGCGTGCTGCAATGCAGCATCGGGGTCCTCCAGGGTGGCAATCAGGATTTCTTCCCATCCCTGGGGACGGAGGCTGGAAAATTGATTCACCGCCTGCAGACGCAGAGAATTGTCCTCGTCCAACAACGCCTCCGTCAATGCCTCAGACTGGAGTTCCGACGGCAAGTTCCGAAGGAGGTCGAAAACTACCTTCCGACAGGATACCAACGGACTGGATTGAAGACGGGACAACTCCCCGGCAGTCAACTCCTTGGCTCGCTTGCGCAACAACGACAAGAGCATCATGCGAATACGGCTGTTGTCGGAAAATTTGCAGAAAGCACCCACAATCTGGTACAACTCCAGGCGTTCCTGCCACTCGCGATGGCGGACGACCTGCATCCACGCGGTTTCCTGAAGCGCCGCATTGCTGTCGTCCTCCAATACACCGCGCACGAATTGCCAGGCGCTCTCGGGCTGGAAATCCGCCAGCAAGGAGAGCATGCGCTCCCCTTCAGAGGATGCGAGAGCCCCTGCCGAAAGTGCGTTCAGGATTTCCGAGACCAGCCCGTCATCCCCTGACGAAGAGGCCCTGGCGCGGGAAAGCAGCGCCTGATAGCGTACTTTCTGATTTTCGTCACGTGAGAGTGCCAGAAGAAGCTCCGTGGCATCGGGACAATATGCCAGCGCATTGGCGAGTGTCAGGCGGATCTGGGGATTCGGGTGACGCAGGAGGGGTTTGCAAGCCTCCAGGAGCGTATTCGCATCGCCCTCTGAGCGCACTGCCAGGGAAATCGCCTGTGCCACCACCTGATCGGAGGGATCCTTCAACAAGGGCAACACCACCTTCTGGGGCAGCGCCACGTCGAAATACTGCGCGCCCTGCAGAACATTTCGGCGCACCTCCGCATCTTCGTCCTGCAATCCATGGGCGAGCAATTCCGCGGCATTGGTGATGCTTTTGCTGGCGCCAGTGGTAATGCGACTACCCGGAGAGAGCTGCACACTTCCACGGATGGAAATGCCGATGCAATCGGAAATGAGCGAAGAGGCATACCGACGGATATGCACATCCTCGTCCTTCATGCAATTCAGGATCGCGGGAGCCTGAGCACGCAGGCGTTCGGGCTTTTCCGCCAAAGCGGCCAAAGCGCTTCGTCGCACCTCCACATCCTTGTCGGAAAGACACCCACCCAGGATTTTCGTCACCTCAGGAGTGTCGTATTTTCCCAGAACCATCACTGCGGAACGCCGCGTCTCCACAGGCATCTCCGCCTGGAGTTCGGCCTTGCACTGGTCCAGAGTCTCACGGATACCCTGTTGCGCAGGAAGCACCAAAGCCGCCAGAAGCAAAATGGCAAGCAAATTACGCATATTGCAAACTATAATCCGACTCGGTTTTCCCGCTGAAAACAGGCCGTTTTTCAACACAAAAAGACCGACGGTCCTACAACCATCGGTCTTTCACACCTTCAGACGACTGGATTACTCCTGCGCGTGAAGCTGCTCGTCAATCGCATTGATGAATTTCTTGGAGAAGTCCTTGTCGCCGATCTTGGCGAACTTGATGGCGATCTTGGCCTGGCCATTGGCATCCATGTTCAGGGTGACAGAAATACGGGCCTCATAGACATCCTTGAACTCATACTGGATGTAAGAGGTGTTGTTTTCACGGGACAACTCATGGAGGTTCAGGCTCTTGGCGGCCGCACGGACTGCCTTGTCGGCCTCGAAGAGGCTGCATCCCAGATTGGCAGTGTAGTTGCCAGAGAGACGGCCATACTGCTCGTTGGTGACGGCACCGGCGGGCTGCTCAGAGACCTGCTGGACCTGGATGCAGGAAACACCCATGGTGAGGACGATTGCCAGGAGAGACACAAAAGCGAAAACGTTCTTCATAGTCAAGATAATGATTTTTTTGTTGTTTTTCAGGAAAGATTGGAAACCTTCTCAATATAACGCCTGCGCGATTTTCGTTGCGATGACAGGCGCTAAATCATCCGCAATAAATGCAGGAAGTGCATCCGCGGCCAAGCCATGGAAATAGGCCCCCAGACGGGCGGCCTCGGCGAGAGCGACGCCCTGCGCCAGGAATGCGCCGATGAGTCCGGAGAGTACATCCCCAGACCCCGCTGTCGCCAGACGAGGATTACCCGTGGTGTTGATGGTGGCATCGCCCTCGGGAGTCGCCACAATCGTTCCCGCGCCTTTCAGCAGAACCACGCATCCCGTGGCAACAGCCAGCATCACTGCCCGTTCTTCCCGAGAACGACCCTCCACCGCCAACCCGAAGGCCTTCGCCAATCTGGCGAATTCGCCCTCGTGGGGTGTCAGGACCATCCTTTCACAGCACAACCGGCTGGGCAACAGCGCGGGATTGGCGGAAATGCGGTTGAGCGCATCCGCATCCACCACCTTCGGCACGGACAACGCCAGGGCTTCCGCCAGAAAAGCATCTTCCTGGGGACGGTTATCCATGCCAGGCCCCACCACCAACGCGGTGGCTTTCGGAATCTCACGACTCCAGGCCGTCAGTGAGGCGCTACAGAAGACACCATCCCGCCCATCGTCGGGCAGGCGGTGCACAATCAGCGCCTGTGGCACGGTGCAAAAGAGTTCCGCCGAAGCGGGGATACAGGCGATGACCACCCCCGCGCCACCGTAGAGCGCGCTGGTAGCCGCCAGCATGGGCGCACCGGTGAAACGCCGGGATCCCCCCGCCACCACCAGCGTCCCGTGGGAATACTTGTGGCTCTGGGCACCATAGCGGGGCAATGCGGCCACTGCTTCCGCCGAGCCGTATTGCCGAAGTGCTTTCAGGGTATCCAGAGCCATGGTCACTTATTTTGCCATGCGTTCGAAGGCCTTGTGGGCGATGTCCTTGCGGAATTCCACGCCATCCCAATGAATTTTGGAGACGCCCTGGTATGCCTTGTCCACCGCCTCGCGAAGAGTGGTTCCACGGGCAGTGACTCCCAGCACGCGACCGCCGTTGGTCAGGATAGTGCCGTCCGCGGCGGCCTTGGTGCCGGCGTGGAAGACCACGCAACCCGTCTTGGCGGCCTCTTCCAGACCAGAGATGGGAAGACCCTTGGGATAGCTGCCAGGATAGCCCTGAGAAGCCATCACAACGCAAACCGCGGGATCATCGGACCACTTGAGCTCCACCTCGGAGAGGCGGGCATCCGCAGTGGCGGCCAGCGCCTCCACCAGGTCGGAGTCCAGACGCGCCAGGACTGCCTGGGTTTCGGGATCGCCAAAACGCACATTGAATTCCAGCAGTTTCGGACCTTCGGCAGTCACCATGATGCCCGCGTAGATGATGCCGCGGAAATAGAGGCCGTCCGCCTGGACGCCTTTCAGGAAGGGCTGAAGCACCTCAGCGTCAATGCGGGCCATCAATTCGGGAGTGACCACAGGCGCGGGAGAGTACGCGCCCATGCCGCCGGTGTTGGGGCCCTTGTCCCCATCGTAGGCGCGCTTGTGGTCCTGGCTGGAAACCAACGGAATGATAGTCTTGCCATCGCAGAGCGCCAAGATGGACGCCTCTTCGCCCACCAGGCAATCCTCCAGCAGCACGCGGCTGCCCGCGGCGCCGAATGCGCCCTCGAAGCAGGACTTCACAGCCTCTTCGGCGGTGGCCACATCCATGGCGACGATGACGCCCTTGCCTGCCGCCAGGCCATCCGCCTTGACAACGATGGGAGCGCCGTGCTTCTTAAGATACTCCAGCGCGGGAGCAGCTTCCGTGAAGACCGCCGCCTTCGCGGTGGGAAGACCATGACGAGCCATGAACTCCTTGGCATAGGACTTGCTGCCCTCCAGCTGGGCGGCTTCCTTGTCGGGGCCAACAATCCGCAGACCGCGTTTGCGGAATTCGTCCACAATACCCTCGCAGAGCAACGCCTCGGGTCCAACCATGGTCAGACCAATCTTGTTGGCTTCCGCAAAATCCGCCAGTTCCACAGGAGTCTTCGCGGACACCCCAATCGCCTCGGGAATGCCGGGATTGCCGGGCGCCCAATAGAGCTTCCCCGCCAAAGGACTCTGCATCAACTTCCAGGCGATGGCGTGTTCACGACCACCCGCACCTACCAAAAGAATGTCCATTCGTTCTTTTACTCCTATAAATCAAAAACTACATGAAAGAAAATCGACAACTTCCAAAATATAAATCCCCCCAACACCACTGCTAGCTAGGCCTGTGTATATTTTTCAGACCTCCCCGAAACTAGACGACCATTTCAACACCCAATGATCAATTGAGCGAACGCCCCCTAGTTGAGCATTGAGAATTGAGAATTGAGAATTGAAAAAGCCGCCTGGCTGAAAGAACAGCGAGGCGGCTTTTTTGTCAGAGATGACGGAAGAGATTATGCGGAGATCTCTTCGCCAACCAGCCAGCGCACGAAGCGCACGACGGCGACTTTGGGAGCCAGCTTGGCGAGAGTGGTGTGCTCGTCGTCAATCCAGGGCATATCCATCAGGCAGACTTCGCTGAAGCGCTTGTTCAGCTTGCCCTGGATGATGCCAGCCAGGACGTTCTCGGGCTTGCCAGCCAGCTTGGGATCGGCGGCAGCGATTTCGCGCTCCTTGGCGATGAAGTCAGCGGGCACGTCCTTCTGGGAGATGAAGGTGGGGTTGCTGGCGGTGATGTGCAGAGAGATGTTGTTCAGCAGATCAGCGTCATCGGTACCGGCGACCTCGACCAGAGTGGCGTAGGGCTGTGCGGTGTGGAGGTAGTAGGCCAGCTTGGAACCGTCCTTGGCGGTCCACTTGATGGCGCGGCGGATGGACATGTTCTCACCGATCTTGCCGATCAGGGCCTTCAGGTCCTCATCCATGGCGGCAGCGGTCTTCTCGGAGACATCGCCATCACCCTCGCAAGCCAGAGCCACATCGGCGGCCTTCTGGACGAAAGCCTTGAATTCGGCGGTCTTGGCAACGAAGTCGGTCTCGCAGAGACCCTCGACCAGCGCAACGCTGTCACCAGCAGTGGCGATCGCCCACTTGCCCTGGGTCACAGCACGACCAGCGCGCTTCTGGGCCTTGGCGGCGCCAGCCTTGCGCAGGTTCTCGATGGCGCCATCGACGTCACCGTTGCTCTCGACCAGAGCCTTCTTGCACTCCATCATGCCGCAACCAGTCTTCTGGCGCAGCTCCATCACCATTTTCGCAGTGATCTCAGCCATTTTCTAAAACTCCTAAAAATTGAAATTGTTGACTAGTCCCGCCTGACAGGGGAATCTTGTCAGGCGGGAGGACCTCAGTTGGGAGGATTATGCCTCGGCGGGAGCCTCAGCCTTGTCGTCCTTGGCGGCAGCGGCCTCGGCCTCGGCGGCCTTCTTGGAGGCGGCTTTCTTGGTGTTCAGGGACTTGCCTTCGGCAACTGCGTCCTGCAGAGCGGAGACGATCACCTTGATGGCGCGCAGAGCGTCGTCATTGCCGGGGATGACATACTCGATGCCATCGGGGTTGCAGTTGGAGTCGACCAGAGCCACAACGGGGATACCCAGCTTGATGGATTCCTGAACGGCGATGTGCTCGCGGTCCACGTCGATGACGACGACGGCGGCGGGCAGCTTGGGCATGTCAGCGATACCGCCCAGAGCGGTTTCCAGCTTGTCCAGTTCGCGCTTCAGACCTGCGACCTGCTTCTTGGGCATCTTGTCGAAGGTGCCGTCGGCACTCTGGGCGCGGAGCTTCTTCATGGCGGCGACGCGGGTCTGGACGACCTTGGAGTTGGTCAGGGTGCCACCCAGCCAACGATCGCACATGTAAGGCATGCCCACGGCCTCTGCGGCGGAACGGACGGTCTCCTGGGCCTGGCGCTTGGCGCCAACGAAGAGGATCTGTCCACCGTTGGCGGCGGTCTGGGTCAGGAAGTCACATGCGGCAGCCAGCTGCTTCATGGTCTTGCCCAGGTCGAAAATGGTGATACCGCTGCGGGTGCCGTAGATGTATTTCTTCATCTTGGGGTTCCAGCGACGGGTCTGATGTCCGAAATGAACGCCTGCTTCCAGCAGGTCGGTGATTGCGATTTTCGCCACGGTTTTGTCTCCTTTCGTTGCTCGACGCTTTCCATAGGGATTGCCTACAAACGCCGATGCGGCCGAGTGTGTTGTTAAAATGCCCCACATCCTATGACGCGCGGGCGGGAAAACGCATAATCTAATACCACAGAGGAATTTTTCAATCCAATATTGTCGAGAATTGAGAGTTCTCCTAGGCCTACTGGCCCTGCCCCTCGTTTCGCTGGGCTTACGCCTTCGGCGCCTTATGGCGCCTTGCCCCTCGTTTCGCTGGGCTT
>DCIO01000120.1:38195-50791 GCA_002315885.1 Lentisphaeria bacterium UBA1724
CCTACAGGCGGCTCCGCCGCCCATCACCTTTCCGCGGTTCCTAGACTCTTCCGACGGCGGGGACGCCGTCGCTACTTCCCCGACGGCGGGGACGCCGTCGCTACTCTCCGTCCCAATCGCCGATACGGAAGGGCACCACGGCGCGGTCGGCCAGGCGTTTGGCGGGTTCCATATTCTGGAAGAGTTCCGTCAGATTCATGGTAGCCAGGCAGGTATTTGCGTCACCTGCGCCGTAGAAGACCATGAGTTCTTCGGCATTTTTGGGATTGATGATGGCGCCCACGGGGAAGATGGTGTCTTCCACCCAGATGCCCTCGTAGCCCGTTTCGTAGGGTGCTTCTGCCACGATAAGTGGTTTCTTGGTGATGGCGACAAGCTTTGTGGGGTCCTCCTTGTCAAAGAGTGCGGCGCCGCAGGTGTAGCGCTTGCACCACTCCTTGCTGGCCAGTGTCTCCCGCTTGCGATCGGGATCAATGTCCACCGCATGGAAGATGAGAAGCCACCCCTTGTCGGTCTTGATGGGTGGTGCGCCTGCGCCAATCTTGGCATTTGCCCAAGGAACATCTTCGCAGCCCAGGAAGAGCTCCTGCTCGCCCCAGTATTTCAGATCGGGTGAGAAGGCATACCAGACATGGAAGGGCTCGCCCCACTGATTGGAGGGACGCTCCAGACGCATATACTTCCCGTTGATCTTCTCGGGGAAAAGCACCATGTTGCGCTGCTGGGGAATTCCCAGATTCACCACATCGAAATCCACGCCCTTCCCGCGCCACTTGGCGATGCCGGGACGCTCGGAATGCTGGTTCTCAAAACAGAAGGTCAGGTAGAGCTCGCCCTCCAGGACGGTCAGGCGGGAATCCACCACCCAGGGCAGCAGCTTGCCATTGTAGTGCACCCGCATCAACTCGGGCTCCATTTCCCAGTGGATGCCATCGTCACTCCAGCCCATGCCCGTGCCCATATTCAGGGCGGGACGGCTGAACTTTTCGTCAAAGAAGTCCACCCGTGGCGCGATGACGAAACGGCCATTGAAGAAATTCACGCCCGCATTGAAGACGAAGGACGCGGGATAAGGCACGTCATTTTTGGTGAGGATGGGATTTCCCTCATAGCGATGGACGATGGGATTGGAATGGAATTCACCCTTGAGAGTCGGGATGTCCTTGAATGGATTTCTCATTTTTTTGAGGAGAAAGTGGTTGCGGTTTACTTATCGTAGATTTCGTGGATGATCTCAGGATCCTTCCCGATGATTTCCAAATAGCGAGAGAGGAGTCGTCGTGCGGAACCCCATTCGGTATTGGGGCTCATGCAGCTGAAGAACTCGTAGGTGATGATGCGTTCCACCAGGGGTGATGCCTCCTGGAGTTTCATGTAGAGCGTACGGTAGTCTGCCTGACGGAAGACGCCGGGGGCCTCGCCGTGACCGGGGAACGGACGCTGGAAGGTCTCGATGTTGCTCCACAGCTCGATGCCGCAGCGCTTGAATAGTTCGCCCACCTTGACGTACCACTCGGCCAGGTGGTTGTCCTCAATTTGACCGTAGTAGCAGGCAGGCGCGGCAATCTTGTCCTGAGGAGCACAGTAATCCAGCAACCCCGCCACACGCTCGTAGAAGTAACGGCCATAGATATCCACCCACTGGTCCACGGTATACTCCTGGCACATATTGCCGATAGGACCGCGGAATGAGGGAGACATGAAGGTCTTCATCTGGGGATAATTTGCCCGCATATACTGCAGGACCTCCGTGCAGATGTCCAGGAAATTGAAGTGCCAGGGCAATGCCTCGAGAGTCACATAGAGCCCCTGGAAACAGGGATGCCCCATGTATTTGGCGACGGTGCGGTCGTAGTAGCGCTTGTTGTCATCCACCTCTTTCTTCCAATCGCCCAGGTGGAGAT
Organism: Lentisphaeria bacterium UBA1724; assembly: GCA_002315885.1. Taxonomy (GTDB): domain Bacteria; phylum Verrucomicrobiota; class Lentisphaeria; order Oligosphaerales; family Oligosphaeraceae; genus UBA1724. The sequence goes on from DCIO01000120.1 coordinate 40,100, forward strand.
TGGTAATGCCCTGAGGCCCACCCAGGAAGAGACGCATGCCATATTTGTCCGCCAGACGGAAAACCATATCCAGGAGATTTTCATCCTCGGGCCAAGTGGTGGAACGGGGGTCTTCCGCGGAAAGACGGATACCCTCCTGTTCGCATTCGGTACGGATGACGAAAAGCTGGTCAATGCCAATGGCCTTCATCATCTGGAAATCCTGCTCCCATTCCCGCAACCCAGAATTCTGGATGCCAGTGTCGGAAATGAGCATATTCACGAAAGTGCCCGTGATAGGCTTGATTTGGACGTTTTTCAGCATGGTGTTACTCGCAGATATGACAATGAAGAAAAGAAGGAAACCGCCTTAAGATAACACAAGCTGAGGATACCGCACCATTTCGCAAGATTTGTGAACAACAAAAAAAGCCCGCAGGCAATTTTGTCTGCGGACTTGCGTGTCGGTGATTATGTCAAGCCAACCTAACCTCTCTCCCGATTCAGGATTCAAGATTATTGAGAATTGAGAATTACCCCTTTCGTGTCCAGCGGGCGGACTTTTTCTGGAAGGCAGCCTGCTTGGGATACTGTGATGAGCTGGAGGAGACCGCAGCGAATTCCTTCATCTTCTTGGTCTGTTCGCTGGAGAGGCTGGTGGGGATTTCCACCTGGATGACGATATACTCGTCACCGCGATTTCCGCCACGTGCATTTGGCATGCCCTTTCCTTTCACGCGGAATTTGGTGCCGCTCTGGACGCCTGCGGGAATCTTGATTTCCTCAGGACCCGTGATGGTGGGAACTGTGAGAGTTCCGCCCAGGACAGCCGTGGTGAAGGGGATAGGCACGATGCAGTAGAGGTCGTTGTTCTGACGTTCGAAGACATCGCTGGGACGCACACTGATGGAGACATACAGGTCGCCATTGGCGCCACCCCGCAATCCCGCGGCACCCTGCCCTGCCAGACGCAGGCGGTTACCCGTGTCAATGCCTGCAGGGACGTGCACATCCAAATGGCTGGTCTTGCGAACCGCGCCGGCGCCATTGCATTCCTTGCAGGGCTTCTCGATGATGACGCCCTGTCCATGGCAGTGACTGCAAGGCTGGCTCATGCTGAAGAAACCACGGGACTGGGTAATCTGGCCCGTGCCCTTGCAGGTAGGACAGGTCTTCTTGCTAGTCCCGGGTTCGCAACCCTCACCATTGCAGTGGGTGCACTTCTCAGTGCGCGGAATCTGAATCGTCTTATCAGCGCCAAAGACCGCATCCTCAAAGTCGATGGTCAATTCGTAAAGCAGGTCATCGCCAGGGACAGGGCCATTGCTGTTACGGCGACGTCTGCCGCCACCGAAGCCAAAGAGGTCCCCCAAGTCGAACCCCTCGCCACCACCTGCGCCACCGAACATCTGCGCGAAGATGTCCATGGGATCCATGCCAGGACCGCCTGCGCCACCCGCGCCACCGTGGGTAAAAGCATCGTGTCCCAGAGCATCATAACGCTGGCGCTTTTCGGGATCGCTCAGTACCTGATAGGCGTTGTTGACCTCCTTGAACTTCTCTTCCGCTTCCTTGTCATCGGGATTGCGGTCAGGATGGTATTTCATGGCCAAGGTGCGGTAAGCCTTCTTCAGCTCATCCGCAGTGGCACTCTTGGAAACGCCTAGTACGCTGTAGTAATCTTGTGACTCGCTCATAAGTCAAACCCTCCCGGGAAAAATCCCTATTTCTCCTCTGCAGGAGCGGCCTCCGCTTCGGGGGCTTTCGCTGGACCGCTGGAAACCACTACCACCGCAGGACGAAGGAGCTTCTCGCCCACCTTGAAACCGGGCTTCCACTGGCGAATGACTGTCCCCTCGGGAATCTCATCGCTGGGCTCCGTGCCAACCGCCTGATGAAGCGCGGGATCAAACACCTGCCCCGTGGCATCCACCGCAGTCACGCCAAAGGAAGAAAAAGTCCGTTTCAATTCACCAAAAGTCATCTCGATACCCTGACGCAGAGACGCCACATCCTGGGCACTACGCGCCGCGTCCACCGCCATCTGCAACAAATCGTAGATGCCGACTACCTCCCCCAGCGTCCGCTGACGGGTGGATTCCTTCAGGTCATTCATCTCACGGGCCATGCGCTTCCGATAGTTTTCCTGCTCCGCCAAAGCACGGAGATAGTTGCCCTTCATCTCCGCCAATTGCTCTTCCAGAGTCGGAGCGGGCTTCTCTTCCTTCTTCTCGGAAGAGGCAGGCTCCTGCCCCTCAGGCTGAGGGGCCTCCTGCTGGACGGCTTCCTCCCCAGGGACTTCCTTCTTCAATTCTTCTTTCTCTTTATCAGACATAATTCTCTCCAAAAATGTTCGGAGCGCGACACAAAGACCGCGCCAAAGACTTGCTAAAAGCGGGAAATGAGACAAAACACGCCTCTTCTTTAGCAAAAAGAATGCCACCCCCACACAGGGTCACCCCTGGGGAGAGTGGCATTTTAATTGCGACAATTTGTCGCAACCGGTCGACGGCGGGGACGCCGTCGCTACACACCAGTCCTAGAGCTTCAGGTTGCCGAAGATATCACCCAGGGAGCCGAAGGACGCGGACGCGGTATCCTTAACCTCGTGCTGAGTGCTGTCCTCGTTATCGCCTGCGGCGGCTTCGGGAGTAGTCAGGGAGAGCTTGTTGCCATCCACGGACTTCACGATCACGCGAATCTTGGAATGGAGGGGATACTTCTTGAACATCACCCGTTCCTTCATCACATTGTCGCCACCTTCCAGAGCAATCTGGCTGATATGCAGCAGACCAGTCTGCCCATTGGGCAACTTGACGAAGAGGCCATAGGGAGCCTGGCGTTCCACTTCGCCCTCCAGGGTCTCGCCTGCGGTGGCGGCCACGACTTCCACCTGCTGCGCCTCAGTGGCGGTCAGTTCAGCGGCCTTTTCGCCACGGACCTTGGGCTCGCCAATGCAGAGTCCCACGCGCTTGGCGTCTTCCTTAATCTCCAGAATCGTGACTTCCACCTCGTCGCCTTCCTTGACAACTTCGGAGGGATGATTCACGCGATGGTCGGCACCCAACTGGGAGATGTGGGCCAGGCCATCCACACCAGGAGCAATACGGATGAAGGCGCCAAAGTCCGCCAGACGAGCGACAGTGCCCTTGTGCTTCGTGCCAACGGCAAATGCGGGATCCGCAATGAAGTTATCCCAGGGGCTGACGCCAGAGGCCTGCTTCAGGGAAAGGCCGATGCGTGCGCGCTGCTTGCCGTCGCCGGGCTCGTAGCTGACCACCTTCACCTGGATACGGTCGCCCACCTTGACCACGTCCTCGGGCTTTGCGCTGCGATCCCAGGAGAGTTCCCGATTGGGAACCAGCCCGTCCACGCCGCCCAGATCCACGAATGCGCCGTAGGGCTGGAGGGATGCCACAGTGCCATAGAAGAGATCGCCCACCTGGATATTCGCCAGGAGCTTCTGACGCGTTTCCGCTTCCTGCTCTTCCAGGACGATACGACGGGAGACCACCAGCTTGTAGCCATCCTCGGCATACTCGGTGATACGGAAGGAGTAGCTCTGACCGATGTAGTCAGCGCTGTCGCGATGGACACCGCGGCCGTCAATCTGGCTGGCGGGGCAGAAAGCCTCGCTCTTGCCGATCTGGACTGCATAGCCCACTACCTTCTCGTCCTTCTTGCGCTCGGCAGTCACCTTGCCCTCGATGGGCATCTTGCTCTGGAAGGCCTCTTCCACGGCAGTGTCCACCTCGTGGATGGCACGACCACCCATCTGACGGCGCAACTTGATGCCGTCGGAATCACTCTCCGCCACGAAAGCCTCGATGGTATCGCCAATCTTGACCGTCAGATTACCCTCGGGATCCGTAAAATCCTTCGCGTCCAGGACACCGTCCTGACGACCGCCCAGATTGACAAAAATGGTGTCCTTCATGATGTCAATGATCTCTCCGGAGACCTTGTCACCCTTCTTCATGGACATATTGACCTGCATATTCTCGAACAGGTCTGCGAAACTACGCTCTTCAGACATAACAGAACTAATGTGTTGTTGGTTTTGGATTGCTTGGGAAATGAAAGCCAGTTACGGCTTTCTAGAAATTGGTCTGAGCCCACACAACTAGTGTACCAGGCTCCGTGGGTTCAATGCGACCTGACTTGGCGGCTGCGGGACGAATCCAGGAGGTACCGCGGGAGGCGATGGTACGGGCGCCATTGGCCTCCACTAGTGCGGCTTCCCCGGAGACGACGATAAAGAGTCCCATCACATCGGGGTGGTCTTCCAGATTGCACGCGGCATCCCGATAGAAGGTCAGGCGGAATTTTTCGGTAGGAGCCTGGTATTCCAGAACCTGCCCATTGCCTATATCGGTAGCTTTCGGGGTAACCATCTGGTAGCCCGTACGATCAAAATCCACCGTATTCAGCAGGGTCTTCACATCCACGGCCTTTGGGGTAAGACCAGCGCGGATGACATTGTCGGAATTCGTCATGCACTCGATGCCCGCGCCCTTCTGATAGGCGTGGGGGGAATTGGGTGCCAGGAAAAGGGACTGCCCGGGTTCCAGAGTCACCTGATTCAGCAGATAGGCGAAAAGTGTTCCCCGATCCCCAGGATAGACTTCGCTCAAGGAAAGGAAGAGCTTGTCCGCAGGGGAAAGATGGCCTTCACGGGCATTCAGTTCCTGAAGCGCGTTTGTCAGCATGGCAGCCAAGGGCACCGCATCCAGAGCAAAGAGCGCCTCCACCAGCGCACGCAGGGTAGCCTCACCATTGCGCCAGAGTGCCAACCAGGGAAGAAAAGCCTTCACGGCTTCCAAATCCGCCAGGATGTCCGTGATGCCACGGAACCCCGCCAGGGCCTGGAATTGCCCCAGAGCGATAATGATTTCCGTCTTGTCGTTGGGGTCGGGATAGAGCTCCGGATGAGTGGCGTGCAGCGTCACAGCGGATTTTGCATCGGGATGGCTCTGGATGGACAGCGGTGCACTGCAGGTCAGCACCTTGAAGAGGAATGCCAACTGGGGCTTCACTTCTGCGGCGGCCTTGCCAAGCCAGGCAACGGGATCTTCCGCCACCACCTGGTCCAAGGGACGAAGGGCGCCGTCAGCGCCATGGACCTGGCTCGGCAGGGACGCATGGGCTCCCAGCCAGAGCTCCGCCCAGGGCTCTTCGCCGGGCTCCTGCTGAAGCAGATCCGCAATCAACGGCTTGTCGCCCTGGTCGGCACGCTGGCCCCAGGCATAATGGCGTACACCGCCATCAAGACGATAGAAGGTATTCAGAGACATCTCGAAAAAAGGGAATTAAGCTTCCTCCAGCCACTTATGACGAAGGATTTCAAATGCGTGATGCACACGCCAAAGGGCAGTGCCCAAGGGGATATGCTCTTTTTCGGCGATTTCCTGGAAGGATAGATTTCCGTCCATGCGGTCTTCCACAACCGCCTTTAATTCTGCGGGGAGTTGATTGCAGAGTCGTCGAAGCTGTTCCGCATCGCTACTGGCCATCAGGGTATGCAGGGGGTCGCTGGCCACGCTGGCGGGCACATCCGTATCCGCGACAGGCAAATCCGTGGGAGCACCAGAGGCGATCTCGAACTTCCCGTGCCGCGCCGCATCAATGGCGAGATTTCGGGCAACGCGGAAAAGCCATGGTCCCAGAACGCCATTCTGAAGATGCGACGGAGGCACGTCCAATAGCTTCAGAAATACTTCCTGCGCCACATCCTTCGCCAAATCCGGAGAAGGGAGATAGCGCGCGGCGTACTCGACCAGGGCCGTCTGATAACGCTCCACGAGCGTCTGGACGGCATCCTGGTCACCTGCCACAAGCCGCTGGAGGAGTTCCTGGTCGGAAGGCACCTCCTGCGGCGTATTCGTCTGGTTCGAATCGTCAGTCAAATTAGTCAATGACCTTCAGCCAGCCGTGAGTATCGGGAGCCTTGCCCCACTGGATGCCAGTGTAGGCATCGTAGAGCTTCTGGCAGACGGGACCGCAGCCCTGGCTGTCGGAAATCTTGAAATGCTCGCCAGTGCTCAGGCGGACGATTTCGTTGACGGGGGTGATGACCACTGCGGTACCGCAGGCAGCCACTTCGGCGAAGGTACCGATTTCCTTCTCGAAATCGATGGGGCGCACTTCCACCTCGATGCCCAGATCCTTGGCAACCTGCTGCAGACCATTATTGGTGATGCTGGGCAGGACGGAACGGGAAGCGGGAGTCACATACTTGCCGTCTTTGGTGATGGCGATGAAGTTGGAGGAACCGAACTCTTCCACATACTTGTGCTGTGCGGCATCCAAGTAGAGGTCTACGGCATAGCCATTCTTGTGGGCCATCTCGTGGGAGAGGAGGCTGGCGGCATAGTTGCCCGCCAACTTCACATTGCCGGTACCGCGGGGTGCGGCGCGGTCATAGTCGTCAACGATGCACGCCTTGACAGCCTGCAGACCGCCCTTGTAGTATGCGCCGACGGGGACCACCATGACGATGAAGGTGTATTCGGTGGCGGGGGCGACACCGATCTGGGGACCAGTGCCCAGCAGCAGAGGACGGATGTAGAGAGTCGCGCCAGTGCCGTAGGGAGGAATCCACTCCTCGTTGGCCTTGACCACCCGGTCCACTGCCTCACAGAAGAGTTCCACGGGCACGGGAGCCATGCAGGTGCGTTCGGCGGAATTGAAGAGGCGGGTCGCGTTCATCTCTTCGCGGAAGACGCGGATCTTGCCATCCTCGCCACGATAGGCCTTGAGGCCTTCGAAAGCGGCCTGACCATAGTGCAGGCACTCTGCGGCGATGGAGAGAGTGATGAAGGGTTTGTCCTTCAGTTCGCCATTATCCCACTTGCCATCTTTCCAGTGGTATTCGATGTGGAAGGAAGTGGGGCGATAAGAGAATGTCAGATTCGACCAATCAAGATCCATTGTCATTTACTCCTTTTGTATAGAGGGGACGACCCAGTGATAGGGGAAATTTCATGTCCGTTTATTATGGACAAAATTCGTAATATAACGCATATACCGCAAAAAGATACGCCAAAGAAGAATGTTCACGCACTCCCCTTCCCCAATCAACAGGAGATATTTTCGTTCTTGTTCCAGGGACTCACGAGTGTATTCTCTACGGAAGACGTATTATTTCCCAATGAGGAATTAAATTAAACCCTGTTTACGCTATACGATTATGTCTTCCGTCTCTTCTGACAAATTGATTTTGGAGCCTGGGCTGGAACTTCCTCCGTTGCCTGAATTGTTCCAGCAGAGCACGCTCGTGCGCGGGGCCACCTCCGCAGCCACGGGGGAGCTACTCCATTGGGAGGCCCCCAATGGCGTCCAGTATCTCCTCAAGACCTTTGCAAGAAAATCCTGGTTTTCCCGTGTGATATTTGGCCGTTCCAGTATTAAGAGAGAATGGCGGATGCTGAACATCCTGAAAGAGAAAGGCATTCTCTGCGCACCGGCCCCTACTGCGAAGATTGGTGGACATACGATTGTGATGGAGTTCATTCCAGGCAAAAAGTTGGAAAGCCTCCATCACTATCGGCGTGAAAATCTGCCTCCGCCGCCTAAGACATTTTATCTTTCCCTTCAAGCAATTCTCCACGACCTGCATGAACACGGCATAGCCCACGGGGATTTTCGGCGGGCCAATATCATGGTGCAACCAGACAACACACCACGCCTTGTGGACTGGGCCACCGCACGGAACTCGGAGACCTCCAGCAATCTCTTTTTCCGACAGGTGATTCGTTCGGACGACTATTCCCTCGTGAAGGTCCTATCCGACTCCTGTCCCGAGATTCTAACGGCCACAGAACGCGCCGCCGCAAAGCCAGGTCCCCTTCTTCGTCTTGGGCGTTTTTTCCGTCAGAGAATCTACCGACACATTCTCAAACCTTTGTGGAAGAAAGAGTAACATACGACGGTCCTTTCCGTTAATCTTTCGACTGCAATTTCAACCTTTTTTCATCCATGCGCATTCTCTTCTTTTCCGATCTCCACGAGAATTTCTCGTCATTGTCGAAACTCCCCGATGCAGATCTTGTGCTGATTGGCGGTGATTTCACCACACTTGGCACACCCGAGCACTTCCGGGAAGCCATCAAAATCGTCGAAAACCGCTTCCCGAAATTTCTGGCTGTAGCGGGGAACATGGATCCACCAGAAGCAGATAAAATTCTGGCGGAAATGGGGCATTTTCTGCCCCAGGAGACAACTGCCGTGAAAGGCGTGAAGTGCCTGGGAGTCTCAGGCAGCCACAAATGCCCCCGCCCTACCCCCTACGAGTGGTATGACGCCGAAATGGACAAGCGACTCGCTGCAATCCCCGAAGGAGCTCTCGACCTCTTGGTCACCCACGCTCCCCCCATGGGCTTCGGCGCAGACGTCATCCCAAATGGCATGCACGTGGGCAGCCACGCCATCGCCAATTTCGCCAAAAGACTCCACCCGAGATTTCATCTCTGCGGACACATCCATGAAGCCGCAGGGCTCTTTGATGAGGAGGGTACCCTACTCGTCAACTGCGGAGATTTCGGAGAAGCAGGCAATCACGCCGTCATCGAATTACTGGACGGCCAGGCCCCCGTTGTCACACTCCATCGTTCATAAGGAACACAAATCATGACAAATATTCATCAATTTCAGGGTTTCTGGATCACCAACAAGGACTTTGCGGAACTGGAACCACTCCAGGTTTTCCATCGTCAACTGGACACCACCAGCGTAAAACTCCCCGAGGACATGCTGAACCAGCATATCCTCTTCCGGAAGAATTTCCGACTGGACCAGGTTCCTGGCAAGGCGATACTCTTCGTCACCGCCGACGACTTCTACAAGCTCTACGTGAATGGTCAGTATGTGGCAGAAGGCCCCACCAGTTGCTACTGCTTCGCATACAACTACAACACCCTGGACATCACCCCATATCTTCACGAGGGCGAGAATACCATCGCCTTCCACACATATTATCTGGGTTACGTGAACCGCGTCTTCGTCTCCGCAGACCACCAGCAGGGTCTGCTCTGCGATTTGGAAGTCGATGGGAAGACCATCCTCTCTTCCGACGAGACCTTCAAGACCGCCATCCATACCGCCTATACTTCCATCGGGGTCGTGGGGTATCACACGGGCTTCATGGAACGCTATGACGCCAATGCCCCCGAGGTGGATTTCATCGAACCCGATTTCAATGATAGTTCCTGGGAATACGCCAGCAAACGCAAGCATACGAACTACACCTTGAAACCCCAGCCCTCGGAGATGGTGGTCACGGAAGAAATCCAGCCGGCATTCACCGAGATTCGGGATGACAGGCTATTTGTGGATTTTGGCCAGACCTACGTAGGAAATATCTCTTTCCAGGTCCGTGGTCCCGAAAATGCCCAAATCAACCTCTACATGGGTCAGGAACTCAACGAGGATGGCACCGTGCGCTTCAAGATGCGCTGTTACTGCGAATACCACGAGGAGTTCGTGCTTTCAGACCGGAAGGTGGATACATATATCCCCTACGACTACAAATCCTACCGCTATGCGGAGATCCAATTCCCGGAAGGCGCAGTGCTGGTTCCCGGCAGTCTGAAATTCCTCTCCCGCCACTACCCCTTCGAACTCAAGGCGAAATTCCAAGGCCGCAATGAGATGGAAAAGCGCATCTGGGATTTGTGCGTCAATTCCCTCCACTACGGCACCCAGGAAGTGCTGATGGACTGCATGGACCGGGAAAAGGGCTACTACCTGGGAGACGGATGTTATACGCTCATCACCCGCTGCGTCCTCACACAGGATTTCTCCATGATGCCCGTCTTCTATGATGATTTCCTGCGGACAAAATTCATCACGCCCACGCTCATCACCTGCGCCAACTGCTCCATGGTCCAGGAAATCGGAGAATACCCCCTTATCATGGTCTTTACTCTCCTGGCATGGGAACACCTCACACATGATGTGGAAAAGATCCGCACATACATCCCCGCCATGAAGGAGTTGCTGGACGACTATGCCAAGGAATACGCACGGGAAGACGGCATGCTCTGCAATATGAACAAGTGGCTTGTGGTGGAATGGCCTGACAACTTCCGCGACGGCTATGACGTGGATCTGACCGAAGGCAAGCTGAATCCCGTGGCACACGTTGCCCTGGAGGCATACTACATCGGCGCCATCAAGGCATTGAACCGCCTGTGCGTCATCTGCGGAGAGCCCATCTATCGGGATAGCTCTGCCCTAGAACAGACCTTCTTCAAGCTCTTCTACGACCAGGAGGCGGGGCTCTACAAGGACAGCGAGTCCTCCAGCCACCATAGCTTCCCCGGAAATATGTTCCCCTACTTCTTCGAACTCTATCCCGACGACCGCTTCAAGAAGAACGCCCTAACCATGATCAAGGAGAAGCGCCTGACTTGCTCCCTGCTCTTCACTTCCTTCCCCACACTGGCCGCACTGCAACGGGATGGCGAAGAGGACCTGCTCCACGACCTGATCACTGACGCAGAGGCCTGGCCCAAGATGCTGGCGGATGGCGCCACCACCTCCTTCGAGGGATGGTGCCGAGATTCCAAGTGGAACACCTCACTCTTCCACCTGACACTCTCCGATGCCGCCGCATTCCTGGCGGACTTCCGCCCCGGAGACGCATACCACTTCGATTCTTGATTCGGCATTCTCTTACGGCGCAATATCATTGCCTCGGGGGTTCTGTGCGAG
>DCIO01000120.1:50883-51546 GCA_002315885.1 Lentisphaeria bacterium UBA1724
TGCGAGGCAATACCATTGCCTCGGGTCTTGTACGGCGCAATATTATTGCGGCAAATCGAAAGAGTATTTTACCGTTCTGCGTAATCATATTCTTCCCAATGTTGGTCCGATGCAAGTCATCGGAAATACATCCCTTTTGCAGCGGGCTGTTCTTTTGCAGGTTCAAGTCTCTCGGAATGCTTTTCGCTATCAACGGGATTCCCGTGGAATACCCATGCGTGATGGCACCCCAGAACTCTCAACCCAGAAATTTGAGGAGATGAAAACAACACTGTTGAATGCCGCACAGCATGGTGCCGTGTTGGTAAGTCCATGTATTAGCGATGGAGAAAAATGCATCACCCGAGCCGCATTCCAAGCGGGGGTACCGCTTATTGTTTTGCGCTCTCAAGGCTTCAGTTCATTTTATAAACCTGAAGGAGAGTATTTCAATGCCTGTGCGGAAGGTCGACTCCTGCAAATGGCACCAAATAATTGGGTGCCAAGCACGCAAAAACATTCGCTGACGCGAGAAGAAGCCTGGGTCTTAAATCGAATCTGCCAACATATCGCGGGTGACGGGGCCGCTGATATACAATATCAGGGCTCAAGTCCCGAAGATGTTGATCATCTCGTAGCAAGGGCCACCGGAAGTACTTCGGCGCAATGATATTGCGCCGCACA
>DCIO01000120.1:51650-58656 GCA_002315885.1 Lentisphaeria bacterium UBA1724
CACAGAACCAGGCGCAATGATATTGACTCGGGCTAGGGGTTCTGTGCGAGGCAATACCATTGCCTCGGGGGTTCTGTGCGAGGCAATACCATTGCCTCGGGCTAAAGGTCCATCTTCTATTCGCATTTCCGCATCAGATACCCACGCCCAAGCTCCAGGGGCTCCTGAGCCTCCACCTTCTGGAAACATCCTTCCTGCCACTTCTGGCATTCCAGATTCGTTCGATCCATTCCTACAGACTCTTCGTCAGATATACCGATGAACTGCCATTCCGATGTAATGACGATTTCATCACCGCCACGGGTTTCGTCACAATCGTAAACAATTGCCTGCTCTTCGTCGCTACGAACCCAATAGGCTTGATACTTGGCAAACGCCATCGTCTGGACATACTGCCCATTCTGACAGATAAAGAAATCCAACTCCGCGAATTGGCTCAAATTGATCGGGGCCTTCCGGAATGCATACCCCTTCGAAACAACAAAAATAGACACATCGACGATTCGTAAAAATGATAGGTCGATGTAGAATTTCCCCAAATGGGAATGCAGCGAAGCTACCCGAGAATCAAGAATCGAGAATCAAGAATCAAGAATCTTTTCCATTACGAAGTCATTCATGAAATAGCCATTGCCAATGGGATTATCCACGGTCTGGATGGTCTGGAAGCCATTGCGGTTGTATGCCTTGATTGCCTTTGCATTATGGCGGTTGACATTCAGACGCAGGCTCTTGTAACCCGCTTCCTTGGCGTATGCTATGGCCTGCTGGAGCATCTGGGTGCCAATGCCCTTCCCCTGATATTCTGGCAGGAGGTAGCACTTGTGGAGTTTTGCGGCCGTAGCCACCTCATCGCACTGTCCCCAGACGATATACCCGATGGGGTTGGCGTCATCTTCCACCAGACAGAAGCGTATCCCCTCGTCGAACTCCTTGTCCATGACTTCTGGCGCATACATCATCTTCATCATGTAGGCGATCTGTTCAGGGGAAAGAATCTCCCGGAAGGTGATGGGCCAGACCACATCAGCGACTTGACGCACCAAATGCAGTTCATCCTTCTGCAAAATACGAAAAGAGACTTCCATGACAGCTTAAAAATCCAGGCGGAATTCAGTATCTTCGACAACCAGCGTCTCGCTGTCGGCATCGTATCGCCCGCCAACGACCGCCACGGGGCGCTTCTCCGCCCAATGGGGCAGACGCACGCGTATCTCCCCCGCAGGGCGTTCCGTGGTCACACTGCCCACGATGGCATTCTCCTGACTCTTCACCACCAGATTCGCCTTTCCATAGTAGGTCACCAGATTCTCCAGACAGATTTCCTTGCCGGGTTCCAGCCATTTGCGGGGAATGCCCTTCAGGAAGGTGATGCCGCCCTGCTCTTCCAACGCCAGCATCCATCGGCACTGCATCAGGAACCACCCCTCCTCGTGGGTCTTGTGGCTGCTGACCTCAAAGTAGTGCTCCCAGAAAGTGTAGCTCTGGCGGTCCTGAAGGGACACATCTTGGTTGTAGAAGCACTTCAGGAAGAGCTTCGTCTCGCCACGCTTGAGGTGGGCGATATCGTGCCGGAAGTAGTACGGCTGGGAGAGTCCCGCATTCTCCCGGAACTGTGGGTGCTGGTGGCTCTTGAGGACCAAATCCATCAGGGGATCATCTGCAGGCAGAGCATCGGAGAGGAAGAGCGCCATGCCCCCGCAATCCAGTCGTCCCATGATAGTGCCATGACTGAACCACTCGCCGCCGTCCGCGTGATAGGCCACATTGCCGTTGATGCCGGGCCAGGGGCCCAGTGCAGGCGTCCAACTGCCATCCAACAACGGCGTCAGCGGAGACTCCATGGCGGATTGTTCCAGGCCCTTCCGGATGTCCAGCCGATAATCCTCGGCGTCCGCTCGCAACACTTCCGCAAAATCTGGATCCACCTCCTTCAGAGCCTCCGCCAGCCCCGCGATGCCCAGATAGACGCCTGCGTTCAAGAAGAATGCGGGTGTCTTGTCCTTGGGATCCGAGGACTTTCCGGCAACCAACCCGCCTGTGGACTTTTTGGCCTCCGACCGTTGCGACAGAAGGAAGCGTGCGGATTTCTCCACCTGGGGAAGCACCTTCTCCAGCCATGTACGGTCCTGTGTCAGGCGGTAGTGTTCCGCCACGCACCAGAGCACGGGCCCCGTCTCGCTTTCGTAGTCGGCATAGCTGTTGATGTAGCCATTCTCCTGCTGTCGGTCCAGGAACCACTGGATGCAACGGGCAGCAGTATCATGACGTCCCATGGAATCCATGTATTGGATGATGGGGCAGGACTCCGTGCCAATAGGGGCATAGACGCCCGCCGCAGCCAAAAGCGGACCATCTCCCGAGGCGTGCCCCAGCGTATTGATTTCCAGATGAAGCATTCCGGCCTCAATGCGTTCCTGGATGGCGGTCTCAGGGACAACAATCCGCGCACCCTGCGCCGCCATGGCATGCCAATACTTCACGGCGCCCGCCAGGTGTTGCTCATAAGAGGAGGTCAGCAACGCCTTCGCCCGTTCTTCGGGAATCATGGAATGGCAGATACGCCAGTCGCATTTCACACGACCATTGGCGGGCACCAGCACCGCCATCTCCCGCTGGGGCATGGACACACCATCCAAGGTGTTGATGCCAATTACCCCCGCCTCCCGATAATGAAGCAGCCCATTCTCCAGCTGGCGATCATCCAGTGTCAGATGTGGTGCGCGAAAGAATGCATAGACAGGCACGGCCGTGCGGTTCACCGCCTCCACATGCAACCATAAGATCATCGCGTCCTTTTCGTCCCCAATGGGTAGTGCCCCGATGGGACCACCCAGCGCTTGCTTTTCGGCCTCCGTCAGATTCGTGCCATGCATTCCCGCGTATGCGACAATGGGGTCGCTACCACCCACCGACACATCCTTTGCGGAGAGCGGCCTGGATTCCCGTGTGGCGAAGAAGGTCATTTCGTAGTCGATGGTCTGCTCACTCTGGGTGACATGCAGAATGGGCAGAGTCCCCTCGTGGAGACGCCGCGTAATCTGGTGGCATCCATGAGACCCGGGTCCCACCTCGAAAATCAACCGCAGCCACTCCTTGTTGTCGGGATACTCACGTGGCGCGGAATGATTCCAAATCGTAATCTCACCCCAACTGCCCAGATTCTGGTAGATGTGGCGATTCACACGGAAGAAACGGGCGTCACGCGCCACACCCAGCCACACGGGCACATCCTGGTCTTTGGTACTACGGGCACACGCCGACTCGTAACTCTCCTCGGGTTCGGCCTCCATGCGCTCCGCGTCCGTCTTCAACCCCTTCCCACGAATCGCGGCAGCAATCTCTTGGTAGGAACGATTGTCCTCCATCGTCGTCACTGCGCATTCCGCCAGTGGATACCAAAGCGGCGCCGCATTCAGCACATCACGCAGGAAAAAGGTAAATGGGTGTTTTCCACGCAGGACACGCACCAGCGTGGGTAAATCCCCAGGAGCCACATTCTCTCCGCGGATTTCCGCCACAAATTCCACCACATCCGCGGGAATCTCAGCAGAAGAGATCAATTCCCCACCACGCAAAGCCAACCGCCCTGCCCCACAGGTATCTTTCCATACAATTCGAATTTTCATTTTTCTCTCCAAAGTTACGGTTTCCGCGTATGCGCAAACAAAATCTCCGCTCTCCCTAGACAGTTCAAGAAGTCTCCTCCAGGGGAACCGATGTCCGAGAATAATATCCCAGAATATCCTCCTCATCCAATTCCAGACCATACACCCGCGGTGCCTCACCAGGGCGTACCTCCGCAAAGCAAGGAACGCCAAAGCGCTTTTCGCCAGGAATGCGCGTGCGGATAAAAGACGAGTAGAGACAAAGCGCGGCATGCGTCTCATCCCCTGCCACGAACTGCCAGCCATCATAGGGATGCTGATGTCCGCAAACCAGCAACTTCAGCGGTGCAGGCATCAAGTACTCGATATTGCTACAAAATTCCAGGAGATTCTCATACCCGAACTCCGTTCCACATGCCCCGCGATTCGGACGCTTCCGACGGGCATCCGTCAGACGATTCCAAATGAAATCACGGAGGCATTCGGGAGATGACAAATCCGCAGGTGTAAGGATGTCAGGTAGCAAGTCCTGATGGGGCACACCGCCATGGGCGGCATAAATTCCATTCTGGAAGAAGACCGCCACAGGCACCTTCTCCAGCAATTTCGCGAAGGCGATACCGAAATGCCGCATACGGGGCGCGTGATTCAGATGTTCCACGAATTCACCAGGTATGACAGGGGAGTAGAATTTCCCGTCTTCCGCATCAAATTGCACGCCCTCCTCGTGGTCACCATTCAGAACAATCATCCGACCGGGACGGGATTTGATGAGCTCCAACAGACGCAACACCACATACAACTGCCGTGGTCCGCGGTCGATGGTGTCCCCCAGCACCACAATCACCGCATTGGGAGACATGGCGTCAATTGTGTCGATGATGCCTTCCAGCGCCAGGATATCTCCATGGAGATCGCCAATGAAATAGAGGGGCGCTTCAGGCGTGGCAAGCATCTTAAGGCGCTCGGGCGTCTCGAGGCATCCGTCATAGAACTCACACCCCTCGGCAAGAGCCCCCACCGAAGAGGGATACTTCCTCGGCATTTTTGCGCTCTCGGGAAAAGGCAGTAACTGGAATTCGGGACAGGGAAAGAGCATACGATGATGTCCGTTAGCGATTCTCTTGGAATCTATCACGTTATCGAATGAAATTCGTCCTCTGATGCGGTTCATCAAGAATCGGAGCGGGGACCCCCGCATCCTTTCCGGCCTGGATATTCTTCAGCATCCAAGCCATCTTGACACCCAGGTTGCGCATGATCTGCAACCCCTCTGCATCCTGCAGGACCTCCTGGGGTTGAGCCCCATGAACCATGTTCCAATACTGGGATGGCACCATGGGCATGCCGATGATGGGATAGAACTTGTTCAGCACATCCAATGCCGCCGTTGAACCAGCACGACGACAACTGACCACGGACGCCGCGGGCTTGTTGGTAAGATAGTTGCCTCCACAAATCGCCAAACGGCTCAGGAAAGACATGATGTTGCCACAGGGCGCCGCATAATGGACGGGCGATCCGAAAACAAAACCGTCGGCCTCCTGCGCCAGCGGAATAAAGCGATTCACCGCGTCATCCATCACGCAACGACCATTCGTCTTGCAATAACCACAGGCAAGACAACTGCCCTTGATGTTCTGACCAATGGTGAACAATTCGGTCTCAATGCCGTTGGCATTCAAAGACTTCGATACTTCACTCAACGCGACATAAGTACATCCCTGGGGATGGGGACTGCCATTTACCAAAACTACTTTCATCTCTTCTCACTCCACGTTGGATAAAAAAACTACGACACCTCAATAAGATAGAACCACAAAATAACTCCGCACACACTTCAGAGACCATTTTCATGCCTCATTTGCGACACAAATTTAAAATGTGTCTGTAAAATTGAAAATTCGGCATTATATTGAGTCCATTGTCGTAAAAATGGTCTGTTTCCCTCTGTCTTTTGTTTCCCATGAGCAACCGTTTTTTTCAATTTGTCGCCACTCTGCTTTGCGTTCTTAGTTTGAATGGATTTGCAGGTGGCTTTCAGTTATACTGTGAGAGTTCCCCCGACATGTTAGGTACCGCAGGTGCTGGTGTAGCCTCTGGCAAGCGTGCCAGTTCTGCCTGGTACAGTCCTGCGGCGACGATTGACATTGACCGTCCCACATTTACGGCTGGTGGTTCTGCGATACGTCTGACGATTGACTACACCACGAGCTACAGCAATGACAACATTGACGAGCAACCCCGTTACACTGGATTCTTCTATGGCGTATTGCCCTTGAACGAGGATTTGCGTCTGAACCTGGCGGTAAATGCCCCCTACGGTATGATTACGCAATGGGACTCTGACAGCGAGCTATCCGCTTTGGGGACCTACACCAACCTGCGTGTCTGCTACATTTCTCCCAGCTTAACCTACCGTCTCACCGACCAGCTCTCCATTGCGGCGGGTCCCAACATGGCGATTGGCGTGGCGCGTCTTGCCAATTATATCCACATGTCCGAGCGCACTGGTGGCATGTTCCCCGACAACAAGAACTACCTCTCCGCGGAGGAAATCGGCTTCGGTGGCTTCCTGGCGGCGTACTACAAACTCAATGAGGAATGGGCGTTCGCGGGAAAATACCAGAGCAAGATCCACATGAACTTCGAAGGCGAGAATAACTATCGCTATGGCACCAACACTTACACCATTCCTGGATACGGTCCAATCACGCAATTCATCGAAGGTGATGTCAGCGCCCATATCGACATGCCCGCCAGCCTGGCACTAGGTATCCGCAACAACTCCTTCGAGCGCTGGACCTTCCTCTTTGACGCAGTCTGGACGCAGTGGTCCAGCTACAAGGACATGAACATTTCCTTCGAAAAATACCCCGGCACTGACAAACCCGGCAAGACCGACAACCCCCGCGACTGGGATGACGTGTGGTCCTACCACTTCGGCGTAGAATACCAACTCACCGAAAAATGGCTCCTCCGATGCGGTTTCGAATATGACAACACCCCCGCAAACGACCGCTATCTCTCACCTGAAATGCCCGACTCCGACAAGTGGGTCGCCGCAGTGGGTGTGGGCTACCAGGATGACCACTGGGGTTTCGACCTAAGCTACGGCTACACACACTTCAACAAGGTAAAACTGGGAACGGAAACCGCTAAGAAAGCCGGAACCGCCACAGATCCCGCAGAACGGGGACTCTTCGAAACCGAATGCCATATCCTATCATTCAGCTTGACCTACAAGTTCTAAGAGCCTAGCATACCCAATATCAAAACGGCGATGGTGAAAAAACACACCATCGCCGTTTGCGTTATTCAATCATCCAGTAGGAGGTGCATTCCCCCTTTTTCTCTCGCAAGGCCAGACTCTTAAGAGTTCGGCCCTAAGAGTTCGG
>DCIO01000100.1 GCA_002315885.1 Lentisphaeria bacterium UBA1724
GAGAACTTCCGCTACATTAACGGAGTGTGAATTCGTCGTCCCATATTGCCTCATTCATTTTACATTTTCATGACAACATCCTATATCATGTCATTGGATGCGGGGACCACTTCGGTCCGCGCCATCATTTTTGACCGCAGTGGCAAGACCTTCGCCCTCTCACAGAAGCCCATTCAGCAATTCTATCCCCAACCCGGGTGGGTGGAACAGGATGGAGAGGAAATTTTCCAGTCGATTTGCGATGTGATGCGTGACGCCCTGAAGCGCAGTGGGTTGACTGCGCAGGAACTTTCCGCCATCGGCATCACGAATCACGGGAAACCACGGTGATTTGGAGTCGTCGGACAGGAAAGCCCATCTACCACGCCATCGTCTGGCAATCCCGTCAATCCGTCGCCATTTCGGAGCGTCTGAAACAATCGGGGCTGGAGGCGTCAATCCGCCACAAGACTGGTTTGCCCATCGATGCCTATTTTTCCGGCACGAAAGTCGCCTGGCTCTTGGAGAATGTCCCTGGGGCGAAAGAACAAGCGGAGAATGGCGAGTTGCTTTTCGGCACCATCGACACCTGGCTAATTTGGAAACTCTCGGGTGGAAAGGCCCATGTCACGGACTACTCCAATGCCTCCCGGACCATGTTCTTCAACATCCGTACCCTGGAATGGGATGGCGAGTTGATGAATACTCTCGGCATTCCCCGTGCGCTGCTTCCCGAAGTCCGGCCATCTTCCTGCGTTTACGAATACACCACCTCGGAGATTCTGGGGGCACCCGTCCCCATCGCCAGCGCATTGGGGGACCAGCAATCCGCGCTCTTCGGACAGAAGTGCTTCAAGAATGGCCTAGCGAAGAACACCTACGGCACGGGATGCTTCCTCCTGATGAACACGGGAGACAAAATCGTGGAGTCCACCAACGGCCTGGCAACCACCATCGCCTGGGGAATGGACGGCAAAGTCGAATACGCCCTGGAGGGCTCGGTCTTCGTGGCAGGCGCCGCAATCCAATGGCTACGGGACGAAATGGGACTCATCGGCACCTCCGCGGAATCCGAAGACTACGCCAGGCAAGTCCCCGACGCAGGCGGGGTATACTTCGTGCCCGCATTCACGGGATTGGGCGCGCCCTACTGGGATGAGAATGCCCGCGGCATGATGATCGGCATCACCCGTGGAACCAAACGGGAGCACATGATCCGCGCTGTGCTGGAGTCCATTGCCTTCCAGACAAAGGATGTGCTGGACGCCATCGAAGCCGATACGGGAATGCGCCTGGAAGCCCTGAATGTGGATGGCGGCGCGGCTTCCAACGACCTGCTTTTACAATTCCAGACGGATATCCTGGAGGTGCCAGTGAACCGCCCCGCCAATCTGGAGTCCACCGCGTTGGGTGCGGCCTACGCGGCAGGATTAGCCGTGGGGGTCTGGAAGGACCGTAACGAACTCCTTTCCAATCAGGAGGGCGTGCGGGCATTCACGCCACAGATGCCACCAGAGACCGCAAAGGCACTTTACACCGGCTGGCTACGCGCCGTGACTCACGCCAGGCACTGGCTGGATTAATTCTTAATTCTCGATTCTCGATTTCAAGTAGCGAAACACAGCACTTACGAATTGACAATCCCGAATTTCGAATTAAAGAAGAGGGGTATGGGGACACCTCCCCATCCTTTATTAAGCATTAAGCATTAAGCATCAAGCATTAAGCATTAGCAAGTGTTTACACTCGCTTGAGTTCGTCGGCCAGTTCCTGTGCGCCGTCCTTATCCTTCCAGTCGCCTTCCATGAGGGCTTCCAGAGCGGAGAAGCGCAGTGCGATATCGATACCGTGGCGCAGGCGTGGTGCTTCGATGCCCTGTGCCTTGCAGAGGCGGTATGCGCCCACGATGCGGTCTGCCCAGCCCAGCTTGCGGCCCAGGTCTCGTGCGACGCGTGCCACGGCATCGGAGAGCAGCGGAGAGACCATACGGCGGACCAGTTCTTCCGCCCAGGTATTCCAGCCTTCTTCGGTGAAGTATTCATCCACGCCTGCGTATTTCTTGCAGAGCGCCACGCCGGATTCCTGGATCAGCGCCTGGCGGGTCATTTCCACGATTTCGGGGAATTTCGCCGCATCGGACATGTAGGTGCAACCGCGTTCCGCCGCCATGAGAGCCAGCAGGAAGTGAGTGGCGTTGTGGCCATAGAGCTTTGCCTCTTCGAAGGGCACAAGATCGGCCTTGGGGAAGAGATTCACAATGCCCACATCCTCGATGCCAGGGGCGCTGGAGGTATAGATAGTGCAGAACTCTTCCACCAGGTGCCCCTTGACATATCCAGGAGTCAGGGTGGGCAGAGTGCTTTCTTCACCCAGGAAGATCTTGCTCATCTTGCCGATGACGGTGTCCAGATAGTAGGTATTGGGCAGATCCATATTGATGGCTGCCTTCAGTTCCGCGGCGGCAGTGGTAGAGTTCTCGGAGGTATAGACATATCTGCGGCCATTGGGATTGGCGGCGAATGCCTCCTTCATCCAAGTGGCGCAGGAAGGATAGAAACGAGTGGCGGGCAACGCGGTATTGAAGACCAGCGCGTCCTTGGCGATTTCCACCAACTGCTTGTATTCGTCGGGGTTGGCAGGATTGAGAATCTCAATGCCCGTGTAGGTCTTGGAGGTGATGGTCTCCTTGCCCGCGGTATTCACGGTGATGGAACCACTTGCCTTCAACGCCGCCACCAACGCGACATCCACATCCACCAGCACAATGCGGTCAAAACCGCCCTGCGCCGCACCTGCTACGAAAATGCCAGTCTGGATAGGACCGGCGCCAATGCCAATGAAAGTCTTGCTCATTTGTTTGCTTCCATGAATTTACGAACTTCTGTAATGCTGACCGCGCCGTCCGTGCAGTTCGGAGAGGCCAGGTTGAAAATTGCATTCGCAGCGCCCAGTTTCAGGGCGTCCTCCACGGGCAGTTCTTCGTGGAGCGCATAAACCACGCCCGCGCAGAAGGCATCGCCCGCGCCTGCGGAGCCAACCACCTTGGGTGCCTTGTAGGAAGAAATCTGGGTCTCGACGCCAGAGGCATCCAGCGCGTAGGCGCCTTCGGGATAGTGAATCACCAGGAGCTTATGAAGGCCCGCCTGGAAGAACTTCGGGGCGACGGCCTTCAGGGCATCCATATCCAGGGTGTCGTCATCCCGGCGGATCTTCGCGCCGAAGGCATTTCCCGCCTCGATTTCGTTGATGACAAGCACATCCACGCCAGGCATGGCGGCCACCACCGCATCGTGGAAGAGCTGTGGCGCGGTGGAAACCAAATCCAGGACAGTCAGGAGGCCCTTCTTGCGCATGTCACAAAGCACCCGTGCGCCGCAGGTGCCGTATTCGGCATCCGGTGCATCCAGCCCCGCCAGCAACAACAGATACCCCAGGTAGAAAATCTTGGCGTTGTAATCCACATTGTCGAAGTCTTTGACACAGAGTGCGTCATTGGCGCCGTGGTTGTGGAAGAATGTCCGTCGGCCATCTGCGGCCATAACGGTAGTATAGCTGGTGGGTAACTCGGGGACGACACGCATGCCTTCCACGGAAACGCCAGCCTTCGTCGTATTATTCAGCAGAAAATGTCCATATTTGTCGTCGCCGACGCACCCTACCGCATAGAGGGGTATCGCCCCCTGGGCCATGGCGGCAATATTCAGGACCATGTTGTGGGCACCACCGCCACCTGCGGGGGCTTCCTCCTTCAGGATATTCGCCAGATTGCCTTCGCCAGGCCAGCGGTCCAATTGCCGGATTTCGTCCACAATCCAGTTGCCTGCGCCGATGATTCCTTTACGTGCTTCTGTCATAAGTAAAAATGGTTG
The DNA here is from genome assembly GCA_002315885.1 of Lentisphaeria bacterium UBA1724. GTDB lineage: Bacteria > Verrucomicrobiota > Lentisphaeria > Oligosphaerales > Oligosphaeraceae > UBA1724. The sequence continues at coordinate 3,849 of DCIO01000100.1, forward strand.
GATAGACAGTTGAGTCCACAAAACACACAAAACACACAAAATCTCTTTTGGGGGATTTTGTGTGTTTTGTGGGGGATACTAATTCCGGAGTGCGACCTTTTCGCCCAGGATTTCCTTCAGGGGATTGTAATCCGCGGCGCAGAAGCCCAGGGGATTGTGGCGGATGTAGCCTTCTGCGTAGGTGAACGCACCGGACTTCTTGCCGTAGTGTTCCATGCGCCAGACCAGTTCGTCCAGATAGGCATCCATGCCCTGGGAGACATCCAGCCACTGCTTCTGGCTCTTGTGCTGGCGGAGCATCTCCTTCTTGGTCTCCATTTCGGTGGCGACATCAACGAAGAGATCCGCTTCCACAGGGCGGTTCAGCATATCCGTGATGGAGTGTGGCATGGAGTGGTAGACCGCCACGTCCCGCAGAGTGGGCGGGAATTTGGGGTTGCAGCGCAGGTTGGTCATGCCACGGCAGAAAGCCGCGGTGACGGCCAGTCGGCCTGTGCAGCAGTGGTCTTCCATGTAGTCGTAGGGACCATGTGTCAGGATGATGGAGGGATCCACTTCCCGGACCACCTCCGCCACGCGGCAGATGTTCTCGTAGTTGTAGAAGACCTCGATGTCGTCGCAGATGGGGTCATGGAAGATGGCGCCCACCTTGTTGGCGGAATCCAGGCACTCCTGGTGACGGGTGGCGACGATCTGCTCGCGGCTCATGCTGTTGGTGCCAAGAGATCCATTCGCAACATTGAAGAAATGGATCTCCA
>DCIO01000038.1:0-130 GCA_002315885.1 Lentisphaeria bacterium UBA1724
TCTAGAGCCTCTAGAGTTTCTAGCTAGTGTTTCTAGATCTAGACCTTCTAGCTAGAGCTTCTAGCTAGTATTCGCGCGTACGCGCGCCTAGAATTCTAGAGTTTCTAGCTAGAGCTTCTAGAGCCTCTAG
>DCIO01000038.1:289-33257 GCA_002315885.1 Lentisphaeria bacterium UBA1724
TAGAGCCTCTAGATTTTCTAGCTAGCGTTTCTAGATCTAGATTTTCTAGCTAGTATTCGCGCGCACGGCGTTTAGAATTCTAGATTTTCTAGCTAGAGTCTCTAGAGCTTCTAGCGAGCGCTTGTAGTCGGTGGGAATGTCTGGCAAGCGACCTATATTAATCGTCGTGTAGCAATAGAGTTTTGTTGTCTCCAACCGAGATTCTCATAAGAACTATGACCAAGCGTTTTCTAGTCTTCCTTCTGGTATTTTCGCTGTCAGTCCTGGTGTGTCGGGCTCAAACTACGATCCCTGTGTCGTCCACCGTCAATTCGCTTGTATCAATTACGCCGTGGGTAACCCGTGTTTCCGCCACCTCTGCAACAATTGGCATCGAGTTTTTCCAGGCAGTCGCCTCTGGCATTCGTCTGTCGGCATCGGGGGATGCAGGCCCCCGCACGCAGTGGACGACGTCAAATGGCCTCATGCGTTTGCAGTCAATCCATCGTTTTGACCTGGCGGATTTGGAGCCTGGCACTACATACGATTATGCAATCGTCGTTTTGGATGAAAGCATCCCGACGGAAGTGGAGGTCGCCAGTGGGCGATTTACCACGGCTCCAGCAGGCTCCACAGACCACGTATTCTTTGCGGTGTCGGACAATCAGGTGTCTCCTCAAACGCGAATTGCCAACTTCGATGCCATGTTCAAGAACTGCGGCATGGGGACTGCGGATTTCATTGCATCCCTGGGAGACCTGGATAGCACGTTCGACGACTTCAGAAGCATGTATTTCAAGACATTCTATGACGTCCTCGTCGCCAATGGCTACGGTCGGCAGGCTCAAATCGTGCGGGGGAACCACGAATACCGCGGAAAAGAAACGGATTTGTATTTCGAATGCTTCGGGACAGGTTATTACGCATTCTCATTCGGTGATGTCTTCTACATCGTTTTGGACAACTTTGAGGACCAGATTCGGCACGACAGCACTCCTGCGCACTACACTCTGCGCAATTCCCTGGAAAGTTATATCGAAGCCGAAGCGCGGTGGTTTGAAGGGGTAATCCATTCCGAGGCGTGTCGCAATGCGTCCAAGCGCATTGTTCTGGCGCATACTGTCCCATTTGAATTCGAGAATAACTTCTATTTTCAGAATCTGAGTCGCGTTGTAGGCAAATACCTCTTCGGCTCCAATCCCGAGTGTCCTATCGACCTCTGGCTGTGTGGAGACATCCATTCTCCCTACCGTTTCGACCCCGTTGCAAAGACATTCTACGGTGCCAAACGCAAAGCCCATCCATATAAAATCAAGAGATACAAGGCATTCGACCGCTCAGAGATTGCCTTCCCCGTGTTTGTGAATGACGGCCCAGATGGGGCGGGCGTTGATATCACCGTAACCAAATGCGCTGTCTCACAAGATGGCATCCGACTGACACAGATGACGCCTGACGGCACTGTCATGGATGACGTGACATTCCGAAAGGGTCAGCCAGCCGAAATCCATTCCACCACCTTCGTGAATTACGACGAAAACTTTCATCCTTTGCCGTAAGCCAGCGCAACGAAAGTTGGCAAGTCGCCGACGGTGCCGCAAAATATGGTAAGACGTCGCAATAAGGCATGAAAAGCATGGTACATTAGGGTGTAGCATTGATTACGTCTCACCCTGTAACTGACCTACTCGACCATGCAAAAATTCTTCCTTTCCTTTTTGGCATTTGCCCTGTCTCTGCCCCTGCTTGCTTTTGAGAATCTCATTCCCAACGACGGGACGTTTGAATCGGACGGCGGCTATTTCACCCGCTTTTGGTGCGACCGCCCCAATGCGTTATCCTGGTCGGTAGTTTCTGGTGAATCGGGTCGTTGTCTGCAGGTACAGGTTCCTGCGGGTGTGGAGAAGAAGGGCATTTCCGGCGCGCCCTTTGCGGTGAAGGCGAATACGCTTTATACCTACCGCATGAAAGCGCAGGTGCCCGATGGGGTTGCCATTCAGGTGGCGCTGGTGAATTGCGACTGGAAGGACACAACATTCATGTCCATGGGGCCCCTGGATGAAGAGGGTCGTTGCGCGGTGGAATTCACTCCCAAGTATACGGGCGACTACTGGGTGCTGTTGGAATTCACCAACATCTCCAACCGTGACGCGGTGGTTCGGATTGACGATGTGGAGTTCTTCCTGGGCAATACGCGGAAACTGGCCCTGGAGTCCATGGGTGAATCTGGCGTGAATTTGCTGAAGGGAAACAACGGCTACGAAGGCGGGGAGGGGTATTTCTCCAAGCTCTGGTGTGGTCAGGGCTGTCCCTGGATTCTCGTGGAGGGGGATGACGCGCCCCAGGGTGCCATGTATGTCACCACCACCGTGGATGCCAAGGACTGCCATTCCTACACGGGTTCCCCCATGTATTTCGACAACGAAAAGCAGTATGTCTTTTCCTGCTGGATTCGGGCGGACAAGCCCCGGACGATGGAATTGATCAACGTCCAGACCAACTGGCAGGATTCCCAGTGGCATCGTTTTGATGTCACCACGGAATGGCGTCGTGTCGAGGTGCCTTTTACGGTGAAACTGTCCTCGGATTATCGGATGATTCTGGAATTGATCAACCGAAAGTACGACGAGCCCGTGCAGGTCTTCTTCGATGGCGCAAAGGTGGAAATCGGCACCAAGGCGACCCCCTTTGTCCAGGAAAATAAACTCTACTCTGGCGCAAAACTCTACAGCGAGCACAATGGCATCTTCTTCCAGGACGAAAAGCCAGTCCTGAGTCTCCAGGCAATCGACCTGCGGGGCGACAAACCACAGGACGCCACCTGGACCCTAACCGTCAATGACTATCAGCAGAATGTGGTTCTGGAGAGCAGCCAGCCTGCCCAATGGAATGAGAAGGGTATCTACAAGGCGGAAATCCCGATGCCCGTGGATAAGCTGGGGCTCTTCGTCTATCGTGTGAAGTGGAGTGATGCGCAGGGCAAGAAGTTGAGCGAAGACATGGGCGTCTACACCGTCGTCCAGAAACCCCTGGCTGACGATCCTGAGGTGACGCCCTATCTGGGTGTCAACAGCAACGTCCCCAATGGCGTGGAGCGGTTGGGTGTGCGTTGGACGGAGGCGGATGTCAAGTGGCTCTCGCTGATGCCCAACCCCAACACGATTGACTACGAGTCTCACCTGCGCCGTTTCCACGATTTGAAGTCCCGTGGTTTCAAGGTGAAACTCTCGCTGGTGCACCTGCCTGGTTCCCCCAACTGGGTCCATCGTCCCGAGGAAGCCGCCGAGGCGAAGAAGTGGGGCATTCCCGAGAGCCAGGGCTTCTTTGGCACGGACGAGGCGATGGAGAAGCTCTCCGTGGCATTCGAGGAACTCATCCGCCGTGCGGGTGACGACATCGATTTGCTGGAAATCGGCGGTGAGGACGAGCTGATTTCGGGTTCGGAGCCCTACTACCGCAAGAAGTATCCTCAGTTTGTGCGCCAGCACGGCCACGTCTATGGTCCCGTCTGTACCGATTTGGCGAAGATTACCACGCTCTATCTGCAGGCCGCCAAGCGTGCCAATCCCACATTGCCCATCGCGGCGGGCCGTCCCTCCGGTGGTTCTCCCCAGGTGCAGGACTTCCCCTTCTCCCGTGAAGTCCTGAGCCAGGTGGATGGCGAATTCCAGTATTTCCCCATGGATTGCTACTCTTTCAAGATGCGCTATCTGGATCCCTCCAACATGCCCAACATCGGTTCCCCGAACCGTGAATACCAGAGCGTCTTCAAGAACGCCAACGCCATGACACAGACGTACCTGCAGGGCCAGAAGCCCTTCGTCTCCGAATACGGCTTCGCCATTGACAACCGCCTGGCACCCGACCATCCCCTCCAGCAGGAGGAGACCCGCCGCATGACCTCCGCGGTGCTGACCGCGCGTCTGCTTGGGTCGCCCTTCTTCTTCTGGTTCAATACCATGGGTTGCGTGGAATCCAGCTACTTCGACTACGGCATGTGGCACGAGGATACGCCCATGCTCCTGATTCCCGCCATGAGCCAGGTGGCGCGTGTGGTGGAACGCGTCCGTCAATATGACAGCCGCCTGGGCACCGAGGACTCCAACCTGAAACTGGGCGTCTTCGGTCAGAAGGATATCGCTTATCTAGTGCTGTGGACGGAACAGAATGACAACGCGGTGAAGCTCACTCTCCCCGAAGGCGTCAAGTGCGTGGATTTCCTGGGGAATGCGGTTGAGGTGCCCGCAGACGGCGTCTTCACCGCACATCTGCTGCCCACATACATCTCCCTGGAAGGGGAGGGCGCATACGATGCCCTCCACGCGGCTCTGGAAAGCGCCGAGGACCGCGCCAATGGCCTCACTTGCTCCCTGAAGCTGGAGGCCGGACGAAAGGGCGCGTTGATTGTCAAGCATTTGGATGCGGAGTCCACCGAGGCCGCACGGGTGGCCTATTCCTTCGGCGACAGCACCCCCAAGACCGCCTCCAAGAAAGCAGGAAAAGCATTCCCTTGGGTTATCCCCCTGACGGATATCCCCGGCGAGGCCAGCGAAATGGCCGTCACCCTGACGGATTCCAAGAAGGCCTCCACCACAGTCGTCATGTCACTCTCTCCCACGAAACTCTCCAAGGGTGAGAATTTCATCCGGGAATTTGGTGACGCCCGCAAGGACATCATTCCTCCCGATCCCTGGATTCGCTGGGATGGCAGCAGCGACCTGGGCGGCAAGATCTACATGGAATTGAATGGGCAGAAGCTGGTGGTCAAGGCGGAAATCACCGACGATACCCACAAGAACAACCAGACTGGCGAGATGCTTTGGAATGGCGATTGCTTCCAGTTCGCCATCCTGCCCGAGGTGGTGGTGACTGCGGATCCCACTGCAATTGGCTATGGTCCCAAGGATGTGGAAATCGGCGTGGCCTTGACGGCCAATGGCCCCGAATGCGTGGTCTTCCGAGGTGAATACAACGCACCGCTGAACGCGGGACAGGAGTGCCAGGTGACTCGCGACGACGCCAAGGGTGTCACCACCTATCGCATCGAGCTGGACTGCGAGGCTCTCGGGTTGGTCCGAAAGGGACAGTATTTCCGATTCGCCAGCGTGGTCTTCGATGACGACGAGGGCTCCGGACAGTCCTACTGGTTCCAGACTTCCCCCGGCATCACCGGTACCAAGAATGTCAACCTCTTCCAGCTCTTCCAAATGCCGTAAAATTCGTCGCAACAAAATTGCGGCGCACAGAACCATTTGAATCCCATGAAAACCCTTCTGACATCATTGGCTACCATCATGACCACCGTGCTTCTTGCCGCTCCTGCTGAATTGAAATTGCTGGATGACTGGGCGGTTCAGGTTAGTTACGATGGCAAGACGGGGGTGGTGGAAATCGCGCCGCCGGAGGTCCATGTGGTCTCCAATGAACGACATACTGCATTGCAGGACTACAATCCCAAGGCAGGGGGCTGGTGCCGTGGCACGAAGCTGGATGGCATTGTGGCCATGGAGTGCACCACACGTTTTGGGTACTGCCCCGGTACGCTGAAAGTCAAATCCAGCGATGGCGCGGATGCGGTCATCTACGAAGACGGCAAGGATTACCAGCTCACCGAGGACTGGGGGACCGTTGGGCGGCTTCCCGAAGGCCGCATTGGCGCAAATCAGGCCGTCTTCTTCGATTATGCGCATACGCTCCTGCGTATCGACTCCATCGTGCAGGACAAGGCGGGGCAGTTTGCTGTGCGTCAGGGCAGGGAGGATTCCGCCACGCCACCGCTGCCTGCCCTTCAGGAGGGCGATACCCGTCTGGCGAATATCTGGGTTAAAGCGGGACTCAAGAAGCTGACCGACGGCGAACTCCTGCCCATTCTGGAGACGTCTTTCCCCGAGGAATTGCGCCCCGCGCCTGGCATTGCAGAGGCGTTGTTGCCTAAGACATACGTAAAGCTCCAAAAGGGCGAGGCGGTACGGATTCTGGCCTGGGGCGACAGTGTGACCGTGGGAACCTTCCTCAAGACTTATCCCGAAGGACGCTGGCAGGAACGTTTCGTGGCATGGCTACGCACGCAATTCCCGAAAGCCGACATCCAGCTGGAGACCGTTGCCTGGGGGGGCCGAACCACTACCTCTTTCCTGAATGAACCCACGGGTTCCGAATACAACTACCAGGAGCAGGTGCTGGCAAAGAAGCCCGACCTCATCATCTCCGAATTCGTCAATGACGCGGGATTCAGCCGGGACTTCACCCTGGAGCGCTACGGGAAGCTCCAGAAGGACTTCCAGGCGAATGGCATGGAGTGGATTATCCTCACCCCCCATTACGTCCGCCCCGACTGGATGGGCCTTACTGACGAAAAGGAAATCGACCAGGATCCCCGGGCATACGTGCAGGCGCTGCGGGAATTCTCCGTGGGGAACCAGGTGGCGTTGGCGGATGCGTCTCTCCGCTGGGGGCGTTTCTGGCGTCAGGGCATACCCTATTCCAGTCTGATGATGAATTGCATCAACCACCCCAATGAAGAGGGCATGGCGCTCTTCGTGGAGGCTCTGAAAGATCTCTTCCGATAACATTCTGATAGAAAGACTCACAATCATGTCCATTTGCATTCCTTCCGATTGGCCAGTTGATATCTGGTATGGCTCCAAACGCCATCATTTCACCGTGGATGGTTGCCCCGCATGGGTGGTTGAACCCGAATGCCCGTCGCCGGATAACCGCTGGAGTTGGACACCACAGTGGTCCGAGTCCTTCGTGCGTGAGGTCGGCACGGTGGAGCTCCTGAAGCACGGCTTCTACCACGCATTCGTGGATGTCTTCCAGTTCCGCTGCTCTCCCAAGGGCATCGACATCATGCGCCATTTCCAGTCCAAATTGGTGGGCATGGGTCTCTCACCCAAGGTGAATCTCATCGGCATGAGCTGGGGCGGCTTCTTCTCCCTGCGATACACCGCGGAGAATCCCGACCGCGTCCAGGCAATCTACCTGGATGCGCCTGTCTGCGATGCCTCAGACGGCCACCCCAGCGCGGGCTCCCGTCTGCAGATCATCATGGAGCAATACGGCATGACACAGGAGGAGCTGAAGACCTCCGAATGCAACCCCCTCAATGCCGCCAAACGCATCGTTGCCGCAAAGGTGCCGATTTTCGCCACCATCAGCGACTCCGATGACGTAGTCAAGCCCGACCTCAATTTCAATGTGCTGGCAAAACGCCTGGAGGAGGCGGGAGCTACCATCATCCCCCTGAACTGGAATAACGATGGCGTCCCCTTCGACCAACTGGACAAGGATATCCAGGATGTGAAGGGCGCCAAGGTCTTCCTCTTCCATCGTTCCATGTGGGGACACCATCCCCATGGCTTCCACGATCCAACACCCTGCCTCCTCTTCCATTGGCGCTCAAGATAATGCTTAATGCGTAATGCTTAATGCGTAATGTTGGATGGGGAAGTGTCCCCATACCCCTCTTAGCCATTTTTCTGCGTTCTATCCTTCATTGAGCATTGAGCATTGAGCATTGAGCATTGAGCATTGAGCATTGAGCATTAAGCATTGAAAATGATCCCTCGTCCTGAATATCCCCGGATGCAGTTCCGGCGCAATGATTGGCTGAACCTGAATGGCGAATGGACCTACGAATTCGACATGGCGAATTCCGGGGAAGAGCGGGGTTTGGCGAAGAGCCAGGGTTTTGCCCAGAAGATTACGGTGCCCTTTGCACCCGAGACACCGCTCTCGGGCGTCAATTATACGGATTTTATCACGGGGATCTTCTACCATCGGAAGGTGACGATTCCCGCAGAGTGGACGAACCGCCGCATTCTCCTGAATTTCGGTGCAGTCTACTACGAGTCGAGAGTCTGGTGGAATGGCGAGGAAGTATCCTATCATCACGGCGGCAGCACTCCTTTCTCCGTGGATTTGACGGGAAAGGCGGAGGCTGGCGGGACCTACGACTTGGTGGTGGAAGCCCGTAGCGATGTCCGCAGCACAGTCCAGAGCAATGGCAAGCAGTGCATGTATGCCTCCTCCAAGGGCTGTTCCTACAAGCGCACCACGGGCATTTGGCAGACGGTGGATTTGGAGGCCGCGGGAATGGTTGGTCTCCAGGATTGCCGCGTTGTGGCGGATTACGACAACGGCGCCTTTGTCTTCCAGCCCGCGTTTTTCGGGGAAGCCCAGGGCGCTACTCTGGAAATCCAGGTGCTGGATGGTGAGAGTGTGGTGGCTTCTGGTACTTGTGCCGCCACCCTGACTGCCACGATGGTGCTGAAGTTGGAGAATCCCCGTGATTGGTCTCCCGACGACCCCTTCCTCTACGGCATCAAATATATCGTGCGGGACGCAAAGGGGCAGGTCACGGATACGGTGGACTCCTACGCAGGCATGCGGAAAGTCCACGTGTCAGGCAATCGTCTCTGCCTGAACAACCATCCGATTTTCCTGCGGATGGTGCTGGACCAGGGCTTCTATCCCGAAGGCAATTGGACCGCCCCCTCCGATGAGGCGCTTCTGAAGGACATCCAGTTTGCCAAGGCATGCGGTTTTAATGCCGCCCGCCTGCACCAGAAGGTCTTCGAACCACGCTATCTCTACCACGCCGACCGACTGGGGTATCTGGTCTGGGGAGAATTCCCCTGCTGGGGACAGGGCTGGTGCCAGATCTTTTTCCAGGAACCCACCAATGTCTATGAGTCCTTCACCAATTTCATGCAGGAGTGGGGCGAGGAAGTCCTGCGGGACAGAAACCACCCCTCTATCCTCATCTGGACGCCGTTGAACGAAAGCGACTTCCATACCACCTCAAAAAACAAGAACCGCTTCCGGGAAGGCGTGCGGCGGCTGTATGATTTCACGAAGATGCTGGATCCCACTCGTCCCGTCCATGACGACAGCGGTTGGGGACACGCGAAGACGGACATCTGGAGCATCCACGCGTATTGCGCCTCTGCGGGCGAAATGGAGCGCTGGATACTGCCCAACCGGGAATGCGGCTTCCCCACAGTCCGTCCGGAATTCGACACGGGCTACGCAGGCCAGCCCTACTATGTGGACGAATTCGGCGGCTTCCGTTACATCCCTGCGGAATTCCGTGAGAAGACCCAGGAGGGCTGGGGCTACCACGGCATGGAGATGCAGAGCGCCGAGGAGTTGATTGAGCGCATCAAAGAGCAGGTGGTTCTGATGAACGAGACACCAGGCATCAGCGGATGGTGCTACACGCAGCTCACGGATGTGGAGCAGGAACAGAACGGCCTGATGACCTACGACCGTATTCCCAAGGCCACTCCCGAGCAATTCCAGCAGGCGTTCCTTGCGTAAAACCTAGATTTCTCTTCCACGTATGACCACGGGTGAACAATTTGCAGGCTACCAGATTCTCTTTCCATGCGGGCATGGCGCCTTCGGGGAAGTCTATCTGGCGGAGGATATGCTGGGTCACCGCGTGGCGCTGAAGGTCTTTTCCGCTGTCCATGCAGGCGAGGTGCAACTCCAGGCGCTGCGCCGATATATGCAGTTGCCACCTCATCCCGCTATCTGCCAAATCTATCAGTGCGGTATGGAAAACGGACAGCTCTTCTATACCATGGAGGCCGCGGACAACGCACTGGGGGCGGAGAGCGCTACCTACGAACCAGATACGCTGGCACATCGATTGGCAGAACGAAAACAATTCCCCATTGACGAGGCGCTGAAATACTGCGTGAGTCTGGTGGATGCCCTGGAAGTCCTCCACTCCGCAGGATTGACCCATCGGGACGTGAAACCCGAAAATATCATCTTCGTCCAGGGACAATTGAAAATTGCGGATTTCGGGTTGCTGGCGGATATTTCCCAGACGCTCTCGTTGGCGGGAACGCTGGGCTTCCTGCCGCCGGAACTCCTGGCAGGAAAGCATGTGAAGGGCCCCCTCTGCGATATCTACGCGGTGGGGAAAATTCTCTACTGCTCCGTCACGGGAAAGGAGCCCACGGAGTATCCCGCCTTGCCCGACAATCTCCCTGCCGATACCCTCCGGCGCCTTTGTATTCCCGCAGTCCGGCTGTGTGCGAAGAATCCCGAGAAGCGCTGCGGAACTTGCCACGAATGCCGTGAGTTACTGGAGGAGGCCGCTGCGGGAAAAGCGGGCCCCTGGCGGCGTTTCTTTGGACGCCTGGGGATGATACCTGCCCTGGGGAGGCGCGTTGCGATTTTTACGTTGTCGGCGATTCTTTTGGTTGGCGCATCATGCTATGGTGTTTCTTCCTATCTGCGTTATCGGGAACGGGTGCATGTGGAGGCAGTTGCACGCGCCCAGGACGCCCTCCAGACATTCCGTCTCGCCACCGCGAAACTCCCTCTGCAGTATCCCGAATACGAGCTTCAGGATGTGCTTGCAGAATTGGACCGACTGCTTGCCGCAGAGGAATTCGAGGCCTTCCATGCATCTCTTGAGGCCCAGCGTGCGCGTCTGCAGAAGATTGCCGAAGAGCATACGCCAGCGCTCTCCCAGGAGGGCACCCCCATGGAGCGCTTCCAGAATATGGCGGAATTCTACGGCTTTCTGGATTCCCCGCTGGCGGGATTTCTGCCGACGGAAAAACGGGATGGCATGCGCAAAGAGGTCGACGAGCGTTCTGCCGAACTCACTCCCGATCAGCAGTCCCCGCGGTTAGGGAGGAGTCTCCACCAAATGGGCTGGACTGGTCTCGAGAATTTGAATTTCGTGCCTCCCCAGGCATTCTATTCTTCTACCAAAGGCGGTGTTCAGAAAATCGACTATCCCTTCTGGGTGATGGACCGAAAAATCACCAACATCTTCTATCGACACAAGACGAAAGACTCGCGGAATGAACGGGTGCCTGATAATGATTCCGTGACGAATTTGAATTGGAATGACATGCTCAATTTCTGCTCAATTCATGGCAATAGCCTGAATGAGTATGGCTCGCTTCCTCCAGGTTATGGAATGCGCCCCCCAACTGAGGCCGAATGGGAACTCATCTCCACAGGCGGTTGGTCACCCAATGAAAATCCCTTCAATCTGACAGCCATTCTGGGCATTCCCGGCGAGGTGGTTCTGCCCTATCCCGAGACCCTGGAGGAGGAACGACAGAAGGACATCCTGGTCATTCGGGGAATCGACGATGGCAATAGGCCCTCCCTTACGGCGCATCGCATCATGTATAAGGACACCTGGTTCGTGGATTACTCCTCCTTCCGTCCCGTCATTGCGCCAATGGATGGGGATTTCTACCAAAAGCAGTGGCAGAAGAATACGGTCTGGCGGGATGCGGTGGTGGAGGGCAGGCACTACTGCGGACATGTGACTTGCATCGCACGTCATAGCTATGAGAATACGCAGAATTTGGCGAAGCTCCTGGGCGCGCGTCTGGCAGAGCCGTCTTCCCTGGAAAATCTCCGTGCGATTACCGAAGCGCTGAAGATGATTGAATACTATCCCTTCTTCCTGGGGGCGACCTACCGAGAAGGGGCCTGGAAATGGCTCTCCACAAATGAAAAGCTCGATTGGCCGAAATTGCCCACTTTCCTGGATGAGGGAACGACCCTACGGGCACTTGCGGGACGGGGGCACGGAAATTTCAACTCCGTGGGTGGAGAAAGCGGCCTGCCTGCCATTGTCCTGGAATGGCCCACTGAGGAGGACTACAACCACCGAATCGATTGCTGGAATGAGCTCGACAAGACGCCTTTGCTTACCTCAATTACCCTCCATGGCAAAAAATACGCCCTCCTGCATTTGAGATGCTCGGGCCTGGAAACTATCGGTCTGGCAAAACTTCTCGGCACGGAATTGGCCATGCTGAAAGATGAAACCGCACTCCAGGAACTCAAGGAACAATTCCAGGAAACCCAGGAAGTCATCCAGTTGGGAGGACGACGCGGATATCTATGGAAGATGGCTTGGGATGACGGCTCCACCACCGCACTCCCAGATGTCATCCCCACCTTCGAAAGACACATGACCGCCTCCTCCGTCGTCCTGGACGGTCTCGCAGTATATCGCGGAAAACTCGTGGGCTCCGATGTGGGAACCGCTATTCTATTGGAAATCCCTAGGTAAATTTCCCCGCCCGTCCAACCACCCCAGACAATCCCCCTGTTTGAAAATTTATCTTTAAAAATAAGACAGAAATCTAAAATATTATCTCTTGTTATAATCCAGATTGTGTTGAAATAGTCTTTTGATTGAATATATTATTAGGTGTTCCATATGATGACAATCCAGAGGATAATGCGATTATGATAGAAACCATAAAGAGACTGATTCTGGAGTTTCAAGGTAAAAACTTGGACTACATCTCTCCGCGGAATCTTTTGTTTCCGATCCTGCCTGGCAAGGCCACGGTTATAACAGGCATGCGTCGTTCCGGGAAATCCAGCTTTTGCTACCAGAAGATCCGTGATTTGGAATCCGAAGGGCTGAGCAGGACCCAACTACTATATCTGAACTTTGAAGATGACCGCCTGGTAGGATTTCGTCTTGAAGACTGCCAAGGTATCCTTGATGCCTACTACAGCCTATATCCAGACAATCGTCGGAAAGAGTGTTACTTTTTCTTTGATGAGATTCAGAATATCACTGGATGGGAGCATTTTATCCGCAGGTTGCTTGATACGACATCCGTTCATATTATTCTAACTGGCTCATCCTCCAAGATGCTGACAACGGAAATTGAGACTGCCATGCGCGGACGTTCCATCAGCAAGGAGGTTCTTCCGTTTTCCTTTGTGGAATATCTGCAATACCACCATGTATTTGACAAGATACCTGTTAATTTTTCAGACGACGACATCGCCCGTTTACGTCATGGCATGGACAAGTATTTCCGCCTTGGTGGATTTCCAGAAACCTTTGGCTGTCCTGATGAAGCAATGCGGACGGAGATTCTACAGGAATACAGCGACTTGGTAATTCTGAGGGATGTCATAGAGCGCCATAAGGTTTCCAATGCCATTGCACTCCGGTACCTTCTGCGGGCAATCTATCATTCTGTCGCGCAGAAGTTCAGTGTAACGGCTTTCTGGAAGGTTCTTAATCAGGGGATGCAGGTCAAATGTGCAAAAAATGACCTATACGATTTCATGAACTATCTGGAAGAGGCTTGTATCATTTACAGGACAGAACTGTTTTCACCGTCAGAAAAGGCGAAACTGGTCAATCCAGACAAGGTTTATCTTATTGATGTCGGGTTAGTGCGTGCCATGTCTGAAGACCCAGAAGCTAACAGGGGATGGTTGCTGGAAAATCTCGTCTATCTTCATCTCCGTCGTCAAAAATATACCTTGAATTACGTCAATACATCAGACGGAAAGGAAATTGATTTCTATGCTTTCAATAGAATTACCCGGGATAAAAAGTTAATTCAGGTGACCTGGTCTTTGTCCGATCCTGAAACCCGTGAACGCGAATTGCGTCCCTTGGATAAGGCTGCAACGAGTTTGGGTATCAAGGAGAAACTCGTCATTACCTGGGACGAAGAAGCTGTTCTGGATAATGGCATTCAGGTCATTCCTGCATGGAAATTTCTCGCTAGTCCCTGTCAATAAAACGACAGCAGGGAGGCGGTTCTTGGGTGGTTGGACGTGCGGGGGACTGACGTCCCCAGCCCTGCAGTGCCAGAGCGGATACAATTATGTAAATTGCGCGAAAACAATATTTTTTGCGCGAAGTCTCACTTTTGTTTGTAAAAATAAGCACGACAATATTATAGATGACGATTTTTAGGTCATCTGTATGTTCCCACAAGCCATCTTCCAAACGGAGTATCAAATGAAAAAGTCCTTCACTTTGATTGAATTACTTGTCGTGATTGCGATCATCGCGATTCTGGCATCCATGTTGTTGCCTGCGTTGTCCAAGGCCCGTGAGAAAGCCCGTGCCATTTCCTGCACCAACAACCTGAAGCAGCTTCAGCTGGGCAACCTGCTGTATGCCAACGACTACGACGACTACCTGCCTCCCATCGCGTTCCGTGGCGATTCCGCTGGTGACAGCAAGTGCTACACTCCTGGTTATTGCAATATCGCGCTGGATGGCGACCGTTACTACTGGTTCACTGTGAATCCCCTGATTCCCGGTGCTCCCATGACCGGTCGTGAGTATTGCTCCAAGGACCCCGCCGCCGAACGTGACGAGAATGACAACGCTTGCGGTACCAACAAGGGCTCCTGGCACAAGATTCTCAGCTGCCCCGCCGCTGGTGAGAATGACATCGTCATGGGTAACATGTCCTATCAGTGCAATGCTGGTATGAGCCATTCCTCCAATCTGAAATCCAATGACTGGATGCACTCTGAGAACGGCACCAACGGCACCGCCGCTTCTACCTGGCACCGCATCAGCAGCATCAAGTATGCTTCCCTGTTTGTCAACTATCTGGATGGCACCCGTATCACGGTCTTCGGTTCCGACAGCCCTGAATACCGTACCATGATCGCCACTCTCAGCCGTTATGTTGGCGATGTGGGTCTGCCCTACTTCCGCCATGGCATGAGCATGAACCTCTCCATGGGCGATGGCCACGTGGAGGCCGCTCCCTACGCAAAGGGCAAGACTTGGAATGGTAGCGTAAGCCCTGCCGATTACTTCATCGTTACCGACTACTACTGGTATCCCAACCAGAATATGCCTGGCGGTGACCTCGGCAGATAAGATTGATTCAGGATTCAGGATTTAGGATTCTCGATTCAAATCCTACTACGATAACAAAGGGCATCCCTGCTTAGCGCGGGATGCCCTTTCTGTTTACGGGAGTGTAGGGCTACGCCAGGGGGGGACGACTGGGAATCCTCTAGAGCTAGACTTTCTAGTTAGAGCCTCTAGACTTTGACAGGAAAATCCTGCCCGTTTACGTAATCTTTATGACTTCATGACCGTTGGTTTCTCAAGAGGATTTCAAGGAATATCTTATCTGAAATCTCCCGTCTCATCTCTTGAAAATCTGATAAGTTTTGTTAAATTATGGTAACAATTGCGAAGCCTTCGGGGACGTCGGGCCCTCCGTATGTAGTTACGGTCAAAAAGAAAGTCCGCAAGAAACTCGGGACGCTTCCCGTAGCAGTTCGGGAGCGATTTTTGGCTTTATTAAACGACCTGTCATCTGCGGGGGCCATTCAACCGTCCTGGATGAACTATTCGCAGTTGGGCAATAACAACTTCCACTGCCATCTTGGTTACCACCATGTGGCATGTTGGCATTGGGAAAACGGAACAATTAACATCGAGGTATACTATGTTGGCAGTCGTGAAGGAGCCCCATATTGAGCTTTTCCTTGGGGGAAAAGAGGCGGAAGTGGATGAGTTCTTGTCTTTTGTCAGAAACCGCTATACGGTGGAAATACTTTCTCCGCAGGAGTCCGAGTCGGAGGAGGATGACGAGGAGGCAGTGGATATCACTACCACGGATTGGTGGAAGGAGAATGCCACCCCTGGGCATTTCTTGGCGGGCTACCGTTTAAAGCACGAGCTTACTCAGGAGCAGCTTTCGGAGAAGTGCGGGATTTCCTCTACTTCGCTCAGCGCCTACGAGAATGACAAGCGGAAAATCACTCGTCGCGCCGCCATCAGGATTGCCAATGCCCTGGGAGAGGATCCTGAACAGTTCTGTGTGTGGCTGAATGTCGAGTAGGTATTCGTCATATTAGAAAGTTCATCGAAGAGCATCATTTGTTCATCCTAGTGTTAGCAAAAAGAGTTCATTGTGGAATTGGCGATGCCCACGTCTGTGCCAGGGCTTTGAAATATGCGACCCGATAAAGCAGGGTTGCGCGGGCGACTGCGTGGCTTTTCAGGTAGCAATACGGTGCACTGTAAAGCAGGTGATCCCAAATTTCCAACAGGTCTGCTTCCTCAAAGCCACGATGTCTTCCAGTGTCAAGGAACTCCTCCTTGGATATGGGCAGTTTGACTTTTCTCGGCCCCATCGAACGCCTTAAACAATCGGCCTTTCCCAGGGACGATCCCGTAATAAGGTGAACGATTTGCATGAACTGTTCCTGATACAGGATAATGCCGTACGTATCCTTCAGGATGGGCTCCAACTCGGGAATTGCATAGACAACTGGCTCTTCACCTGAACGCCTGCGAAGATACGTGCCCAGATGTATTAGCGGTCCTGGACGGTATAGGGCATAGAGCGCGGTCAGTTCTTCGAGATTATTCGGCTTGACCTTTGCCAGCAAATGCCTCAAAGCATCATATTCTTTTGCATGCTTTTTTCGAAGGTAGGTAAATACTCCATTGCGCCAGCAGGAATCCCACTCTGCATCAAGTGGGTCATGATTGGCGACATATAGTCGGTCATCATCCGTTGCAAGCAATGCAAATGCCTCAGAAGCGTTGTCAGGTATCTTCAAGTATTTTTCCCGATTATGTTTCTGAAGAGACAATGATACGACGTCTTCACTTAAGGGGCACTCTTCAATATCGATATTCAGACATGCGGTACGTTCTTTATTGAGGAAACGCTCAAAGAGAAGGTTGTGTTTTAGAGGATCAATGTCAATGACAGGCATCAGATAGGCAACCAGCGAACCGCAGATTGCACCCTGTCCTAAGTTGTGACATCTCCAGTCATTCCGTTTCTTGTCCCACAGCAAATCCCAGATGACCAGAAAATCACTGGACAGCGATGATGAGGAGATGAGGCTGAGTTCTTGGTCCATCCGCTCGATAATCTTCTGTTCCTCTGCTGTATGCCCTGACGCATCGGCATCAATGCCATAGCGCCGATGAAGTCCCGCCTTGCAAATCTTGCGAAGGTAGTCATCGTGAGAACCATGGAAGTCCGTAGGCAACGGAAAGATGGGCTTGTGAATGCCTTCATCTCCCGCAGGAATGCGGACATTGCAGCGATTGGCAATGACCACTGTATTCAGGAGTGCTTCGGGACACCAATGGAAGAGTTTCTTCATCTCCTCGGGTTATTGTTGTTGATGGTTTTGCGAAATCCCAACCTTGTCTTTAAACCTAACATACTCCGCAACTATCCCCAATACTTCCTGACGGTATTCCGTGAGGTTCCCAGGGCGGTTGCGGCCTTGGTGATGTTTCCGTTGTATTTTTCAACCACGTGTTTGACGTGGAGTCGCGTGGCCTCCTCCAGGTTGTCGGGGACTTCCACCTTGTCCTGTGGGAGGAGTGCGGCGTTGAGTTCCTTGTGTTCTCGGATGAGTTGCTTGAAGTCGGTAATGCCGAAGACGTATGCCCGTTCCAGCAGGTTGTAGAGTTCCCGGACATTGCCGGGGAAGTCGTAGGACTGCAGTGCCTCCACCTGTTCCTTTGTCAGCCAGCCGCCCATGTGATTGCGGTCGCGGTAGGCGTAGGCGATGAGTGGTATGTCCTCCTTGTGTTCCCGCAGGGTGGGGGCTCGGAGCTGGATGACACTCAGGCGCTGGTAGAGATCCAGGCGGAATTTGCCCTCGTGGACCATGGTCGCCAGGTCGCGGTTGGTGGCGGCGATGACGCGGACATCCACGGTGATTTCGTTGGTGCTTTCGCCCATGCGCTGGAAGCGTCCCTCTTCCAGGATACGCAGGAGGAGTCCCTGTGCTTCCAGGGGAAGTTCCCCCACTTCGTCCAGGAAGAGTGTTCCGCCATCGGCGGCCTCGAAGACGCCGGCATGCCGTTCGTTGGCTCCAGTGAATGCGCCTTTTTCGTAGCCCCGGAAGGCACTTTCCAGGAGTTGTGGATTGACGCTGGCGCAGTTGAATGCGAGAAATGGCTCGTCTTTCCGTTTGGATTTGTTGTGGATCTGGATGGCCACGGTCTCCTTGCCGGTACCGCTTCCGCCCAGAATCAGCACTCGTGTGCGGTCATGTTCGGCCAGCAGGTTGACTTTCTCCTGAAGACCCGTTATCAAATCGCTTTTGCCTATGAGTTCCCGATGGCCGTATCGCCGGTAGTGCTCGATCATCAGCTTTTCATTGTCCGTCCACCTGTCTTCGGAATCCTTGGCGAATAGATGCTGGATGACGCGCAGGTAGGGCTGCTCATTCTGGTAGTTGCGACGAAAATACTCCGCTGCCGCCAGCAATTCCAGATACTTCTTCCCAAGGGGATTCCCTGCGTCGCAGAATAGCGTCAAATCCGATCCGTCCACCTTGTAGTATTCCTCCACAGCGCTGGCCAGGTCGTCCGTTTCAATGACAACGCTCTCCAGGTTGTCGCGGACATCGCTCCCCATCCATGCAGGGAAATCGAAGAGACTGAGCCACAGCACATGGACCTTCCGGGCTTTCAGCGACTTGAGGGCCTTCCCCAGACGTTCCGGATCTCCGCACAGGGAGACGCCCAGAATGACGATTTCCGAATATCCGCTGACCTCCTCGAGGAACTCCGGAAGCCTGCGCTTGCTCATCCCCAGCACGTCGGCCTGCTTGAAATGACGCCACGCCAGAACCGCCGACAGTGCGTAGTCCGCATGTTTCCAGCCTGTGAGAATCAATGTCTTCTTGCCCATATTAGTTCTCCTGCTCGAATGTGCTGAAATGCCGAATAGCTCCCTCTGGGATGCCAGTCTGGGCGATGATGCTGGCGCAGGCGGTGGCGTCCTCCAGGGCATCGTGATGCTGGAATTGGATGCCGAAGCGCTCCGCCATCATATCCAGGGAATGGGACTCCATCTCGGGGAAGAGCCGACGGCTGACGCACACGCTGTCCACATAGTCGAATTCCACGGGTGGTAGCTCATAGAGTTCCAGAACGCTCCGCAGATGCCCCAAATCAAAGGGCGCGTTGTGGATGACCACGCACTCTGCCGACAAGAGCATCCTCTGTAATTCCGGCCACACCGCACTGAACTCGTTGCAGTTGCACACGTCCCAATAGCACAATCCATGGATGTCCGTGAAATCTGGACGCATCCAGCGATAGCCCTTGTGGGGACAAACCAGCCACTCCTTGCGCTCAACCATAACGCCGTCTTCCAAGACCGCACACCCCGCCGCACAGATGCTGCCGCTCTTCCCATTCGCCGTCTCAAAATCCAATCCAGCCAGTTTCATGTCTTTGTCACTACACAGTTGTTTAAATAATAACCATTTTTCTGAAGGATTTCGTAGCAAGCATCACAGCAAGCGATAAAATCCCTTCCAGATACTGAAATAATATATTCCAATTTACATCAAGATGCCATCCTGCATCAAAAGATCCCGACTGCCTTTGCAATCGTCAACAGTCGGGAACTTTTTCGGAGATTAGAGCGCAGGACTGTGCTTGCCTTTGCATGGACCATCGGGATGGCGGGGGCAGCTGTTTATCGTCAAACTGCTCAGGCTGCTGTATTTGCTTCCACAGTACTTGCAGACATACTGGGATTTTTCGCTACCTTCATACAGCGCGTGCTTGCCCTTGCATGGTCCATCGGGATGGCGGGGGCAGCTGTTTATCGTCAGGCTATTTACGCTGGAGTATTTGGCTCCACAGTACTTGCAGTAGTAATTTCCCATGATTCTTTCCTCTCGTTTGGGATGTTCTTTCGCCACCGGCACTTCCGGCGGTCGAAAACTACTCCAGCAAGGGACATGCCAAGAAAAAACGAACTCGAATGATATAGCCTGAATCCCAAATACTGCTCAATTCCTGAATATCGTGGTCATTTCTTGAACGACATAACCGTCTTCCCGAAGAACGTTCATGCGTTTTTTTTCTGGCATGAGACTTGCGAACTATGCCAGTCGTTGATGGGCCGTCAATTGACAGGAAAATCCTGCCCGTTTATGTAATCTTTATGACTTCATGACCGTTGGATTCTCAAGAGGATTTCAAGGAATATCTTATCTGAAATCTCCCATCTCATCTCTTGAAAATCTGATAAGTTTTGTTAAATTATGGTAACAATTGCGAAGCCTTCGGGGGTGTCGGGCCCTCCGTATGTAGTTACGGTTAAAAAGAAAGTCCGCAAGAAACTTGGGACGCTTCCCGTAGCAGTTCGGGAGCGATTTTTGGCTTTATTGCAGAAGTTGCAGACTTTTGGTCCATTTCAGCCGACTCTTCCCAATTATTCGCAATTGGGCAATAACAACTACCACTGCCATCTTGGTTACCACCATGTGGCATGTTGGCATTGGGAAAACGGAACAATTAACATCGAGGTATACTATGTTGGCAGTCGTGAAGGAGCCCCATATTGAGCTTTTCCTTGGGGGAAAGGAGTCGGAAGTGGATGAATTCTTGTCTTTTGTCAGAAACCGCTATACGGTGGAAATACTTTCTCCGCAGGAGTCCGAGTCGGAGGAGGATGACGACGAAGCAGTGGATATCACCACCACGGATTGGTGGAAGGAGAATGCCACCCCTGGGCATTTCTTGGCGGGACATCGTTTGCAACACGAGCTTACTCAGAAGCAGCTTTCGGAGAAGTGCGGGATTTCCTCTACTTCGCTCAGCGCATACGAGAATGACAAGCGGAAAATCACTCGTCGTGCCGCCATCAGGATTGCCAATGCCCTGGGAGAGGATCCTGAACAGTTCTGTGTGTGGCTGAATGTCGAGTAGTCGATACCCCCCCTCGACGGTGTGGACGCCGTCGGGAAAGAACCACGGGCGCGACGGCGATTTCCTTTTTTACAAATCGTCGATGGACCAGTTTTTTGTCAACTTCCTCTCTTTGGTAAGAAGGGGAGGTTTCTAGAAGTTATCTTAAGCATTATTTCGTCTTTTCCATCCAATTTTGGATGGTTTTGAGTGTGACCCGATATTGATCGTGGAGTCCTTCCTCTTCGTAGTTGCATTCTGCGGAGAGTCCTCCCTGGTAGTCAACGTCGTTGAGTGCCTGGATATAATCCACCAGGTCTCGTTGGCTGTATCCGGGCCAGTTTCGGGTGACGGGGTCTGCCACGTGGACGTGTCGGATGTATTTTCCCACCTTACGGATGGCGTCGGGGGATTCCCCTGCGGCGGTCATGTGGAAGAGGTCCGCCAGGATCTGTAGCCTGGGGGAGGCGATTTCCTCCACCACGGCGGCGCTCTCCGTGATATAATTCAGGATATTGTCTTCCTTGGGCTGGAGATTTTCCAGGAGGACCACCGCCTTGCAGTCCGCAATGCGCTTCACCAGCTCTTTGCAGAAGTCCACGAATTGGCGTTTTGCGGTGGGCACATCAAAGCCCTCGGGGGCCTTTCGGGCGCCGCTGGATCCCAGCACCAGATAGGGGATGCCCACCTCGTCGGCCCGTCGGCAGGCGGTCTCGGCGAATTTCAGTGCGGCTTCGGTGGTGAGGCCATCCTCAGGCCCAGTCAGGCGGAAGCTTCCCGGCAGGAAACCATTGAGGCTGCCGTAGCGCATGATCTTCTGTGCCTCCAGGATCTTCGCTTTCTGGATTGCCCAGGCGTCATCGTCCTGGGCCGGAATCAACACATCGGGGACGCTGTATTCCGCAAAGTCAAAACCCATCTCCGCCAACAGGGAGAACTCCTCCAATGGCGTCGAATACTTTCCAATCTGGTATCTCTTTTTCATGATTTGTGATTTGTTGTAATTCGGTTGTCAGCGAAATCCAGCGCCCAGTTCCAATCGTAGGCGGAAATGCCTTGTTCGCCCGCGCGCTGGACATAGCCCAGGTAGGGACCGATTTGTGCGGTGCTGAAGATTTCGGGGAAGAAATTCCCTGGGAGTCCTGGCAGTCCCAGGAATTCCCAGGCGGGTGAGGCGGCCTGGCAAGCTAGGTATTCGCTCTTGGTATCCATCCAATCGAAGGAATTGAAGCCCTGTACCAGCACCCGTCGTGGTGCCAGGGAAGCCAGTAGCAGATGCTGGTCGAAGGTCAAGAGTTTCACGGGATTCCGATCGTATTTGGCGTATGCCTGGCAGTACCAGTGGGTGAAGGCACGTACCTCCAACGCCACATTCTCGCCAAAATCTCGCTTCGCCAATCGGACGCCCCCGCCCCCGCATTGATTCAGGATGGCGGTGCCAAAACGGGTGTCCCGCGCCGCGGCCAGAAATGCGGCCTTGCCCAGGCGGGCGTGTCCCATCACAATTGCTCGTGAGGCATCCAACTCGGGGATGTTCTCCACCAAGTCCATGCCCCGTGAGAGGGCCCAGGCCCAGGCACCCAGCGAGGTAGGGTTGTCCTGACGCCGCTTGTCCCGTTTGCCCCATAGTTCAAAGACGCCGGTGTAGGCGAAGGGATTCTGCCTGTGGACGGGGTTGGGCTCCAGCCAGTCGGGATCGGGGTCCGGGGAGACTTGGCAGTAGCATGCCGTCAATAGCGCATACCCCCGCGCCAGGATCATCCCTAGTGGCATCACCGTCTTGGAATTCGGGTTGCACATGTATCCCCGGGAAGATGCGGAGGGGCGATTGTTTTGCCGTGGCACGAAGAAGTCATTCCGGCAAAAGACATTGGGGACCTGGATGTCCTCGTCGGGCACAAGCTCGTGGTTTCCGCGGTAGTTCAGCATCACGAAGACAGGCACCCGCGAGGTGGCGTAGAGCGGACGGAAGAGGAGCCAATCGATATAGGGCCCCGATTTGTCCGATTTGAACCACATCCGATAACGGCACCGGACGCCGAAACCGCCCAGCGCATCCCGCTTTTCGTCCACCAACTCGATAATCAACTCATCGGGTTTCGGTGGCTCCTGACCATACATCTCCCGAGCGAAGACGCTCAGGATTTCCTGGCGGCGCTTCTCCCAGTCTCCAGGCGTGCAGACCCTGCTCCCGTCAAAGAAAGTCAAAGGATCTTCCAGGGTATAGGGAGTGATTCTCGACTCGTCGTAATTCGGCTCGTCAAAATTTGGTCGGATGGGTGGGATGAGAGTCATGGCAAAAGGATAACAGGGGTGGATTTCCCGCAAATATATATCCCGTCCAAACCATTGAAGCGGAATGGACGGGATATCATGACGGTACGTCCAGTGTGTTGTCCTTTGGGACTACGCTTAACTAGCGGTTCTTTTCACCGCCAGCGATGTCCATTCCGGGATACCAGTAGAAGTCGGCATCCAGGAGGTAGTCGCTGCCGCTGCGGGTCTTCGCCTTGGCAATGTTCACGGCTTCCACGTGTCCATCGGACATGGAGACGTTCATGCAGAGGCTGTGACGGAAGTAGGAGAGGGCGTTGGAGGCATTGGAGAGGGTCAGACCCACGACGGAGTAGCCCGTTGCCACCACGGCGCTCTTGTTGTAGCCCAGCCACTGCGCGTTCAGGACGCCGTCCAGCAGATTGATATGGATGCCGGGATACTTGATGCCGCTGACACGGTGCCAGGAGCAGGCGGCGGACATGTTCTTGCCTTCGCGGTTCATACCCGTCAGAGTGCCCTGGTTTTCACCAAAGCTCAAGCCCATGCTGGCCTGATAGCCGTTGTTACCACCAACGCGGTCGGCAGTGGTGCCGGAGGGGCACAGGGTCACCTTGTGCCAGGCGCTGGTCTCAGCCTCGCCGCCTTCGATGTATGCCGCCTTGTCCTTGTTGTACCAATCTTCGCAGTTCATGGGGGTGCCAGGGATGAGGGGATTCAGGGTGAACCAGGTGACGACGTACTTCTTCTTCATGTAGTCCGTGGAGAAGACCGCGTAGGAGGTCACTGCGCCGTCATTGCGGCATGCGGTAGGAGGCAGATAATCGTCGTAATCGTTGGTGTAGAGCAGGTTGCCAAGAGTCAGCTGCTTCAGGTTGTTGGTGCAGGAGATGGCGCGGGCCTTCTCGCGTGCCTTGGACAAGGCAGGCAGGAGCATGGCGGCCAGGATGGCGATGATCGCGATGACGACCAGAAGTTCAATCAGGGTGAAAGACTTTTTCATGGTAGAATCAGTTGCTTGGGGTTAGGAGTTGTGATGATAAAAAAACGGAATAATTCGGTCATTGGATGTACTTTAGGAAAGAAGCGATGATTCTCAATAGGACGATACTGCTATTTATGGTATTTTATTGCGCTTTCTGGCTGGGTATTTTGGGGAAAAGTCATATTTTTTGGCATTGGCATTATATAAAAGTGCTATGTTATTGCCATTCTCTCACCCCATTTTCTTCCTTCTTGAGTGGTTTTGTTGTATGTCTGCAGTTGTTCCATCCCAGGTCGGGTCATCCCTGGTGCGTTTTGCGGTGGATGTGCCTCTTCCGCACCTGCCTGTGGAGCCCTGTCTTTTGGGGTATTTTGAGGAGGAGTCGGAGATGGAGCAATCTCCCACGGGGAATCCGTCGTTTCCGGAGGCGTTTTTATTTCAGTTCATAGTATCTGGCAGTGCGGACTTCGTGTATCAGGGGACTCGTCATCACGTAAGTCAAGGTGAGGCGTTTTTGAGTTGTTCTCCGTCCTCCTGGGAGTGCATTCCCAGTTCATCGGGGTATCGTTCTTTGGTGTATCTAATGCGTGGGGAGGGCGCGCTTTCCCTAGGTGGGCAGCTATTGGAGCAATACGGTGCTGTGATTGCTGTGGCGCAGGGTAGCAAATCTCTGGAGATGCTGGAGGCCCATTATCGGAAATTGCGGTGTTCGGAGTCCCTGGACATGCTGGAGGAATCCCTCTTCGGCTACCGTTTCCTGCTTTCCTTGTACCGAGAAGTCGCTCCCGCCACCAGTAGCGCTCCCGTGCCTGCTTTCGCTCCAGTGAAAGAGGAGAAGCCCGCGGCGGGGATACCCGAGAATCTGCGTCGTGCCACGGACTACGTGGAGGAGCACCTGGCGGATACCCTGCTGAATGTGGAGACCATCGCAAAAGTCGCGGGATTCTCCAAATACCACTTCATCCGGACTTTTGAGAAAGCCTTCGGCATGTCTCCCTGGAAATACCTCCTGGCGCGGCGGCTCTTCCATGCGGCGCAACTCCTGGCGCAGGACAAGTCCTTGCCCATCAAGGCAATCATCCAACAATGCGGTTTTACCAGCGAGACGTACTTCTGCAGGGTCTTCCGGAAAACCTACCAGCGTTCCCCTGGAAGTCACCGACGACTGATGAGCATCGACATTCCGACCACTTTGTAATTACCCACACATTTTTGAATAACGGAGCAATCAAATGAACATGAAGGAATTTTACTTGGACGATCCGCAGGAGCAGCCCCTGGACCACTTTGTGGCGGATGGCGGGTATTGCGGGATTCTGCAGAGTGTGGCCTGCGTTGGTGCCAGCCTGGATTCCGGCGAGATGGAGGTCTTCGATGAGAAGGGCACCCGTTATTGCATTGACAAATACGAGTATTCCTGGCTGAGTTATTTCGGTCGCGTGACGGGGAATCTGGTCCGGCACTTTACCCGTGGCGGAATGAGCACGAAGGAATACGTGGAGGAGTATGCGGACTGGCATGGGCTTTGGGACCGGAAGCTGGCTTGCAATGCCTACGTGATTACTCTTTCGGGCAATGACATCGCGCTGATGCTGAAGGGCATGCTGGAATTCGGCTCCATGGAGGACATCGATTTCCAGGATTGGCGGAACAACAAGAAGACCTTCTGCGGTTACTACGCAACCATCCTTCAGCGCCTCCGTGAAATCAGCCCCAAATGCCGGCTCTTCCTGGCGCTCTCCTTCCAGAAAATTCCCCCCGAGCGCCTGCCGTACCTGCAGAAGATGCAGGAATTCCTGCCGCAGCTTGCGCAGAAATTCCAATTCGCATACGTCATGGACCTCATCAAGAATGGCCCCGTGGTGGACGAGGCATTCGAGAAGAAATTCTACATGAATGGCCATATGACACCCGCGGGATACCTTCTGAAAGGGCGCCTCTTTACCTCCTACATCGACTACATCATCCGACACAATCTGGATGACTTTACACAGATCGCCATGCTGGGCGACGACCTCCACGATGCCAAATACGTCTGGTAATTTCCTGCCATGAAAAAGAATATCCTGCTTCTTTGCGCGTGCTGCGCCTGCGCTCTCTTGGCAGAAGTGCAGTTGGTCTCCAAACCCGTAGCGGTCCCCGCACCCATCCCATTCTTCACCCAGACCGAAGCCATCCCCGATGGCGCGACAGAGGACCCATTCCTGGACAACGCGCCACTGGCGGAACCAACACCCCAGGAAATCGCTCTGCAGATGATGCTCTTCCAACGGCCATTGACGGATCCTGTCTGGCCTTCTACCCATCCGCAGGCATTTGAGCGGATTGAGCGCCTGGATGGCTGGGGGGCGCAGGGGCAGTATGTCACCCTGAATTTCGCGGTCTATCCCCTGGCGGAACTGAAGAACCTGACCGTGCAAGTCCAGGGCACACCGATCCAGCCAGAAGTGCGGCTGGTGCGCTACTGGAATGTGATCTACCCCTTCTACAATTCCTACAGCAACCCCACGGGACCGAAGCGCTATCGCCGTATGCCGGAATTCCTCATGCCCGTGACTTCCTGCGACGCGCCACAGGGGGAACCACAGCGCTTCTATCTGACTTTCCACCTGCCTGAAGACGGAAACACAGAGTTCTCTGGCGAGGTGCTGGTCTATCACGATGGCATTGACCAGGCGGTGAAGATACCATTCTGCCTCGATGTCCTGCCCTTCCAGTTGAAGCAGGATCCCGCCAAGCACTACTCCGCATACTACTACCACGTCCGACACAAGGACAAGACGGAATTCTTTGCCAAGAACTCCGGCGACAAGGAACTGGTGCGGAAGACGCAGGTCGCGGAATTCCGTCGGATGAAGGAATACGGCTTCACCCGTCCGCCCACTTTCTACATGACTTTCGGACAACTCCCCGATGGCACCACCGACGCATTCTTCATCCCGGGGTTTGACGAAGCGCTGGAGGATATGAAGACCGCGGGCTTCGACTTGACGCAACCCGTGCCCGTGGTGGGCTGCTCCTACATGATGCTCTATAAGAGATTCACGGGCCACGCCCTGGAGAGCTTCCACATGCAGAATATCGACTGCAGCAAGATCCCCCAGGAACTCTATGACTGCATCGACAGCGCGTTGGGCAAATTCCTGAAATACGCCCAGGAACACGACTACCCGCCCATGATTTTCAATCCCATAGACGAGCCGTCCCCCGCGGCGCTGCCGTTTGTGCTGGAGATCTACCGCGTCTTCAAGAGGCACGGCCTTACGACCTACATGACTTCGCCCCCCGACGAACTGATTCGCCAGGGCGACGAGCTCTTCGATATCTACAGCTACGGAAAATTCCTGGTCCCCTACGAGAAGGCGGTCTCCGGGGACAAGCAGGAATACTGGTGCTACCCCAACGACATCGCATTCCAGAAGAAGGACCCCGTGGCAATGTGCCATGGCGGACGGCTGACCTACGGACTGGGCTACTGGCGCCGTGGCTTCCACTGCATCATGCCTTGGATTTGGAGCGTCACTACCTCTAAGCGACTCTGCAATGCGGGTGGCAATCTGATGAATCCCGAGACAGGCGAACTCTACATGACTACCTACTGGGAGTGCTTCCGGTTGGGCGTCGATGACCTCCGGTATGTCTATACCCTGGAAGACGCCATCGTTAAGCGGGAAAATACCTCGGACGAGGCGCTACAGGCACTCCTGCAGGAAGCGCGTGCACTGTTGCAGCTGGTCTGGGACCGCACCTGCCCCCTGGTCATCCACATGCGGGACAACCTGATGCCCCATGCCGAAATCGATGCCCTCCGCGCCCAAATGGCGGAGATGATCGTGAAGCTAACCGCCTATCCCGCGACACAGGACGCGGTTGCGCAATCGGTAATCATCGAGCCCCGCGGTGACTACGCCTGGCCAAAGGAACTGCCCGACAGCCCCAATATCTTCTTCCATCCCCTGCGCCGCTGGGAACCCGTGGCGAAAGAGCTCTCCCTGCAGGAATATCCCGACCGACTGCTGGTGGACATTGCCATCGACCACACTCTGGCGGGGGAGGGCAATTACCTCTGCGGCTGGCCCCGTGTCCGCCACGCTTTCAATGCGGAGGAGAGGGACCTGACTCGCTTCACCTCCATCGATTTCGACCTGGAGGTCTCTTCCGACCGGGATGCCCAGACGGACTACAATTGGCCTATCGCCATCTCCTTCAAGACCGCAAAGGGGCAGGAGATGGAATTCCGCTTCGCTACCACCCTGGAACCACAGGTCAAACACCACTTCAGCATCCCAATTGCACGACTGACCTCCTTTAGCATCGATGACCTGAAGAACATGGGCTTCATGCAAATCTTCATCAACGAAAGCGACTACAACCACGGCTCACACTTGAATATCCAGGTGCTCAATCCGCATTTCGTGGGATTCATGAGCCCAACCATCCTCAAAGCCGATGCGCCGGCGTACATCTCTCTCCCACTGCCCAATTTCTCACTGCCCGTGCTGGTGGGCGGGACCGCAAAGGACGCAGAATGCCGGATCCAAGCACAGCTGATTGACGAGAATGGCACTGTCCTCCAGGAATGCGAAGCCCCGGTGGTCCAGGGCAGTGGTGTCTGCGGCTTCAACACGGCGGGACTCCTGCCAGGGGAATACGCCATCCGCATCCGTCTGCTGGACCAGAACTCCCACGTCCAGGACGAACTGACCCGCAAGCTGAAGGCATCTATCGGAGCAAAGTAATGCAGTTGAATTTTCGAGTCGAGTTTGGGTTTTCGATGCTCTACAGCCGCCGGCAGTATCACGCGGCCATGAAATGGGATGGCCGGCTGGTCTGCCAGTCGGGGCGGGTCCTGCGTTCCTATTTGCTGGAGGACCAGCGGATTTGGGTGTGCCCCTGCGTCTCCATGAAACGTGTGCCCCTGGAGAAACCCGAATGGCACTTGACCACACGCCGAGCGGTGGCAGGCGTGGCATTCGAGGTGGAGGCGACTCCCGAGACCTGCTTCCGCCTGGAGACCGCCATGGGGACCTGGTGCTTCTCTGCCTCCGAATTGGAGGAAAAGGGCCAGATTGTCTATGCCGTGGGTCCCAAATACACCTACAACAAGGTCATCGTCAACAAAGAGGGCTACCGGTGGTTTGCGCCCGCATTGAAGCCCGGGATGCTCTCCTACGAGGTCGGTGACATGGGGCTGCCCATCCACGAATGGGCGCGGATGCCATTGGCGTGGCTGGCGCCTGGTGCGTCCATGAAGCTGGATGTGGATTTGCCTGAGATTCCCAATGGCGAGGGCGAGTATCTTCTTCACAGCTGCATGATGATTTCACCCAGGGCGTACGAGGCCGAACCCGTGGATATCGGCGACCCCGAATTGACTCTGGAGACGATTTGCGGGCTGGTTGGCATGCCCAAGGGGCCCTGGGAATCCCAGTGGCACGAGGAAATGCCCCTGCAATTGTGGATTGACGGCACGAAGGCGGTGGAGTGCAAACAGTATTTCCGCGACCACGATTTCTTCAGCCAGTTGCTGGAGGACGCCTGGCTCAGGTTCCGTTGCACGCCGGGACGCCACACGCTGGAATGGCGGAATGTCCATCCCTCCGTATGGATGCTCTTCCGTCAAATCACCATCCAGGTCTCGGAACGCCCCCACGGCAAACTGACACTGCCGCCCTGGGGGCTAGTGGGCGAAGCGCTACGGGGGAGGATTTACGCGACCCACGCGGATACGGTGGTCCTGAATACCCCCGAGGGAGATCGGGAACTCACCCTCCAGCCCGGCTGGAACGAATTCCCAATCTGCATCCGTCAGGCAGGGACCCATTTCCGCTATCGCTGCGGGAACCAGGAGGGCGAAATCGGCGCAATCTACGATTTGCCCGAGGAAGCCCATCCCATCCTGGTGGGCTATGATATGACGGTGGTGCCACATGACCGCAATGGCTTCATGGACTGGCTCCTGGACTACACAGACCGCACGCGGCTGGCGAATCTGGTGGTCTTCCGAAATTTCATCGCAGAACCCGGCCAGCGTAGCGAATCCCCCGTCAGCGATGACCTGCTACAGCAGTGGGGACGATACTGCAGGGAGCACGGCATCGCCGTGGAAGCCGCCACCGATTTCAGCAGCGGCGCTCTGGCGGAAGGCACTGGCGATGCCATGCACAGCGCGGGTCAGCACGAGCTTTCCGGTACTCTCTATGCGGCGGACCCACTGCCTGACAAAGGCTCCGCGGACATGAAGGAGGCCTCCGAGAAATTCATTGCCCGAATGGGGAAGGGCGTGGCCGCTGCCCATCAGGGAAATTGTCCCGCGGCATTCGGCGAGGCGGCGGGGGCCGCTCGGTACGATTTCCTGGCGGGAGCGGACTTTATTCGTGCGGAGACCATGGTCCCTCATACCCAGCATCTCCTTTCCCAGGTCCGCCCCGCCTCCGACGCCTTTGGCAAAATGGGCTGGGGCGTCCATATCGCGGTTCAGCATTCCGTCCAGCCCAGCGACATGAGCCACTGCCGGCGGTATTGGCTGAGTCTCTACCAGGCCTGGATGATGGGCGCCAATATGCTCTACGAAGAGGACAGCCTGTTCCTCTATTTCAAGGAGGAACGACAGACTTGGCACGATGCCCTGACCAGTACCAAGCGCCAGCAGACACGGGAGTTCCTACGCTTCGCAAAGACACACCCACGCACTGGCAAAGTGAATATTCCCATCGCATTCCTGGAGGGACGTTACGCGGCGCCCTTCAATGCGTTCCTCTGCGGCGCAGAACAAACCCCGGATTACGCCGTGTGGGGACGACATGGCAATCTCCTGCCACAGTGGGGACACCGACAGCCCGAAAAATGCCGCCAGTTGCTGAATGTGCTGATGCCTGGCGCCTCCACTCTGCCCTTCCGTCAACAGGTGGATAAACGTAGATTCTTCTTCTCCGGAACGCCTTATGGGGATTTTGACGAAGCGCCCATGGAGGCTTCGGCGGATTTCTTCTCACGCTATCGCCTGCTCCTGAATCTGGGATGGAATACCATGCTGGAGGAGGACTACGAGAAGTTGCGAGGATACGTGGAGCAGGGCGGCGTCCTGCTGACGGGCATTCCGCAATTCTCCACCCATGTGAAGCGGGATTTCTTGCTGGACATGGCGGATTTGGCGCTCTTCCGCCAGGGTGATCTGAGCCAGTTGTGCGGCATTCAGGTCAAGGGCACCAACGGCACCTACAGCGGACAGTGGAATTGCCGAAATCGGGAGGCGTGTCCCGACCCCGAACTCATCGGCGTGCCGAGCCATTCTTCCGAGGAAGACGGCCCCGCCTGGCGCGCGGATTTGGAGCTCTCCCCGGATGCGGAAGTGGTGGCATGGGATGATACGGACGGCGCACCACTGGTGGTTCGCCACCCATACGGCAAGGGCTGCGTCTATACCCTGGCATTCTGGGCTTATCCCGGCCACGAGGCATTCCAGAAACTCTCCGCGACCTGGATCGAACTCCTGGCAAAGGAGGCGACGGCGACACTGCCCGCCATTGTCACCGAGCCCAGCAGGGAGGTCTTCTGGACACAGTGGCAGGACGAGCAGGGCACCCTGCTGATGATGCTGAATACCGACTGGACTGCCCCTGGCAATGTGAAGCGCGTCGGCGTCCAGGGATACGGCATTTCCTGGGAACAGGAGGTGACCGAGGGCACCGCATGCTTCGTCCGTTTCCTAAAGGACTTCGCCATTGTCTATGACCAGGATTTACACATCAAGGTGCTCAACGAGACGCAGGTGAAGCTGTATGGTATCGGCGTTGTCCGAATTCACATCCACGGCAAAACCGCCTCAAGACAATTGCTGATTGACTTTAAGGACACTACGGAGCAAAGCTTGATTGTGGATGAGAAATTAATCCGTGGATAACCGACATCAAAGAGGATTTTACGATGGATTGCAAGAAAGTGTGTGCGATGGCGGCTGGTGTTGTCGCCTTGAATTGTGTAGCTGGCATCAATGTCACCTGTGACCGTGCGTCCCACTACTACCACGTGGGAGAGAATGCGGAGATCCGTATCACCTGTGACCAGGATGTCCCCCTGGAGGTCATTCTGACCTGTGATGGCGAGGCGGTATTGGACAGACGGACGGTCCAGGCGCCTTGCTCCTTCAAGTATACCCTGGGGCGTCCCGGCGTCCTGCGGTGCCTGGTCAAAGGGAAGGACTTGACGCCTGCCATCCTGGGCATGGCCTTCGATCCCGAGCAGATTCAGCCCGTGCTCCCCGAACCCGACGACTTCCTGGATTTCTGGAACAATGCCTGCGCGGCACTGGACGCCATTCCCGCCAATTTCAAGATGACGGAGCTGACAGAGGATTCTACCGAGGAATTCATCTACTACGAACTGGAATGCGACAATGTGAACAACACCAAGCATTACGGATACCTGAAGCTGCCTCGCACCGACAAGAAGGTGCCTTTGCTTGTGTACGTGGAGGGCGCGGGATGCGGTCAGGAACAGGAGTCCTTCAAGGAACACAACAAGAATGTGGAGAAATACATCCCTGGACAGGTGGCGTCACTCACCATCGGTGTTCATCGCTACAAGCCGCTGCCCCGCACGGCGGACCACCAGAAGCAGCACGATGAATACGTGAAGCAATTCGAATACCAGCAGTATTGGCTGGAGAATATCAGCGCGCAGAATCTCACCGACAACTTCTTCTACCGCGCTATCCTGGGCTGCAAACGCATCTGCGACCAGGTCTCCGCCTTGCCGCAAATCGACCAGGAGCACATCGCATATCTGGGCGAGAGCCAGGGCGGGATGTTCGGACTCTATCTCACTGCACTCTGCCCGCAAATCCACGCGGCTTTCTGCGGAGTGCCCGCATTCTGCGATTGCGCCGGACACCTCACTGGACAACACACGCCCACCTGCTCAATTTACCCACTGAACCAATACACCCAATTCCTGCGATATTTCGACGCCGTGAATTTCGCTCGACACATCAATGTCCCCGTGATGATCAGCGCGGGATACATCGATGTCACCTGCGCTCCTTCCAGCGTCTTCGCCGCCGCAAATAACCTGGGCGGGCCAAAACTCGTCTTCCATAAGGTCAATCACGGACACAATGACGGCCCCGTAGATTATGCGCCAATCTTCTGGCAATTCGTCGCAAGCCACCTCCGATAAGTCCAAGTGCGCCATTTGCGCCGTGGTCGTTCAAATATCTATCTAGCTCCCCTCCCGCAGCACCGGTCGAG
>DCIO01000052.1 GCA_002315885.1 Lentisphaeria bacterium UBA1724
GGAATCTTTTGGGGCGGCGTGAACGTCCGTACCGCCTTCGGCATGCTTGCCAGGGCTTTCTTCTTGAGGGGGATCTTTTGGGGCGGCGTGAACGCCGTCGTACCGCCTTCGGCATGCTTGCCAGGGGATCGTTCTTGAGGGGAGGTGAGGGTCATACGTCGAGGGACTGCGTTGGCTGGAGTATCAATTGACAGTGAAATCACTGAAAGTGATGATATATTTGCTTTGTTTGTTTTCTGGCTATTTTAGGAGAGATTTTGTGATGAATCGCATCTTTTCGAGTTATCATCTTTTATGGCGTGGCTGGTTTTTGTGTGCCATGCTGTTCTTGTCTATCGCTTTGGTTTCTGGCGAGCAGTTTGGGTTGAAGACTGTCCGTGTGCCGATTGAGGATGCGCAGATTCTCCTGCAGTGTGATGCCTCGAAGGAGAATCTGTCTGGCTATGCGTACGACTACATCCAGACGATTGCCGCATACGCGGGTTGGCACGTGGAATACGTGGGTCCTGTGGGGTTTGCGGAAGGTCTGGAGATGCTGAAGGAGGGTCGTGCGGATGTGTTTTACGACGTCAGCTACTCCGAGGAGCGTGCCCAATACCTCCTGTATCCCGAGATGCCCATGGGGACAGAGGACTTCTATCTCTTCTGTTTATCCCGCAACAAGGGGATTATTGCCCAGAATCTGTCGTCTTTGCAGGGGCGGCGTGTGGGCGTTTCCGCCGGCACAACGGGGCGCGACCGTCTGACCAAATGGTGTAAATCGAAGGGCATTTCGCTGGATATTGTGGAATATGACTCCACATTGGCCAAGGAAGAAGCCCTGCAAAACGGCGAGATTGACATGAATCTGGAGGTCAGCATGCTGGCTCATAGCGACTATTCCGCTGTGGCGCGCATTTCCACCGACGAATATTTCCTGGTGGCAAGTGGCAAAAGGCCCGATCTTTTGAAGGATATCCACGACGCCTGGGAAAAGACCACCTCCATCAACAAATATCAATTCACTCGGCTGGAAGAGAAATTTTTTTCCGACGTAGTCGTCAGCAAGACCTTGTCAGCTGACGAGGTGGAGTGGGTGAAGGGGCACCAGGTATTTCGTGTGGGATACATGAACCACTTTCTGCCTTTTAGTTCCACTTTGGAGGAGAGCGGAGAAGCCACTGGCATCGTGAAGGATATCATTCCCCTGATGCTGGAAAATGTGG
Organism: Lentisphaeria bacterium UBA1724; assembly: GCA_002315885.1. Lineage (GTDB taxonomy): Bacteria > Verrucomicrobiota > Lentisphaeria > Oligosphaerales > Oligosphaeraceae > UBA1724. The sequence goes on from DCIO01000052.1 coordinate 1,206, forward strand.
GTGTAAAGGACAAATTGCGTGTGGAATACAAGAGTTTTGACAACAGCGATGACATGTATGTTTCGCTGTTGGCTGGGGATGTGGATATCCTTTTCCCCATGCAAGGCGACATCAGCTATGCCGAGAAGCATGGCGTTTTGTTCTCCTTGCCAGTGATAGGCACCACCGTTGACTTGGCGTTCACCGGCACATTTTCCGAGGATAAGACCGCCAGCATTGCGGTAAATGGCAACAATAGTCTTCAGGTTAGTTATACAAGGCATTTCTATCCCAAGGCGAAAATTGTCACCTACTCATCCATACAAGAGTGTCTGGACGGTGTTGCAAGGGGTGAAGTCGGTTCAACCATTCTGAATGGCATGCGCACGGTTCCGCTTTTGTCTCGACCGGAGTATAGCAAGATTCGAGTGGCGCATCTACCTCGATCTGTGGATATTCGGTATGCGGTCAAGCGAGGAAATCAGCACTTGCTTTCTCTCATCAATCGCGCCATTGCCGTTACGGATGATTCTGCGGCAATCACCTTCTGTTACCGGTATGCTTATCCCGCGCAAATGCTTACCACGACGGCCTATTTTTCCTCCCATAAGATCGAGGTGCTGAGCGCGATTGTCGTGCTGCTGGTGATTATCCTGGTGGCGGCGCTGTTTTTTATACGCGCCGTCAACAACGCGAAGCGCAAGTTGGCCATAGCGAATCGCGCCAAGACCAGCTTCCTTTTCAATATGTCCCACGACATCCGCACTCCCTTGAATGCCATCATCGGATTTACGGAGGTGGCCCGTCGGAATCGGAATGACCTGGAGAAGCGTGACGAGTGTCTCCAGAAGACCTAGCAGGCCAGCGAGCTGCTGCTTTCCATCCTCAACAACATCCTGGATATGAGCCGGATTGACGCGGGGAATTTCCAGTTGGATGAAATCCCAAGTGATATCCGTCAGGCGTTCCATTTCATCGATGCCACGATGCTGGAATTGGCAAGAGGCAAGAACATCGCTCTTTCCTTCATGATTGGGAATGTCCAGGACAGATATGTCTATATGGACGTCATTCGGTATCGTCGTGTGTTGGTGAACATCATCTCCAACGCATTGAAGTACACCCGTTCTGGTGGGTATGTCAAGGTGAAGTGTGAGCAGGTAGGTCGCAAGGATGACAAGCATGGCCTATACTGCTTTACGGTGGAGGACAATGGCATCGGCATGAGTCCGGAATTCCAGAAGCACGCCTTTGATGAATTTACCCGTGAAATGACCGCTACGGCCAGTGGTGTCCAGGGGACTGGGCTGGGGTTGGCGCTGTGCAAGAAGTTCGTCTCCATGATGCATGGTACGATAGAATGCCGCAGCCATAAGGGTGAGGGGACCACCTTCACTGTCACCCTGCCGTTTAGATTGCAAAGCGAGGCGGAAATTGCGGCGCAGACGAAAGCGCAGGCCATCGAGCCAGTCAACCAGGGGTGGATGAAGATTGACCTCCATGGTTCCCGCGTCCTGCTTGTGGAGGACAACGAGCTCAATCGTGAAATTGCCACGGAGATTCTGGAGGAGGAGGGAATGAAGGTCGAGACTGCCAATGACGGCGCATTTGCGGTGAAGATCATGAAGGAGAAGGGCCCCGACTACTTCGACTTCATTTTGATGGATATCCAGATGCCTATCATGAATGGCTACGAGGCCACCACCGAAATCCGAAAGATGTATCCTGGTGCGAAGATTCCCATCATCGCACTCTCTGCCAATGCCTTTGCGGAGGACGTGACTGCGTCTCTCGCAGTGGGGATGAATGCGCACCTGGCAAAACCCCTGGATGTGAAGGAATTGATGAAGACGCTCCGCAGAATGAAGCATTGAGCCGCCTTCAATGGCGGCATGTCCCACATGTCCAGTGCAAAACAAAAGCGCCCGATGCGAGATGCGTCGGGCGCTTTTGGCTTTTTAGTGGGAGGGCGGGTTATTTCATTACGACCAGGTCGTATTGGTCGGTGCCCATGCCGAGCTTCATTGCGTGGTCGATGGTATTGCGCCAGTGGGTGACGGGGTGCGCGTCGTCAAAGACATCGCCATCCTTGGCGCACTTGTCCAGCCAGCTTCCCTGGGCTCTGGTGGCCTGGTTGCAGAGATCGCATGCGGCGGTGTCAATGGCCACGGGGTCGTATGATGCCAGCATGCCGATATTGGGGAGGATCGGCAGGTCATTTTCGCCGTGGCAGTCGCAATGCGGGGAGATGTCGCAGAGCAGGCTGACGTGGAAATTGGGGCGGTCTGACAGGGCTGCGGCGGCGTATTCCGCAATCTTCTCCTCCAGTAGTTTTGGTGCCTGCGACCAGTCTGTGGAGAGTGCGTGTCGTGGGCAGGAGCTGATGCAACCGCAGCAACCCACGCATTTTTTTGTATTGACGGTCATCTTTTTTCCCTTGAGGACCAGCCCTCCATGGGCGCAGTGGGTGGCGCAGATGCCGCATCCCACGCAGACATCCTCAAGGACATGTGGTTTGCCATCGCTATGCATGTCCATCTTGCCTGCCTTGGAACCACAGCCCATGCCCAGATTTTTGATGGTGCCGCCCATGCCAGTCATTTCATGACCTTTGAAGTGGGTGAGACTGATGACCACATCCGCATCCATGACGGCACGGCCGATTTTCGCAGTCTTGCAGTGGACGCCGTTGGGGACGGGGACTTCCACTTCGTCGGTGCCCTTGAGACCATCGCCGATGATGATCTGGCATCCCGTGGTCAATTGCGAGTAGCCATTTGCCGCGGCGGTCTCCAGGTGGTCGATGGCGTTCTTTCGGCTACCCGCATAGAGAGTGCTGCAGTCCGTCAGGAAGGGAATACCGCCGCGCTCGCGAATGTAGTCCGCCACCATCTTGGCATACTGGGGGCGCAGATAGGCAAGGTTCCCCGCCTCTCCAAAATGTATCTTGATGGCCACAAATTTGTCCTGTAAATCCAGTTTCTCAAACCCGGCTTTCTTCATCAGCAGATGGAGCTTCTTCGGCAGGCTGTCGCCGTAGGGCTTGGTACGAAAATCCGTAAAGTAGACTTTGGCTTTGGTCATGGCGGGATGTATAGCTTGGGTTTAGATGTGTTGAATGATATGGGGGAAGTTGGACAAATTTGAGGTGAGTTTTTGCAATAGCGGATTGTGATTCGGTCGTAGTGTACGCAATATAGTCCTTTCGTGTATTGCTTGGAGTTCACCTTGGATAGTTTCCTTGGAAAGATCTTGTAATTGTGGAGTGTTTAGGAGATCTGAAACTAAACCTATGGTGTCATAAAGACTGATCCAGTTTGTCAGAGCAGGATTACGAATCCCAAACAGATTCCTGAGTTTTTGAGGAGAGGAGAGGAAATATAGTTTCCCTCGTTTGTCGCCTTGGGTGGATGATACAAAACCGCTAGCCCCGAGTTCTTCCAAGACATCCTGGATGGATTTCCAGGTGAAACCGCTATAGTCGACAATGTCTTGGACTTTGCATGGTGATAAATCAAGAAGCACTAAAAGCGCCTCTACTCTTGCGGAAATGCCGAACAGTCCCCGCATGCGTAGAACAAGGGTGGCATCTGTTTCTGGTAACAAGGATGATGTTTTCTTGGAGTTTCGCCATTCATTTCGTAGAAAACCACAATGAAGTGCCAGGGAATCTTTGTGGGGAATGAAGGTCTCCTTTTCACCATTTTGATTTTGAAATAATGGTGTCGAAGAAGTTTTGCCTGGACCTATGTAGTCCTGAGCTGCCTTTGCCCAACGTGAGGGGTCATTTTGCGAGACGACAGAAGCCATATAGCCCAGGGAATGAATATCCTTCCATTGGACTTTTGCCGTAATTGCTTTTAAGCGTTGGAGGTTGATTTGAGAGGAGTGAATTTGTAACCATTCCAAAATCATATCATAGAGACGCTGGTCATATCTGGCAAATCCAGCGGAGAATACAAGTAGTGCCTCTGGATCAAGTATTTTTTCAGAACCAACGACGTGGATTTGACCAGGGATACCCAATGCGGTCCATTGACGCCATAGCAAGTCCTGCACAGCCTCGTAAAAAAATTCTTTATATTTTTGCACTGACATTGGCCCATCCTATTTGAATGAACATCTCTTTCAAGATACTACGAAACTCCGGAGAAACATCCTGCGTTTGACACCACTTCGCCGCCGCTATTAGTTCCTCTTCCGTTGGGGAAAGTTGTTTTAAGTCGGAGACATGGTAACCACCTCTGTCTGCTGAGGCAAAGGTTTTGAAAAAAATCTGGTCGCGACGATCGATATAGTGGACAACAAGTTTTTCACCAACAACATACGGGTGCAGCCGTGTGAGAAATCCGTCTGGAAATCCCATTTGAAATTGGGATGCCGGGCCATTATTTAGCCAAGTGTCGGGAAAATTCAATATCCGCCCGACCTTTTGTGCGGCAGAAGTTAGGTGCTGGGGAAGAGGTTCGGAGGCAATCAGGTTACCATCATGCATCAATGCCACTATGTCAATGTCCTGTGTGGTCCGTGCAACTAGGGACAGTGCTATTAGGGCGGAACCACCGCAAACAACGATTTCAGTATGTGGGGATTCGGAAAGGAGCAACTGCTCATTCAGTAATTGCAAGGCATGGGAGAGTTTTGTAAAATCAATTGTTTTTTCTATGGTCATGATATGGTATTTTCTATAATATGAACTGGGTTTTAGTAAAGTCAAATTGCTTATTCTATTGGTGTTTGGAAAATGGCGGTTAATAAGAGAATCCGTTAGTGTATGACGGGGTGGAATTGTCCGGTGGTGTTGTCGTAGAGATATGTACAGCCCTGGGACAGTTCCAGTGCTTCCAGGAGTGTCTGTGGGGAGGCGTTGTCTTTTGTCCATTCGGTCCGTCCTGCGTCCAGTTCGTTTTGTGATATCGTCAGGTCGGCGTTGGTGTCGAAGGGGTGTAGGATGGTGTGGCATTCTGCGGGGAATTCCCTGGTGGGGTATTGGAAGATTTGCAACGCGAAGAGGTTGGGGATATCGTATTCTTCAAAGCATGCCTCGGATTTTTTGATGCGGACGGTTACGGTTAATGCGTTGTCGGTTTTCTGGATTTTGTCGGTGACATTGAGGTATTTTCCGCGGATGGTGTGGAAATTCATATAGACGCATCCCTCCAGTTGAATGAAATCCATGGGGTCTGCGGGGATGCAGACGAAGTAAGTCTCCATGTCATCTTGAATCGATGAACTGTCCTCTCCTTCGAGGAGTTCTTTCTCTGGCAGTGGATATTGGATGCGGAGTTTGTAGAAGCCCTCATCGTCTGGTGTCTCCTCGAGGTGGATTTGCAGGCCGTCTTCTGGGTGGATAAGTTTGGACTCCGTCGGGTATTGAAAGGGGGAGCATTGGTATTCCTGGGTGGTGTAGACGCCAGGGAGCTTCACCTCATGGGGGAAGCCATCCTCGTCAAAGAATTTTCCCGTGCAGTCCTGTATGACGAAGGAATTGCGTTCCTCCAGAGACTGTATGGCGTCGGCACCGAGGCGGATCACTGCCTGGTAGCCCCTTTCGGTGGGAACCAATTCTCCCTCGGCAAAGCCGCCAGTTGTGCCTGTGGTGGGCATGACGCGCGCCTGGATGTCCAGGTGAGGGGGGGGAGTGCCCACCACATCCGTGTCCAGCCGCACTTCCAGCACATGGAAGAGATTCGGGGTATTGGCGAGGACTGCCTCCGTGCCTGTGCCCAGGAGTCGTATGGCGAAGTCGTATTTGGCAATTTGGGAGTATTTTGTCCAGTCAGTCTCCTGGGTGAAATCGGAGATTGCGAGAGTGATCGGCGGTGCGGGGGTATCGCAATCTCCCATGAGGGACAGACGGAGATTTTGGAGAGTCCAGGGGCCGTCTTCATGCAGGACGACGATGCGGTCTGTGGGGAAAGTCAGCAAACAGGAGTGGGATTCTGGTTTATGGGAAATCCATTGTGTGCTGGCGGTGGATATGACAGTTCCTGTTGGGGTGGTCAATTCCGCAGTGAGACCATAGCGACCAGGTTGGTGGACGGAAGTCTCGGCGGCGAAGGTGAAGCAGGGCAGGGTGATGGCGCCGATGGGGAACTCCGTGGTTTCGGTCAGAGGAGTCAGGATGGATGCAGTGGCATTTGAGATTGGGATGCGTGCGGTGGCATAGCGTGAGAAGGGATTTCCTGCATATTCTCCCATGACCTCCGTTTCCAGATCCCAATAGCCGTATTCAGTTGGGAGGAATTGGCAGGAGAAGATTCCGTCGCCTGCCTCCGTATCGCCATTTTGTCCATCGTCCCGCATGGTGAATTCCAGCGGTGTGGAGGTGGTGTCGTCGGCTTTGGTACCGCGGAGTGTGAAGGTGAGACCGGGGCCAGCGATGGGTTCTCCCTGGTATGTGCAACGGGCGGTGACCAATGGAGTTGGCGATGGGGGAATTGTCTCTTCTGTCCACATTTCTACAGCGAAGGAGACTTTTTCTTCCTTGACGAGAATTTTCGCCAGGGCATCTTTTGTGGTTGTCGTGCAGTCGATGCGGAGGCGGTATTTTCCTGGCTGTGCGTCGGGGAGTTCTGCCGTCAGGATATTCGCCTCGCCTGCGATGAATTCCGGTAATGCTTCCGCAGTCATGGCAATCGTTGTCTTTCCATCGGGGAGAAGAATTTCACCGCATGTATTTGGTGGACAGGGGAAAAGCCCGATGGTGGTATTTCCTCCCGACAGCAGGGCAAACTCCCTCTCGTGGATTTTGCCGCTAGTCAGGACGACTGCCTGGGTTTCCTGGGTGGCATTGAAAGAGGCATCGGGGGCATTTTCTCCCCGTGTGGCGAAGGATGTATCTCGATAGGGCGGGAACTCATACTGCGTGTCTGGCTTTTCCTGGAGGAACTCCTGGAAGGCCTCGATGACTTCGGGTGAGCCCTTTCGGACAATACCCGAGTGGTCGAATTTGGAGGAACCGGTTTCGGAGAGTGGTGAAGCGCTGATGGCTGTATTGAGTGCGTGGGCGCTTTCCACTGTTACCATGCCGTCATTGGGACCCGGCAATTCTACGAATTTCGCCAGTGTCCTGTAGGAGGCAGAGAGGTCTTTGGTTGCCACCTGTCCCGTGATGGTATGGAGGGGGCACACGGGCGTGTTGTAGATCTCGTTGAATCTGATGCAGTTTTCGACGGTCAGACTGGTGAAGGAGGGCGATGCCTCGGTGCCATTTTCAAAGGTCGCGGCGACCCAGGCGTATGCCTTCTGTTTTACGCCCACGGGGGCCAGTGCCGCATCGGCAAAGAGGCTGCCTCGATTTGGCGTGGCGACCTGCAATGCCTTGTAGACGTAGTCGGAATGAAGGCCATTTTCGTCAATAAGTACCCGTGTATCCAAGCCGCCTTTGCTGTGGGCGACGATATTGAATTGGTCAACACCCCATTGGGCGGTCAGACGAGCCAGGTCCGCTTGCAGTTGCACCGCATTGGCGTGGGGAGAATGGTCCGCCGAGACTTCCGCCAGGGTGCTGGGAATCCCCAAGATGTGGGAGAGATTCTGGGAGAATTCCGCCAGGGTGTCTTGTTGATTAGTCCAGCCATGGACTAACAGCACGGGTGGCGGTGCCTCGATGACCAGCATCTGCCAGAGTTGTCCCAGATACCACACTTGGTGGTCGTTTGCGGTATCCACGAGAATCATCAGCCGGTTGACGGCCTGGCTACCGGGATATTTTGGAAAATTCAGGTATTCCAGGGGAATCTCGAAGGTGTTCAGGGTGACGGTTTCGTTGACGCCTTGCAGGGTGCCGAGGTAATGGCCATTCAGGTAGACTAAATCCCGCTCGGGTGCGTCATCCCCTGCGGTATTTTCCTGAGGGCTGGAATCGCAGTCAAAGCACGGGATGTAGAGTTTAGCGTTCTTCTCCATGATACCGCGCTCGATCATCTTCTTGATTTCTGCTTCGGTGCCAAAGTAACGGTCGATGGGGAGAAGTGCGTTGTAGTGTCCGGAGGGTCCCCAGGTGACGACCTGCGTCCCTTCGTGATTGAGGAAGGAGACTTGCGTCTTGTAGGAGGTGTCGGTCTCCTGCGTGCCTCGGGTTAGGGAGAGGACCTGCTCCACAGGGGGATAGAATGCGTCGTTTCCCAGCTCGCCTACGAAAGGATCCGCACCCAAAAGAAGGCATACTGCTCCTAGGAAATAACAAAGAAGTATGTTTCTTCTTGTTCTTCGCCCTAAAGGGCTCACACAGGACAGAAGGGTCTCTTTGGGGGGCATGGCTTCCATGGGGCTGGTTCTTCGCCCTAAAGGGCTCACACAGGACAGAAGGGTCTCTATTTTTTTCATGGCTTCCATGGGGTTCATAGGTCTCAGGGGTAGTATGGGTAGTAGCGGTCGGTGTAGTAATCGTATTCGTAGGTCGTGGCGTCACAGAGGTCGATTGCTTCCAGGAGGAATTGCGGCGAGGTCTTGCCATTTATCCAGAGTTCTTGGCCGCCATCCAGCTCGCTTTTGGTGAGTTGGAGATTTGCATTGGTATCAAAGGGGTGGACGACTACCGCGTCGGTGTCAACGAAATCCTGGTTGGCGTCGTGGTAAAAGAGAATGAGGTAGATGAAGTCCTCTGGGGAATCCGTGCCGAAGTCATTACCATTCCACTGGATGCCTGCCTGGAGAACGAGTGATTCGTCAGGATCGAGGTTTTTGTCGCCATCGCCCTGGGTAAGGAGATACGTCTTTGCGGTTTCTGTGGCATCGTATCCCCTGTAGGTCGGGGTGTTGAAAAGTCTTGCGGGGATTTCATCAAAGGAGATATCTTCCAGGAGCGTGTCGATGCCGATGGCGTAGCCGTCAAAGACCGTGTTTTCACGAAAGAGGAACTCTGGCAGACTGGTGGATTTTGAGGGACATGTGAAGCCAATTGTGGCGGTGTATTCGCCTAGATTGACAAGCAGGCCGTTGTCCCGTGAGAGGAGTGTGGATTGGCAAATGGGCCGGAATTGTCCGATGGTGTATTCCTGGGTGGCGTAGGCGCCAGGGATGGAGGCAAATCCATCGGGAGTGAGGATGCGCAGGTTGTCCAGGAGGAAAATGCCTTCTTCGTCGTAGTGGCTTAGTGTCGTGGTGGCAAAGGAGAAGATGCCGACGCCATTCTCGTCAATGTCGGTTGCGTATGTGCCGATGGTGCGTCCGCTGGGCAATCGGAGGTCGCAGTATACCGCGCGGGGCTCCAAGTCATCGGAGGTGAAACGGAGTGTGACCCGGAGGAGTTCGTAGGCATTCGGTGGCCAGCTGGATGGGGTGACAAGGCAGTCCTCACCAGAAAAGGTCGTGCTGGCGGAAAGGATGGCGCAAAGGAGGCAGAGTAGGGCGGAAATGCGTGTGGTCATAGTTTGGATGATGAGGGTAAATGGATGGGGATGAAAAATAAATCTGTCGCGAGAGAAAAGATAATGTTTCGTATAAATAAATCTACTTGAAAATCAGAAAGTTATAAATTTTATAACTTTTGTGCAGTTGTGTGTAATTTTCCTGCGTAAAGTTCCCGAAACTGCACAAAATAGTGTGGTTTTTTCGGGCAATAGAAGCCCCTGATCTCAGCTAATGGGCCTGAAATATTCTGCACATTGCCAATTTGGGAGCGTCTTAGGTATGAATAGAGTATGATAGGATGCGATTATGAACGGGGGCGAGTGCGTCCACGATTTCGGTGGCGATTTTGATCTCCGATTTTTTGGAGAATACCTCGACTCGTGCCTCGATCTCAATATGGTTATTTTCCTGGTTGGAAACGATTGACGCGTCGTGCATTTTCATATTGGGGATCTTTTCCAGACAATGATGCACTTTGTCCAAATCCTCCTCTGTGGCAATCGCCAGTTTGATTTTCAAGTATTGTGAGCGCACGAAGCACTTCTCTACGCTCTTGAGGGCGATGAGGATCAGCACAATGAGTGCGGTGGCGACGATGGCGATGACGTGGAAGCCCACGGCGGCGGTCATGCCGATTGCGGCGGCCAGCCACAGGCATGCGGCGGAGGTCAGTCCTCGGATTGAGAGGCCCTCGTGGATAATGGTTCCCGCACCCAGGAAGCCGATGCCGCTGACGACTTGTGCGGCGATGCGTCCGATGTCGCCGTGCTGCCCATCGATGAGCAGATTGACACGCATGGAAATCAGGGTGAATAGCGCCGCTCCTGCGCTGACGAGCAGGTGTGTTCGAATGCCCGCGTTTCGCCCGCGGATATCCCGTTCCATTCCAATGAGCGCACCCAATATGGCGGCCAGGCAGAAACGGAAAAGCATTGTTCCGGCGTCAAGATTGTTCCCTAGCAGAAAATCCATTTCGTGTATTCCTTGTAGTTCCAGCGGGGCAGGTGGTTATTTCATTTTGACCAGCGTGTATTGGGCGGGGCCATTGCCGAGTTTCATCGCATGGTCTATGGTATTGGCGGGCATTTTTTCGGGTTATCGTAACGCCCCCATCGGGGTGCCTGTAATCGTGAGAGGGGTTTCTTCTTCCACATGAATCCAGCAGGAGTTACCGCCTTCGATGTCTTCCATTTGCAGGTAGATGCTCTTCTCCGAGTCAATGGAATAGGGGTGTAAAGCGAGAATGCGTTCTTTGGACTCATCATCTATTTTCAGAACGATGGCGACGAGTTGCCAGCCGGGCTGCAGGATGTATGTATACTCCATTTCGGAATTGTTGAACACCTGTGGCTGTGCGTCGATGGTGAAGTCTTGTGTGTAGAGTTGGTCGTTAAATTCATAGGAAGCCTTGACGCCAATGGGTGTATTCTTTTTGACGTCGGCAACACTGAGATGTCCGTCTTCTGTAATGGTGGCCACATTGTTTCCGCTGATGAGTTCCCAGGTCGGGTATATTTCGATTGTGGAACCGTCGAAGTAGGTCATCACGGCCGTGAGGTCGAGGGAGCCTCCTGCGGCTACGAAAGTATCCCCAGAAATGGCAATCGGATCGTTGGTAAGACCAATGACGGATATGGTTTTGGTGGCGGTAAAGGATTTTTCATTGACGGAATAGGTGGCTTTGACAGTGACAGCCCTCTTGCCGGTGAAATTTCCAAGGCTTAGGAGTCCGCTTTGAGAGACGCTGCCGTAGGTGGAGCCATAGGTGATTTCCCAGGTGGCTTCGATTTCCTTCTCGCGATTGTCATCCAACAGTGCGATGGCGGTAAGCTGGATGGCTTCGCCAGATTTTGCGCTGTCTTCCCCTAGAATCTGAATGGATTTTGGCGTTGGAATCCGTGTGTAGACTACAGGATAATATCCCCAGTACGTATCATCTTCGCCGAAGTCATCCACGTAGATTGTGGGATCAGAATTCCAAAAACTGAATGTCTCTTCCGGCAGCCCATTGGGGAAGTAGACTTTCGTGATGTTGTCGCAATTCCAGAAATCATCACTACGGATAGAGGAATTTTCTATCCGGACAATAGATAGTGCGTCACAGTCGTGAATGGCATCGAATTCCAGTCGCTCGACAGAGGCAGGTATGATCATTTCTGTGAGGTCGGATACGCCGTTGAAGGCATTAGGCATCACCTCATGGGTTCCACTGGGTATGGTGAATGTTTTCCCTGGTTTGGCAGGGGGGTAGCAGAGCAGGGAAGTCCGTTCTACGGATTCGTGCTCCTCGTCTTCTTCGTATAAGTAGTGCCTATAGAGAACGCCATCCACTGCCTTCAGGTTGCTGTTGCTTGAGAAAACGGAAATCTCTTCCAGGGAAGGAATGTCACAGAATACTTCTATAGCATAAATGTCAACGTAGGTCGGAATGACGATTTTTTTGATTTCCCCTTGCGCGTCACGGAAGGCATGATTGTCAATTGCCACGACATAAGTATTATCAATTCTCTTGGGGATGCGGACGCATGTGTCGCTGCCATGGTAGCCGGTTATGATATATCCCCATTGCCAGCCCCATTCACTTTCCCATCCATAATCTTCATAATCAAAATCTTTCTCATCCGAGTAATCATAAATGTCGAAATCGAAGGCTTCCTCCGCGCCTTCGGGAATTTCACCGAGGAAAGTTACCTTTTCTTTTGTCAGATTCGGACACCATCCAAAGGAATAAGGGCCCAGGTAAGTAACGCTCGCGGGGAAGGTGACACTTGTGATTTCCGCTTCCTCAAACGCACTTTCCTCAATTCGCTTTAGGGTATTCGGAAAAGAGACTGAAGTTAATCCTGTGCTGAATTCAAAAGCCCATTTGCCAATTGTTTCCACGCCAACTGGAACAGAGTAGCTCACTCCGGTTTTCCCCGCTGGATACTTGATAAGAGTTTTCTTGTCGGCTGAGAATAAAACGCCATTTTGGGCAACAAATTTCGTGTTCCCTTTTGCGACGGAAATGGAGGAAAGATTCTCGCAGTCATCAAAAACAGACCCTGGACAAAATGTTAGGTTTTTGGGAAGGGTTATGGTCGATAGTTTCGTTTCCTCAAAGGCCCATCCCCAGATTTTCGTTAAGGAATCCGGCAAGGAGATGGAGGATAAGTTCTTGCAGTCCTCAAAGCACATGTAGCCAATTTCCTGGAGCCCGGAAGGAAGGATTATGTTGGTTAATTGTTTACACTCAGAGAAAGCCTCGTGGAAGATGTATTTTGTCGTGTCAGGGACCGTGTACGTGGTTTGTTTTTTTGCGGGTGGATAACAAATCAGAGTAGTCTTGTCCTTACTGAACAGCACACCGTCCACAGAGGTTAGGTATTCATTGGCTGGGTCAACCAGGATTGTGTCGACTTTATCCTGGTCTTCCTCGTAAGTAACAGGCTCTAATCCCTCGAAATCGTCATCAAATTCTTCGTCGTCATATCCATAATCACCCCATTTTAGGAAAACACCTGCGCCGGAGACTTTATATCCGTCGAGTTTTGCGGGGATAGTGATTGTCGTTACATTCTCATCGAGATTATTGCATCCGACGATAATCGCCGTGTTATCTTCAGCGATAATCCACCGGAAGGTTTCATTTTCACAAATCATCGACCAAAATTTACTGTCGTCTATCCTCGGCGGTTCTGGCATGGCGGCAAAGAACGACGTGGATAGAGTCACGACAAAGACGAAAACCAGGAGAATTTTTAGAGTATTTCGCATGAGGAAGTCCATTGTTTTGTTGTATATGCGATTGTATTTCTTAAAGCATATTAGTGAACGCAGGTAATAAAGCATACGGATATATATTTGCAGGGATAGAATATGTATTTCCCCGGAAAAATGTAGCGAGTTGAAGAAGTTTATTCAATTGCACAATCAAGAAACATTATCTTAATCAAACATTTTGATTATCCACACCAGCCGTCAGAAACTGGTAATGGAAGTGCTCCCGTCAATGTCCTGGAGAAAAACAAGGCTTCTGACGGGCATCGTTCTACAATCCCCCCCCTTCATTTAGGAGTCATCATGTTGGATTTTTCGGAAGTATTTCTTGCGTCGGGCGACAAGGTCATTTGTTTTGGCGACAGCATTACCGAGGCTGGCGGATATGTGGTTGAATTACAGAAGCGCTGTCCCCAATACACATTCGTCAATGGTGGGCGGAGTGGCGACAAGACGCCCTGGGCGCTGACGCGCTTCGTCAATGCGGTGCTGGACCAGAAGCCCGACGCGTTGCTGATTTATCTCGGCGCCAATGATGCCGCCATCGGCCGTAGCATTTGGGGAGACGAACCCATGGTGACTCCCGAGACCTACCGCTGCAATCTGGTTTGGATGGCCTATTTGGCCAGGCAGGCGGGCATCCAGAAGATATCCTTTGCCACGCCATTGCAGTGCTTCGAAGGGGAACACTACCTCCGCCACGGCGATATTCTGCGGAGCTACTGCCTGCAGGCACGTGAGGCCGCGGATATTGCGAAAGCGCGGCTGGTGCCATTGGATGCCATGTCGGAGCGCGTCCGCAACGGCGCCCCCGCCACGGAGTATATCCTGACTCGCGATGGCACCCACCCCACCGAGGAGGGACACCGCCTCATCGCACAGGAAATCATCGACGCCTGGAAACTGCCGACGGAGTAATCCAGATTCTCGATTCTAGGGAGTCAGACCGTGGCTTCCTGGCGTTCTTCGTTCCACTGGAAGGGGATTGAGTTGCCATTCAGGTGGATTTCCGAAGGCTTTTGGGATAGTGCGATGGTCGCCTTCCAGCTCTTGACGGCGGAGGTATTGGGCTGGTCGATATGGATATCCACCACGCCGTCTTTGGCTTGTGCGGTGATTTTTGAGAGAGAGAATGCGCCCTTCTGGAAGTCGAATGTGACGCCGTCATCCTCGTAGAGTGCGCCTGTGGCGGGAGTCTCTGTTGGGAAGAGATAGAGTTCGATGGCATCCAGGGGCTTTTCGTGGCGGTATTGCATGATAGGGCCGAAGGGAATCACTGCGCCCTGACGGACGAAGAGCGCGCCGCCTTTGTCTTCGGGCCAGTCGCATTGGATGGTCTGGTTGCCCTGGTAGACTTTTCCGTTCCAGAAGTCCTTCCACTCTCCTTCGGGGAGGTAGATTTCGTGCTTGTAGATTCCCACCAGCAGATCTCGTCCCAGGAGGTATTCGCTGAGGATTTCTCTGCAATTTGGGTCTTCCTGGAATTCCATGGTGAGTGGTCTCATGAGTGGCACGGCGGTCTGGGTGGTCTCGTATGCGCTGGTGTAGAGGTATGGGATGAGTCGTGCGCGGAAATTGGCGTAGAAGTGGTGCATGTCCCGGAGCTTGTCTCCCTGTAGCCATGGCATTCGGAAATAGGTCCAGCTGTTGATTTGGCTCCAGGGCTGGAGGTATCCGAAGTGTATGCCTTCTGGCTGCATGACCTCCATGTCATTGGTGGCCCAGCTGTGCCCGACCAGGGATGTGTTGAGCATTGCGCCCAGGGTCTCCAGGCGTCCGCCAGTATCGCCGGTCCAGGTTCCTGCCCAGCTTTGGAAGCCCGTCCAGCCCGCGGGAGTGAAGACCACGGGCCTGCGATTGGTGTGGTTTGCGAAGCCCTCCCACATCTGTCGTGCGTAGAGCAACGGATAGAGGTTGTGCATCTCGGCATCCAGCATGCCATTGCCGTAGACGCGGTCGGGGTGGGTGCAAATTTGGAATGCGCCGTCCTGCTTGAAGAAATCCGCTCCCCAGTCCACGAATTTCTTCAGGTGCTCGAACCAGGCCTCGTCCTTTTTGGTGATTTTGTCGGCATATCGTGGTCCTGCGAAATGGAGGTCCAGTTCCGCCAGTTCATCGAAAGTGGGTGCGTTCTTGTCGTCGTCCTGGGGGTGTTCTGCGGCGATTTTTCGTTCTTCCTCGTAGGAGAGGTCGTATTCGTTGCAGAGCCAGAGTTCCAGGTGGAAGCCCATTCGTTTGAGTGCCTTGATGAAGGTGTGGTCGCATTTATTCTGCCAATCGGGCAGGGGGAAGCGCTCCGTACTCCAATTCTTGTCCAGGGAGAGGTCGTAGCAGGTCTCCATCCACCCTGGTTCCAAGCCGATCAGATCGCAGGGAATGCCCTCCCGTCGGAAATTCAGTGCGTCGTTCATGACCTCGGCGTCATTTGCCTGGGTTCGGCAGATATACCAGAGTCCGAATGCCCATTCTGGGGGCAGTTTGGGTTTGCCCGAAAGAGTCGTGTATTGCTTCAGGATATCCTTGAAAGTGGGCGCCACCAGCAAATAGAAATCCACCACTGCCCGTTCGTCTTTCCACAGGAAGGTGTCGGGTTTTGTGGCGCACATGTCGAAGATGACGCAGTGGGTGGAATTCACCACCACGCCATAGCCCTTGGTGGACATGAAGAAGGGCACGGGCGCGTAGGAAGAGACATTGGAGACCCAGCAGACCGCCTTGTGGCCGCGATGATAGAGATGCGTCCGGGTCTGGTCTCCGAAGCCCACCCAGTCTTCGTCTTTATCCGTAGCGAAAGAGACCTGCGCGGCTTTCTTGGCCAGGACTACACTGGACATCGCCAGAAGCTGTTTTCCCGATGCGTCGGTACAGGTCACCAGACCCTCGGCATCGCAGGAGACCGTCAGGCCGTCTCCCGTCCAGGTAGTCACGCCATTGGCTTCAGAAACCTGTGCCTTTGCGCATTCCGCGGGTTCCTGGATAAAGTGGTAGCGATTCAAGCCCGTATCTTCCCAATCACGGAATTGGGGAAAAATCTGTATGCGGGCGATGCCGCCTTCAAACAACCGAACGCGAATCTTGTTTTCCATAGTGAGGAGAATTTTGATCTAGGCTATGTTCCGCGGGAGGGTAGGTAATTGATGGCTTCACGGACCCCTCCAGGGTCCAAAAACTAAAACCCACCTACCCCGGGCTGTTGCCCGGGGCTGTGTTCACTGACCCCATCCGGGGTCGAAATGCCTACCATCTTAGGGAGTATGACAAAAACAAAAGACGGCTATTGCAAATCCAATGATTTTGCAATAGCCTCCCTTGGTCCGTAATAAAAATTGAGAATTGAGAATTGATTACACGTGTTCCAGATTTGGCCAGTAGAAGGGCAGTGGGAAGGCCAGTCGCCAGAAGTTATCGTTGGATTGGTTGGCGGCCTTTGGGAGGAATGGCCCGAAGAAGAGCACGGCCACATCCCGTCGGCTCAAGGTCATGTCGGCGGGTTGTCCTGCCCCGTCGGCGATTTCGACCTTCCCGTTTTCAACGGTGATAGCGACGCTTTCGCCGTCATCCAGGGTGATGACCCGTTTTCCGCTCCAGCCCTGGAGGTGTTTTTCCAGCCATGGCGTGTATGCCTTGAGGGTGAGCGCCATGTTGTTGACGCGGAGCTGCTCGCCATTTTCGATGCCGAGGTTCTGTGCATATTTGTCCAGCATCTCTTCCAGGGGGCCATAGCATTCTGCGGGGGGCAGCCAGGCTTCCCAGGTTCCAGTGCGGAGGATGAACTTCAGGATATGCTCCACGCCTTTCACGGACCCGCCGTATTCCAGGATGTATCCCGGGCTGACGACCATGTATGCGAAGCCGTCCTGGGGACGCTCGTTCATATAGATTACGCGGTTGGGACGGGCCAGGATACGCTTGAATTCCTGGAAATTCTCATGGATGGGGCAGGTGTCGGTGGCCTGTCGTGCGGCCAGGATCTTCTTGGCATCCTCGTCATCGCCCATGTATTCCCGGAAATCGGTGACCACGGGCTCGTCTTCCTTGGAATCAAAGCGCATCTGGCCGGGTTCCAGTCGGAGAGTGCGACCGTAGCCCGCGTGTTCCCAGCCGTAATGGCCGTAGCGCTGACGGTCGCCGCCCAGCAGCGAAATGGCGAAGCCCTCGGCATTCATGTCCTCGATGGCGCGTTTCATCAGTGCGCTGAAGACGCCCGCCTTGCGGAATTTCGGGAAGCAGTGCACATGGCCGATGCCCGCATATTTGATTACCGTGTCACCGTATTTCATGGTGCGGGGAACCAGAATCAGACCGCCTGCCAGTTCTCCGTCCACAAATGCCAGTCGCCAGACACGCATGGTCTCGGCGTCAGGCAGGACGTTGGAACGATCGAAGAATTCGAAACGCAGGTGCGCGGGGGTGTTGACACGGAAGCTCCAGACTACCTGGTCGGTGAGCTGCTTGTATTCGGCAGGGGTGCCACGGCGAATCTCTAACATAGGACGATTTTTGGGTGGAAGAGGATTGATAGAAAGTATGGGGAGAAAATTCGTCTCGGCGGATAATATGATAATTCCTCCGGCGCGTGTCGCATGATTGCAAAGAAAAATACACAAAACAATCCCAAAAAATGTATTCTTGGGAAATCTCAATGGATTTTCGCAAAACTATTTTGTTGCGTATCCAGTTGAGCGAAACAAACGACGAGGATTATCTTACCCCATGCTCCCGATAGATAACAAGGGGGCTAGGACCATATTTATTCGCAACAATACAATTGCCATAGCCATGCCAAAAGAATCGACAATGCAGTCTTCGTGCCGTTTGACCATCATGATTGCTTGCTACCGCAAGAATCGGTGGTTTGCGGAGACATTGGATTCTTTGCTGAATAGCGGCTATCATTTCCGGGATACGGAGATACTGATTTGCGACGACGGCGCGCCTGCGGGAGGGGACGGCGACGTGGCGGAGGCATACGCGGCGCGTCATCCTGGGCTGTTCCGTGTGCTTCACAACGGCGTCAACAAAGGCGGCGCCTATACCCACAACCGCTTGGTCCGTGAGGCCCATGGCAAATACATCCTGGCTTTCGATTGCGATGACATTTTCGTGCCTTTCGACATTGACGCCAATCTGGATTTTCTCGACCAGCATCCGGAATACGCGGCCACCTTTGGCAAGAAGCATCTCTTTAGTGCGGAGCGTGGCTACTGGGGGGAGGTGCACGGCGGGGACTACAGCACCTTCGCCATGCTGGGGTGTCCCATGGTCACCCATAACGGCATGATTACCCGTGCATCGGACATTCGACCGGAATGGGCTTACCGGCTACCCTCTGGAAAACAATGCCAGGCGGCTTTCGACATTTCCCTGTGGCTGGGGTTGGGGCTGCAGAAAAAGCTCTTCTTCACCAACGAGGTCCGGGCGCTCTTCCGTATTCACGACAAGCAAATCACCTCCACCAGCACGGAAAAATACCGCCAGGACTACGCATTGCTGCGGGAAGAACTCCTCTCCCTCTACCCCGAATTGGTGAAAAAGGCCCAGTCCCATGGAAATTTCCAGGTCACAGCGGAGGAAGTCCTTCCTTTCACCATCGTGTGCGGTGTGCTTTTTGCGTTGGCACAAACGCAGGTAGAGCGGTATTACTACCTCTACATCGCTGAAATGGCCATGCCGGAGGATTACGTCATCGCCGAATACCGGTGCAGCCTCCTGCACGAAGAACAACGCTATCCTGAGGAATTGGCCGAACTTTTCCGCATCAGCGTCAAACATCAGGACTCCCACTATATTCAGGTCGATGTACTGAACAGGGCAATCGCCTGCATGGAAAAGATGGGCATCGATACCACGGGGCTGAGAAAGGAATTGGGGCACCGTGCGGGAGTCTTCTACGCGTTGTCCCCGCAACAGGCGGACCTGCTCAGAACCGCCATTACAAACGCACAGACTTTCGACATCGAAAATAAGTAAATACAGGAATCAAAGAAATGAGCGAAACCTTTTCCATCAATCCCGATTGGGCGGCATCAGACATCCGCATCAATCCCGCGCCCGCGCCTGCGCCGGCGCCTGCGCCCCAGAGCAGCACTCCCCAGCCCCCGAAGCAGGAGCCCGTCTATGGCGATATCCCCGCGGAGCCGGTGCTGGATGCGGTGGACGGCATCAAATTCGACTTCAACAACGGCGTGCGTGTTGCCTTCCCGAACAACAACAAGATCTACCACATCACTTTGACGGACATCGATACCGCGACGATACTCTTCTCGGCTGACACCACGCCCGGGGTATCGGTGACTAGCGTCAAGAAGTATTACGTTAGATACCGCATCACCATTCATGAGAAGGGTGTGGAGAAGCCGATTTTCGAGTACGACATGGATTTGAAGGGCAAGGAAGTGATGGTCCAGCTCACTTGCCCTACCATCGGCGACGCCATTGGATGGTTCAGCTACGTGGAGCGCTTCCAGAAGAAGAACAAGTGCAAAGTGATCTGCGCCATGCTTCCCCACATCGCCGACATGTTCCGGAAGCAGTATCCGGAAATCACCTTCATCAACAAGAGCGATACGGCAAAATACCGCCCCTACGCCAGCTACTACATGGGGCTCTTCTTCCAGGGTGACGTCAATTACCAGCCCATTGATTTCCGATACATCGGACTCCACCGTACGGCGGGATACATCCTGGGACTGCGCTCGGAAGAAGAACTGGCGGACGAGCCGCCCCGTTTCGATCTCTCCGCAAAACGGAAGATCAAGGAGCCATACGTGGTCATCGCATGCCAGAGTTCCAGCCAGGCAAAATACTGGAACAACCCCTTCGGCTGGGACGCGGTAATCCACTTCCTGCACGAAAATGGCTACAAGGTGGTCTGCGTGGACAAAGAGCGGGTCCACGGCGCGGGGATGGTCTGGAACCACATCCCCTGGGGCGTGGAGGACGATACCGGAAACAAATCCCTCCAGGAACGCATCGACGTCATCAAGGACGCGGATTTCTTCATCGGACTCTCCTCTGGCCTGAGCTGGGTGGCCTGGGCTTGCCGCGTGCCAGTGGTGATGATTTCGGGATTCACACATCCCACCAACGAATTCTTCACGCCGTATCGCGTCATCAACTACCACACCTGCCACAGCTGCTGGAATGACATGCGCGAAAATTTCGACCACTACGACTTCTTCTGGTGCCCACGTCAGAAGGGCACCGACCGGCAGTTCGAGTGCACCAAGCTCATCTCTCCGGAACAGGTCATCAGCACTATCCGGCAGATCCCCGCATTCCAAAAACATACGGCGAAGAAGTAATCTCTTTGCCGTTCGCTTCGCCGCCTTCGGCGGGCTACGCGAACGGCGCAGCTACTGCGCGAAAGACTGACGGGGGGGGCGACGGCGCCCTCCGCCGTTGCTACGTCCTTTGATGGGGACCGTCGTGTGCTCGAAGCGAGAGCTTCGAGGAGTCGGTATTGGCGGGCATCGCCCTTCATTACGGTCAGCTCTATCGGCTACGCCGAAACATTCTCTACGGGGAATTAAAAGGGACCAAAGGGACCAAAGGGGGAGTTTTTTTGGGGGGGGCAAGGCGGGGCGTGGAATGTGCTGGCCTGGCCTCCCCTAGTTGTATGAAAATTGTATATCTATCTCTGTATTTTCTTTGAATAGTGATATATTAACCATTGATAGGATTCAATATCAAAAAGCCCCCCAACC
>DCIO01000040.1:0-2462 GCA_002315885.1 Lentisphaeria bacterium UBA1724
CGTCGCTACTCCCTAGGCATCCTAGAAAACGACGCGATTGTGCGAATTTGTCCATTTTTGCTCTTGCAATATACGTTGCAAGTGTTAAATTAAGCGATTGTCCTTTTAAGTTGGCAGGCTGGATTATGTCTAGATGGATGTAGTCCTGGAACATGAAACAAGTGACATTCACTGGGAGAGGTCCTGCCACTGCTTACCAGAGAATGTCCGCAAGGAACAGACACAATGGCAAAGAAAGTCACTGGTGTAGTTCGACTGCAGATTCCCGCTGGCGCAGCCAATCCCGCCCCTCCCGTGGGTCCGGCATTGGGTCAGGCTGGTGTGAATATCATGTCGTTCTGCAAGCAGTTTAACGCTGCGACCCAGGGGCAGGCCGGTCTGGTGATTCCTGTGGTGATCACGGTCTATCAGGATCGTTCTTTCACCTTCATCACCAAGTCCCCGCCCGCCGCTGTACTGCTGAAGAAGGCCGCCGGCATTGCAGCCGGTGCGAAGACCCCCGGCTCCGAGAAAGTCGGTAAGGTCACCCGCAAGGATCTCGAGGCAATTGCCGAGACCAAGAAGGCCGATATGAACTCTCGTAGCATGGACGCAGCGGTGAAGGTCATCGCTGGTACGGCCCGCAGCATGGGCATCGAGGTGGTAGAATGAAGCAGAGAAGCAAACTCTACAAGTCTCGTTGCGCGAACTTGGACCGCAGCAAGAACTACGTCTTCGCAGAAGGCGTCGCCCTGCTGAAGTCCATGCCCACTGCGAAGTTTGACGAGACTGTCGAAATGGCGTTCACTCTGGGGATTGACCCTCGTCAGTCCGACCAGATTGTCCGTGGCGCGGTGGTTCTGCCCCGTGGTACTGGCAAGACCCAGAAGGTCGTGGTTGTTGCCGAAGGCGAAGCAGCGGATGCCGCAAAGGCCGCCGGTGCTGATGAAGTCGGCTACCAGGATCTGCTGGCAAAGATGAAGGGTGGTTGGCTGGATTTCGACGTCCTGATCGCTACTCCTGCCGCAATGAAAGACGTGCGTACCCTGGGTCGTGTCCTGGGTCCCCGTGGTCTGATGCCCAACCCCAAGACTGGTACTGTGACCGACGACACTGCCACCGCAGTGAAGGAAGCCAAGGCTGGTCGTGTTGAGTATCGTTGCGACAAGGCTGGTTGCGTCATGATGCCCATCGGCAAACTGTCCTTTGATGCTGAAGCCATTCTGGACAACATGAACACTGCATTCCAGACGATTCTGAAGGCCCGACCCACTGCCTGCAAGGGCGTGTACATGAAGGCAGCTACGCTGTGCTCCACGATGGGTCCTGGCATTCCTCTGGATGTCAATGCCAAGTTGAAGGAGAAGTAAGCGATGAGATCAGAAAAAATCACAATGTTGGAAATGGTGAAGGGGCTGATTGAAAACAAGCCTGTCTTTGTCATTGGATTCAACGCTCTGACCGTCGCTGAGTTCAGCGAATTCCGTACCAAGCTTTCGGGCATTGGTGCCGAGGTGCACGTTGTCAAGAACACCTTGATTACGAAGGCCGCCGAGGCTCTGGGCTACGAGGACCTGGCGAAGCAAGAACTCTCCCTAGCCAGTGCAGTTGTCAGCGGAAACGGTGACGCTTTGGCGATGGCGAAGGCGATTAGCGAGCTGAGCAAGACCGCCTTGAATGCGGACAAGAGTGCGAAAGTGTGCTTCAAGGTGGGTTACCTTGATGGCAAGCTGCAGAGTGCCGAGGACTGCATTGCCCTGGCCGAGCTGCCGCCGCGCGAAGTCCTGCTTGGACAGTTGTTGGGCCTGCTGCAGGCGCCTGCCGCGCAGTTGGCGCGTCTCATCAACGCTTACTTAGAAAAGAAAGAGCAAGCCGCTTAAACCAAAGGAAAATACTACAATGGCTGACGAGAAAATCGAGTTGACTGCCGAGATGGAGCAGTTCGTGAGTTACATCGAGGGTCTGACCATCCAGGACCTGTCCAAGCTTGTGAAGGCTCTTGAAGAGCGTCTTGGCGTGAGCGCCGCTGCCCCCGTGGCCGTGGCCGCCGCCGGTGCTGCCGCACCTGCCGCCGAAGAGAAGACTGAGTTTGATGTGGTTCTGGCTGACGCCGGTGCCCAGAAGATTCCTGTCATCAAGGCTGTCCGCGAGCTGACTGGTCTTGGTCTGAAAGAGGCCAAGGACATGGTTGATGGTGCTCCCAAGGCCATCAAGACCGGCATCTCCAAGGAAGAGGCCGAGCAGATCAAGGCGAAGCTGGAAGCAGCTGGTGCCAAGGTTGAGCTGAAGTAATTGTCGTGCGGTGTTTATCGCCGCATAACAACGAGAGTGCCGCGAGGGTGTTTCAGGCAACTGAAATACGCTTGCGGCGCTTTTGCGCACCAGGAGGGCGAGTTTCTTTTGGTGCCTTCTAGCCTCCTGAAACGGGGGATTTTCTTGTTTTCGGAGGCTAGGAGCCCTTCTTCAATGCTTAATGCGTAATG
>DCIO01000040.1:2679-38457 GCA_002315885.1 Lentisphaeria bacterium UBA1724
TTAATGCGTAATGAAGGAGGGGGAGTGCCATTTGATTTTTCCGCCGAGTTTGTTTTGGTAGGGCGATGAGACTAATTAGATCGTCCGCGATATTTTAGGAACTGGCGGGGTGTATTGTTTTTTGTCTAGGTGGTACAACCGGCCCGGAGTTAGGCGGTTCTAGTGCATCTCTAGTAGATTTTTGTTTTTTTTGTGTAGTAGTTTTTTCACTCAAGGAGAAAAATGGGCGAACGTATCAATTTTGGACGTTTGAAGGAAGTCACGCCGATTCCCGACCTGATTAGTCTGCAGACGAAGTCCTACTCGGACTTCCTGCAGTTGGGCGTTGATCCTGACAAGCGTGAGAACCGTGGTTTGCAGGCAGCCTTGGCAGACAACTTCCCTCCGATGTCTTCTGGCAGCAAGAATGCCTTTGGCATTGAGTTCCTGAAGTATGATATCACACCAGTTGACAACAACTTGTCCGAGTTGTTGAAGGCAGGTGGTACCTATGAAGGAGCGCTGAACGCCACCTTCCGTATGCGTGGTGCCAGCAGCAAGGACATCCACGAAGAGACCATCTTCATGGGACATATCCCCCTGATGACCCCCAGTGGTTCCTTCATCATCCACGGTTCTGAGCGCGTCATTGTGAGCCAGTTGCATCGTTCTCCTGGTGTCTGCTTTGAGACCGCCCGCCATCCCAGTGGCAAGTTGATTTACAGCTACAAGGTCCTGCCCGATCATGGATCCTGGTTGGAAGTCCAGTTCGACATCAAGGATATGATGCACATCTATCTGGACCGCAAGCGCCGTCGCCGTAAGTTCCTGGTTTCCGTCTTCCTGCGTGCCTTTGGTTACGACAGCAACCGCGAGATCATGGATGCAGTCTATGGCGTCCAGGACAAGACGATTGCGGCTCTCCTGAAAGAGGAGGAGTGCTCCCATTACACCACCGTCGAGGACGTCTGTGATCCCAATGACAAGAATGAGATTATTGTCCATGCTCTGGAACCTCTGAACAGCAGTGCGGTTCAGCAGATGAAGAACGCGGGCATCAAGAAGATTTCCGTTGTCGATACCAACGAGTTGGGGGACTACTTCATCAAGTGCCTCAGGAGCGACGATACCATCACCTGTGAAGACGCCCAGCGTGAGATTTACCACCGCATGCGTCCCAGCGATCCTCCCAGTGCACAGAATGCGAAGGCGCTTTTTGAGAAGATGTTCCAGGACGAGCGTCGTTATGACCTGGGATTGGTTGGTCGTTACAAGCTGAATCAGCAGTTGAATCTGACGGTTCCTGAGGATGTCCGTATCCTGACCAAGTGGGATATCGCCGCCGCCACCCGTGAACTGATGCGTCTTTATAAGAATAACGGCAAGCCCGATGACATCGACCATCTCGCCCGCCGTCGTATCCGCACTATCGGTGAATTGTTGCAGAATCAGTGCCGTGTGGGCTTGAACCGCGTGGCCGCCCTGGCGCGTGAGCGCAAGGCCAACAAGCAGTCTGAGAGTGCTTCCGTCACCATCAGCTCCTTAATTAACAACAAGAGCTTCGTCAACTCCATCAACGACTTCTTCCAGCACAACCAGTTGTCCCAGTTCATGGACCAGACCAACTGCCTCTCCGAACTGACCAACAAGCGTCGTCTGTCTGCGTTGGGCCCTGGCGGTCTGACTCGCGATCGCGCGGGTGCTGAAGTCCGAGACGTCCATTCCAGCCACTATGGTCGTATTTGCCCCATTGAGACTCCCGAAGGTCCCAACATCGGTCTGATTTCCTCCCTGGCTCTGTACGCCAAACTGGACCAGTTCGGCTTCATTGAGACTCCCTACTGCGAAGTCAAGAACAAGAAAGTCGTCACTGACAAGAAAGGCAATGCGGTGATTGTCTACATGAATGCCGACGAGGAAGAGAAGCACGTGATTGCGCAGGCAAACGCCGAGCGTGATGCGAAGGGCGTCTTTGTTGACGAGTATGTTCTGGGCCGCAAGGGTGGTGAAGCAGGTGAATTCCCCGCAGAAGATGTGGAGTTCATTGACGTTTCCCCGAAGCAGATGATTTCTGCGGCAGCCAGTGTGATTACCTTCCTGGAGCACGATGACGCGAACCGTGCGTTGATGGGTTGTAACATGCAGCGCCAGGCCGTGCCCCTGATGAAGCCCGAGGCACCCCTGGTGGGTACTGGCATGGAGCGGGATATCGCCCGCTACTCTCACGCAATCCAGACTGCCACCCGTGACGGCATCGTGGCCTGGGCGGATGGCTTCAAGGTCATCGTCACTCCCGATGGCAATCTGCCGAAGGGCAAGGAGGCCAGCGATTACGAAGAGATGCTTGACACGGAGGAAATCCAGGTCTATCCTCTCTTCAAGTTCTTGCGTTCCAACGCATGCACCCTGGTCAACCAGCGTCCCATCGTGGTCTCTGGACAGGCGGTGACTGCCGGCCAACCTCTGGCGGATGGCGCTTGCACTGACGGTGGTGAGTTGGCTCTGGGGCGGAATGTCCTGGTGGCATTCATGTCCTGGCGCGGTTACAACTATGAAGACGCCATCATCATCAGCGAGAAGTTGGTGCAGGAGGACGTCTACACCTCCATCCACATCAACCTGCAGGAGATTGAGGCCCGCAGCACCAAGCAGGCTCAGGACGAAGAAATCACCCGCGATATCCCGAATGTGAACCAGGAATCTCTGAGCGACCTGGATACCGAGGGTGTGATTCGCATGGGTGCGGTTGTGAAGCCTGGCGATGTTCTGGTGGGTAAGGTCACTCCCAAGACGGAGACTGACCTGGCTCCTGAGGAGCGCCTGCTGAAGGCCATCTTCGGTGAGAAGTCCTCCGATGTGAAGGACACCTCCCTGAAGGCCGAGCCCGGTAATGACGGTGTGGTCATGGATTTGCGTCTGAAGCGCAACCAGGATCCTTCCAAGGTGAAGATGAACAAGGCTGAGCTGAAGAACAAGCAGACCGAGATTCGCACTCGCTACAAGAATCAGCGTGCGACCATCCTGGAAGACTTGGTGAAGGAGTTGAGCGATCCGTACCTGGGTCAGAAGATTTCTGCGGAGATTTACTTCGAGAATAGTGAGACCAACGCCAACGAGGTCCTGATTCCCGCTGACCGCAAGATTACGAAGCAGATGCTCAATTCTCTGGCGTTGCACTACGAGGATTACAAGATGCGCGATGGTGCGGAGAAGGAGCGCATTGAGGAAATCATGAAGCGCTACCGCGGCAAGTTGCGTGAGAATGAGCGTTGCTGCGAGGAGGCTGTGGAGCTGATGCAGAAGAATGAGGGCGCTGAGCCTGGCAAGATCACCAACGTGAAGGTGTACATCGCCAGCAAGCGTCGTCTTTCCATCGGTGACAAGATGGCTGGTCGTCACGGTAACAAGGGTATTGTCTCCAAGATTGTCCCAGTGGCTGACCTGCCCTTCATGGCGGATGGCACTCCCGTCGAGATTGTTCTGAACCCCATGGGCGTTCCTTCCCGAATGAACATCGGTCAGGTTTTCGAGACTCACGTTGGTTACGCAGCCAAGATCCTCGGCATCACGGTGGCAACTCCTGCCTTCGACGGTATGCCCGAAGAACGCATGATTGATCTGCTGGAGCGCGCGCGTCTGGTGAAGGTCGCTCAGACTGCCGGCGTGGAGATTCCTGAGAAGATCATGGTTGATCTGCGTAAGGTCTACGGCAAGGAGATCGATGATGCCAAGCAGGAACTGCGCAAGCTCATCGAGAAGGCCGGTTGGAGCGTTGGTCAGCGAGACGACTTCATCTGCACAGGCGGAAAGATCGTGGATGCCAATGGCATTGACCGCACCGATGACTTCGTGGATATCGACGGCAAGACCCGTCTCTACGATGGCCGCACTGGCGAAGCATTTGACCAGCGTGTCATGGTCGGTCAGATCTACATGCTGAAGTTGGACCACCTGGTGGTCAACAAGATTCACGCTCGTGCCGTGGGGCCCTACTCGCTGGTTACCCAGCAGCCCTTGGGTGGTAAGGCCCAGGGCGGTGGTCAGCGTTTCGGTGAAATGGAGGTCTGGGCTCTCGAGGCATACGGTGCCGCCTATACCTTGCAGGAGATGCTCACCGTCAAATCCGACGATATGGCGGGGCGTACCAAGATTTACGACTCCATCATGCGTGGCAACAACGAACTGGATGCGGGTGTTCCCGAGTCCTTCAACGTCCTGCTCCGAGAAATGATGAGCTTGTGCTTGGATGTCCGTATCAACCATCCGAATACCAACATGGCATAAGGACGAGGCCATCGATCGAATTCTGAAAAGTGAGCGGGAAAAGCCCGTCGTAACCCTTTTTTGAGGTAAAACAGTGGATACTCTGAATACGAAAACTGGCAGCGCGACCGAAGTGGATGTGATGAAGGACTCCAATAGCGTCTCCATCGCAGTCGCATCTCCTGATACCATCCGTGGCTGGAGCCATGGCGAAGTCAAGACCGCCGAGACAATCAACTACCGTTCTCTCCGTCCCGAGAAGTTCGGTCTCTTCTGCGAGCGCATCTTCGGACCCGTGAAGGACTTCGAATGCGCCTGCGGCAAACTCAAGCGTCAGAAATACAAGGGCGTGACCTGCCAGGCCTGTGGCGTGGAAGTCACCCAGTCCCGTGTCCGTCGTGAGCGTATGGGCCACATTGAGTTGGCCGCACCTGTCTCTCACGTCTGGTTCTATAAGTGCGCACCCTCTCGTCTGTCCCTGCTGTTGGACATGCCGATGAAGGCCCTGGACGAGGTCCTCTACTACGAGAGCTACGTGGTTTTGGATCCCGGTGACACCCCCATGGTCTACAAGCAGATTCTGACCCGAGAGCAGTATGCGGAAGAACATGAGAACTACAAGGACGCCTTCAAAGTCGGCATGGGTGCCGAGGCCATTGAGCAGCTGCTGAGCGATTTGGACCTCCCAAAACTGCAGGAGGAACTGAAGGCGAAGTTGACCGAAACCAACAGCACTCAGATTCGCAAGCAGACGGTGAAGCGCATTCGTCTGGTGGAAGGTTTCATGAAGGGCAAGGTGAATCCCTGCTGGATGATCCTGCACGTGTTGCCCGTCATTCCCCCCGATCTGCGTCCCTTGGTTCCCCTCTCTGGCGGTCGTTTTGCCACCAGCGATTTGACCGACCTCTACCGTCGTGTCATCAACCGCAATGGCCGTCTGGCCAATCTGCAGAAACTGCCTACTCCCGATGTCATCACCCGCAATGAGAAGCGCATGCTTCAGGAAGCCGTGGATGCGTTGCTGGACAATGGTCGTCATGGTCGTCAGGTCACTGGCAACAACAACCGTCCCCTGAAGTCCCTGACTGACATGCTGAAGGGTAAGCAGGGTCGTTTCCGTCAGAACCTGCTGGGTAAGCGCGTTGACTACTCTGGCCGTTCCGTCATCGTCGTGGGGCCCGAACTGAAGATCAACCAGTGCGGTCTGCCCAAGGAGATGGCTTTGCGCCTCTTTGAGCCCTTCATTGTCCGCCGTCTTCGTGACCAGGGCAAAGTCCACACCGTCCGCAATGCGAAGAAGTGGATTGAAGAGCGCCGCAAGGACGTGTGGGATGTGCTGGACGAGGTGGTCACTGGTCATCCCATCCTGCTGAACCGCGCGCCTACGCTGCACCGTATCTCCATCCAGGCCTTTGATCCCGTCCTCATCGATGGTCAGGCCATCCGTCTGCATCCCCTGGTTTGCGCCGCATTCAACGCGGACTTCGATGGTGACCAGATGGCAGTGCACGTCCCCCTCTCCAATGAGGCCCAGTTGGAGGCCAAGTTGGTCATGCTTTCCCCCAACAACATCTTCTCTCCTGCTGACGGCCGTCCTCTGGCGCTGCCCTCTCAGGATATGGTTCTGGGTATCTACTACCTGTGCTACGAAGATGATGCACGCAAGAAGGCGTTCCTGGACAAGCCCGCGGAGACCCAGCCTCACTACGATACTTACGACGAAGTGATGAAGGCCATGGATGCCTTCCGTATGGCCAATGAGAATAACCACAATGCCCGTGAACCCATCTCCATCGGTTTGGACATCCATGACTTCTTCTACTTCAAGAATCCCTACTACCGCACCGACGCGGAAAATGAGCGCATTTCCAAGCTCACGGGTGATGAGAAAGAGGCCCAGGATATGGAAGACCGCAAGATGGTCTGGGGTAACCGCAAGGAACGCTGGATTGTCACCACTCCTGGCCGCTTGATTTACCACGAGATTTGGCCCAGCGTCCTGGGTTTCTGGAATCAGCAGGCCAAGAAGAAGGACATCCAGAAGATGATCAAGCAGTGCCACGAGAACTGTGGTCACGACGAACTGCTGCCCTTGCTGGACCGTTTGAAGAACCTGGGTTACACCTGGGCGACTCGTTCTGGTCTCTCCATCGCCATTTCCGACATGTTGATTCCCGCCGAGAAGGGCGAGAAGATTCGTGAGGCGGAGGCCGAAGTCGCGAAGATTCGTCGCGACCAGGAAGAGGGCTCCATCGATGATTCCGTCCGCCGTCAGCAATCCATTGACACCTGGACGAAAGTCCGTAAGGACCTGACCGATGCCCTGACCAAGACTCTGTCTTCCAACGCGGGTCGTCCTGGCATCAACTCCGTGTGGGCGATGCTGGATTCCGGTGCTCGTGGTTCTGCGGACCAGGTCACCCAGGTGGGCGGTATGCGCGGTCTGATGTCCAACACCACGGGTGAAGTCGTCGAGACCCCCATTCTGCATAACTTCCGCGAAGGTCTGACTGGTTTGGAGTATTTCAACTCCACCCACGGTTCTCGAAAGGGTATGGCCGATACGGCTCTGAAGACCGCAGACGCAGGTTATATGACCCGCCGTCTGGTGGACGTGGCTCACGATGTCATCTGCACCGAGGAAGACTGTGGTACCTCCAATGGTATCTGGCTGACTGCCCTGAAGGATGGTAACAAGGAGACTCGCTCTCTGGCCGATCGTATCGCGGGGCGTTTCTCCGTGGATAACATCTATGACAACCAGGGCAAGCTGATTGTGGCCGCGGGTGAGGAAATCACTCCCTACATCGCCGATAAGATCAAGGAGGCGGGACACGAGAAGGTTCACATCCGTTCTGTGTTGACTTGCCAGTCCGAACGTGGTGTCTGTGCAAAGTGCTATGGTCGTAACCTGGCCACGGGCGAACTGCCCATGGAAGGCGACGCGCTGGGCATCATCGCCGCCCAGTCCATCGGTGAGCCTGGTACTCAGCTGACTCTGCGTACCTTCCACTCTGGTGGTACCGCATCCACCACGGCGGCGGATAAGGAAATCTTCGCCAAGTGGGATAAGGTCGCCAGCGAACTCCAGAGCAAATTGAACGATCTGGAAGAGCAGGCTGCGAAGGAGAAGTGGAGTGACAAGAAACTCAAGAAGGAACTCGAAGATTTGAAGGGTCGTGAGAATCGCGCCTACATCTTCTTTGAGAACATGGAGACCCTCGAGGGTGTCGCTGAGGACGGAAAGACTCCTGCTACTGTTGTCATTTCTCGTGAAGGTCATATCCATCTAAAGTCGGCGGTCTATGTCAAGGGTAACGACAAACCGTTGATGACCGATGTGGATTTGGCGACCTATGATGTGCCTTACGGTGCCTATATCACCGTGAAGAACGATGATTTGGTCAAGCCTGGCGATCTCCTGGCCACCATGGATCCTTTCACTGTTCCTGTGATTGCGAAGAGTCGCGGTGTGATTCACTACAACGACTTGGTTGAGGGTCAGACCATTCGTACGGTCTTCAACAAGCAGTCTGGCAAGAAGGAAATCACGGTGATTCAGCATCCTGAAGATGTGACTCCCGAATTGTGGATTGTGGATCCCAAGGAGAAGGACAAGAGCAAGTATCTGCAGAAGGAGAGCCTGACTGATGGCATGCAGATTCTCTTCACCGAAGGTCAGAAGATCCAGGTGGGTCGTTTCATGGCGAAGAGCCCCAAGACTCAGGCCAAGACCTCGGATATCACCACGGGTCTGCCTCGTGTCGCCGAGCTCTTCGAAGCCCGCCGTCCCAAGGAAGCCGCAGTTCTCGCGAAGATCAGTGGTATCGTGGAGATTCCTCAGAAGCACTCCAAGAACAAGCTCACGGTGTACGTCCATGACATAGAGGATGAGAGCAGGGTCGAACAGCATCAGATTCCCATTGGCAAGCAGCTCAGCGTGCACAATGAGGACTATGTGGAGGCGGGTGCCTGCCTGACTGATGGCGCTCCCGTTCTGCAGGAGTATCTGGATATCTGCGGTCCTCAGAAACTCCAGGCGCTGCTGGTGGAGTCCGTCCAGCGCGTTTACCTCTCCCAGGGTGTTGGTATCAACGACAAGCACATCGAGATCATTGTCCGTCAGATGATGCGGAAGATCCGTATCACCGACCCCCACGATACCAGCTTCCTCAAGCTGGAGACGGTGGATATGCGTGCCTTCAACGATGTCAACAACAAGGTGGTTGCCGAACAGAAGATTCCCGCGGATGGTCAGCAGATCCTCCAGGGTATCACCAAGGCATCCCTCGAGACCGATTCCTTCATCAGCGCCGCCTCCTTCCAGGATACTCCCCGTATCCTCACTGAGGCCGCCACGCTGGGCCGTGTGGACTACCTCCACGGCTTCAAGGAAAATGTCATCATGGGACACCTGATTCCTGCGGGTACTGGTTACTACAAGGTCCAGAACCCCGTCCTCAAGACCTTTGATGCCAATGGCAACGAGGTGGAGATCACCGATGACGGCAAGCACACGGTCGAACCCGGCAACGTTTACGATGATACCGATTTTGATCTGAATGCCAACGGCATCGCCGACGAAGCAGACCTCATGGAGAACGACCTCAATATCGGAAATGCCAAGGAGACGGGACTCTTCGATCCCAATGGCTTCTCCGGGAATATCCTCGATGGCCTCGAGTAATCCTGAAGTAAACTGATAATAACGCAAAAGCCTCCGTGCAATTCACGCGCGGAGGCTTTTTTTAATTAGGAATTAGGAATGATTTGATGGAATTGGTTAGAATTTTTTGAAAGGAATTCGTATCAATATTGAAGTGAGAGGGTGTAAGAATTGGCAAGAATGGAGAAAATGATTAAATTTCTCCATTGTCGTTTTTGCTTGTCTCTCTCATTCCTCATTTTTTACCCAAGGATACTCATGAAAAAAGCATTTTTGATTCTCTCTCTGTCCGTTGTTGTTTTCTCTTTGGCGAGCTGCACTACCAAGACTGCATACATTCCTCAGGGGACTCGCGCACAGGTCGTGGCGGGCTTTTCCCAGGATGACATCGACGATGCCATCTATACCGTAGTGGATTCGCTGGTCTCTTTGGACCGCATCAAGGCTCCCGAGGGCGCACAGCGTGCCGTGGTCATTGTGGAGAATGTGACCAATGATACTGATACCCGTGGTCGTGACTCCGAGGCTCTGGCGGAAGCTCTGGGCATTGGCTTGCGGGAAGAATTGACCAACTGCGGGAAGATTGTCGTTTACAACAAAGAAGCCGCCAAGTACGCAACGGTGAAGGTCACTCCCCAGTATTCCCTCAATGGCCGTCTGACTCAGCGTAAGCTCCGCCAGGACAATGGGGATTACCAAATTGAATACAGCATGAATCTCCAGCTCATCGATTTGGCTACGGGGCTGGAGTTCTGGCAGAAGCGCGTGCCCATCCGCAAGGTGGCCGCCAAGAAGAACGCATTCTAGTCTCCTTCTTTCAGTAACATTTCCTTCTCATCGTCTTGAATCAATCGTAAACTCCATCCCATGAAACAAGTTTTTTCTTTTTTTGGAATTTTCTTTGCGCTGTTACTCTTTGCTGAAGATGTGACCGTGACGGTTCGTGGCATGGGTGATAGCTATCGCGATGCTGTTAATGATGCCCTGATTTCGGCAGTGGAACAACATTATGGTGTCTCACTAACAGATGCGGAGCGCTCTATGATTAGCAAGAGTGAGACCGTAGTGACTACCAGCAAGGGTGAGAAGGCGAAGATTGAATCACGGGATGCTTTGAATCTGGGAGTCCAAAAATCAACAAAAGGACGGATTTCCGGTTATGAAGTCCAGAAGGACTCCTATGACGAGGCAACGAAAAAATACACCGTGGAGATTCTTGCATATCTCCCGGGAAATTACGTGATTCCTTTTGACGCGCCCAAAGTGAATCGCGCGCGCTTGGCAGTGGGGACTTTCTACCGCAAGGCAGAGAGTGTCTCCATTCAGGGAACGGCAGTGCAGACTCTGACTTGGACGGAGATGTTTGCCAATGCCTTGACGGTGCATCTGACTCAGAGTCAGAAATTCAATATGCTGGATCGGCGCTTTGAGGGCGCGGTGGCGGAAGAACTCAAGCGTCTCTCCGATGCCAATGCCAATCCTGCGGATGCGGTGCGGCTCTGCAAGCAACTAGGCACGGATTATCTGCTGGTGGGGAGTATTCTCTTCTGTGATGTGCTGGCTAATACTGCGGTCAATCCCTACACGGGCGAGACTTTGGCGGCAAAACCCGCACCCTTTGTGGACATCAATTACCGCGTGATTGTTGCGGCGACGGGGGAATTGAAGTGGACGGACAATGTGCGTCTCAATACAGGCGATTTCGCCTATACGAATCTCGCGGAGTTCGTGGCGAATTCCGCGGAAGTGGCTGCGAAGCGCATTGCGGATGGCGTCTTGAGTGCGTTGTTACCGCTGGAGATTGTGGATATCGCTCCCGATGGGCATGTGGTAATCGGCGAGGGCGGTGTATCTCTGATCGAAGGCGAGGTGCTAACGGTTTTCGCCCAGGGGAAGGAAATCTTTGACACTCGGACAGGCGAGTCGTTGGGAATGACCGAAGAGAAGGTCGGGTTGATTATGGTGGATCGTGTCACGGAAAAGATGAGCTACGGGAAAGTCCTGGAAGGGGATATCTCCAAGATTCAGATCGGGAAGACTCGCCTGGACCGCCGCACGGTGTATGTGGTGGAGCCCGAGGCTCCCGCTCCTACCGCCCCCGCGCCTAGTCAGGTCCGGGGAACTGGAAATGGCGGGGTGGTGGTGCCTTTCTAAATTAGGAATTAGGAATTAGGAATTAGGAATTTAGCAAGGGACTTAAGGGACCCAAGGAACTCAAGGGACTCAAGGGACTCAAGGGACTCCATTTTGAAGCGGAATTCAAGCAAGATAGGCATTTAGTGATGCGCGTTGTTAATCTATTCATCGCATTGATGGTGATGCTGGTCCTGGTGGGGTGCAATTCCACCAGGGATATCATGAATTCCTACGAGCAGAATCTGGTGGTGGGGCGTTATGCGGCCGCCTCGGAGATGTCTCTCAAGCGTGCGGAGAAGAAGGATTCTTCCCAGTTGATGTGGCGGTTGTTGGCGGGCAATGCAGAAATGCTGAACAACCAGCCTTCTCAGGCAATTGAGCAGCTGGACCTGGCGGAGGATATTTTCCAGGCGAATGACGCACAATCGGTATTCAGCCGTGGCATGACCAATACGAAGGCCATGCTGAACAACGACTTGTCCTTCGACTACAATGGCTTGGGACAGGATCGTATTTTCTGCTGTTTTTACAAGGGGCTGGAATATACCCTCATGGGGAATCCTGCCGCTGCACGTACGGAATTCAATCGCGCCGCAGACCACCAGGAGAATTGGCTCTTCGACCGCAGGAGGGATATTTCCGCCGCAGCGGAACGCCTGGAAAAGGAAGCCGAGAATATCCCTGCCGACCGTCGGGTGGAAGGGCAGGATACCGCCAAACAGACAATGGATATCCTGACGGACGAGTCATTCCGTGAGCAAATTAAGTCGAAATGCGGCTATGATCCCGCGCTCTCCGGCAATTTGGATATGATTTCCCGCAGTGGCTATATGAATGCCTATATGTCCCATTTTGTGGGGGTATTCCGTTGGCTGAATGGCGATGGCGGTCGTGGATACCTAAAAGACGCTCGGGATTTGTGCACAACCAACTTGGTCGTCAAGGAGGACTTGGCGGCAGTGGAGTCGTCAATCCGTCCTCAGAATGCGGTGTGGATTTATGTGGAGGACGGACTTTGCGCCAAACGGGAAGAATGGCGCTTGGATTTACCGACATTCCTGATTCCCTACGCAAATCGCTATGTGCTCTATGCGGGCATGGCGCTACCGTATCTGGTCTCCCGGGATTTTGGCGCAGATGGCTATTATGTGGGGGCAGAACGAATGCCATTGGAGGAAATTCCTGAACTCCAGGATGTGGATAAGCTTCTGAAGACGGAATACGATGTCTATATGAGTGGCGCGTTGCCACGGGAAATCACCCGCACACTGCTGAAAATCGGCTCCCAAGTGGCCCTGGGTATCGCTATTGATAACTCCCATGACGATGGCACTCTTGTGACGCTGAAACTGATTCAGGCGGGTATCGCGGCTTGGGCGGCCTCTTCCACAAAAGCGGATGTGCGTTGTTGGAGCAGTTTGCCGAAGGTGGTGAAAATGCACCGCATCCAACGCCCTGCAGACGGGAAACTCGTGGTGGTGGCGACAAACCATGGGGTCCAGGAGGAACTGCATCTGGATATCCCCGAGGGGAATTCCATCGTGTGGATTCGAAAGACCTCCCGCGGTGCCACCATGGTCGCGAAGATGGTTACTTTCCCTTAATCTCCCTTCGCCCTAAAGGGCTCTTTTTCTTCGCCCTAAGAGGGCGAAAAAAAAAGATCTCAGGCTAGGATATCGGCCATCTTCTGGTTGATTTGCTTGAGCAAGGCGAGCGCCTGAAGAAATTCTTCAGCGGCATCCGCGCCTACATAATTCACCACCATGCGTATATCCGCCATGGGGATGTGCTTTCCGGTGAAACGCTCCGTGAGTTTGCAGAAATGAGCCACCGCTGGCCCTTCCATTTCCACGCAGTCCGACGCCTCCTCAATACGGTTATTCGGGCGTTTGTATTTTGCGTTGTCGAAGACATCACCCGCAGAAATCCGTCCGTGAGTGATATTGATATTTGGGAAAAGTCGTTTGAGTGCGGCTGCTAGTTTATCCGAGAGCGCCTGGTCGCATTTCATCCAGCAATCTTCGGCGATTTCGGGAACGAAGCCCATTCCCGTGGAACCATAGAGAGGCGCCACATCGTAGTCGTTATACGCCACTTCATCGGCGATGACCACATCACCGATGGCAAGTCGTCGGTGGCATGCGCCTGCGCTTCCCCACAGGAGAATGGCGTCGCAACCATCCTGGAAGAGCAATTTTGCGGCGGCGGCGCAGGCGGCGGTCTTCCCTGGTCCGAAGGCCACCGCGGCTGGGATGCCTTTGGGGAGCCCGTCAATTTCGTCCGCAGTGGGGATAAGGACACCGATTTTCATATCAGCCGAATTCGTTCCAGGGGATATGGACTGGCGCGCCCAGGTTGATGATTTCATCCAGGTGGCGCAACAGCGGGAATTTATTGAAATTGCAGGTGCCTAGTTCGTGGCGTTTGCGGAGGGCACGTGCGGCGCGTGTGATAATCGGAATGGATTCCAGAGTCACGCCAGGGAACTTCTCCAACGCCTGTTGGAGGGTGAGGCCGGAACCCAGTGCCTCGCCGAGTTTACGGTTACGCCCCGAATTGATGGTCACATAGAGGTCGCTGGTGGCGTAGATGACACTGTCGGTCTGTCCACCCAGCAGATGCACCAACCGGAGCATTTCTCGGACTGCCTGTCCGAAGAGGGATGCCTGGGGATTGCTCAAGGTGGAACCCGTCTGTTGCGCCAGACCGATTGCCAGCGAGACACCCACGGCGTAGGCGTTCTTCATGGCGACTGCGCACTCAATGCCGATGACGTCAGAGGTAGGCTGGATGTGGTAGTAGGTGGTAATCAGCTGGGATTTGATCCAATGGAGGGTATCGGAGTTGTCACCACACAGCGCCACCGAGGTATGTAGTCGGTTGCAGAGTTCGAGGCTGATGCAGGGACCGCCGATGGAGTTGATGGAGAGATGTCGGCCGGGTGCGAGCTTGTATTTGTTATACGCCAGGGAAATGGGCACCAGCGTGCCATCGGGTTCGTCCTCCAGCCCTTTGGTAATGGAAAGCACCACCAGGTCATCGGGAATCCGGGAGAGGACATTTTCCGCAAACCAATCCACGCCGAAGGAAGGCACGCCCGCCACCAGCAGATTGCAGCCCTTCAGAGCTTCGTCCAGTTCCTCGTAGAAGAATGCAGTGGTATTGGGTGGGAGTGGCATTCCCAGTTTTGGATGGAAGTTATCCTGCTTGATGCGCTGGATGACCTCCTTGTCGTAAGGGGTGCCCACCAGGCGGATGATATGGCCGTTGTCTGATGCGGGAAAACACATGGCAGAACCCATCATGCCCGCGCCAACGATTGTAATGATGCTCATAATCTGCTACTCCATTGATAGGAAATTTGTCATAAGATAGCACATTACCCAGCACATCGGTTATATTCCCACGATTTTCCGCAGAAAATACTCCTTCTGGGGATAAAACGAATGTGCCTTGAGACTTGAGCCTTGAAATGATTCTTCCCTTTCCTCCATTAGAACGCGTCGTGGAAGTCCAGGTGCCCTCCGAAGACAAAGAGCGCACCTTGCTGGACTACCTTACCGAGCGCTACAACTATCTGGATGGGCCCCAGTGGACCTGCGAAATCCAGAAGGGAAACCTCATGGTCAATGGGATAGTGGCGGGAACCGACACAATCCTGGCGGCGAAGGAC
Source organism: Lentisphaeria bacterium UBA1724 (assembly GCA_002315885.1). GTDB lineage: Bacteria > Verrucomicrobiota > Lentisphaeria > Oligosphaerales > Oligosphaeraceae > UBA1724. The sequence goes on from DCIO01000040.1 coordinate 17,397, forward strand.
AATGTCTTTTTCCAGGCAAAAGATCTGGTGGAACAGGATGTATCCTTTGATATCGAAATCATCCAGGAAACCGAGGAGTTTCTGATTGTCAACAAACCAGGGAATCTCCCCTGTCATCCGGCTGGGCGCTTCTTCAATCATACCCTATGGGCGTGGTTGCGTCAGGCACATCATCAGGAAGGCATCCATTTTGTCAATCGCCTGGATCGAGAGACCTCGGGGTTGGTGCTCATCGGTAAGAATCCACGCTTTGCCGCGGATGCCGCCAAGCTGATTCATTCCCTGGGCGTCGAGGCACACAAACGCTATCTCGTGCTGGTGCACGGACGCGCACCACAACAGCCCTTCACGGCAAATGGATGGCTCATGAAGGATGTCAATTCCCCCGTCGGAAAGAAAAAGGCATTCCGACCGACCTGCAATGACGGAGATTCCGATGTCATCGAAATCCCCGAGGATGACGAGGCAGTCACCGCTCAGACCGACTTCTTGCTAAGGGGATACTATCGGCCCCCACGCCACGACGAATGCCCGACAAAATTCTACCCAGACCCCGATGGACAATTCTCGCTGATCGAATGCGCACTGCATACGGGACGGACACACCAGATTCGCGCCACGCTATGCTCGCTGGGGTATCCCGTGGTGGGGGATAAACTCTATGGCGTGGATGACAATATCTTCCTGAAATTCGCGGCGTCTATGCTGGAACCCCAGGATTGGCAGCGGCTGATTCTCCCCACACAGGCACTGCATGCCTGGAGGTTGACTATCCCACGACTCCATATCAATGCGACGGCACCCGTGCCGTTTGTCGGATGATGGGGGGGGATTTTGTTAGAAAATCAACAAGTTATAAAGAATATAACTTTCGTGCATTTCGTGTGCAGTTTTTTCGGACACAAATCCCACCGTACACCGAGTGGGAATTATATTCCTGAGAAATCTTTTCCGAGAGAAGAAAACACAGCGTTTTTTTGTGATTTTTATGGATTTGAATGTCTCATACAATGGTAGTCAGGTGTCGGTTCTGCGGATGAAGTCGGGATTGTATCGGAAGACTCTATCAATCCCTGCGGAGACGACGCGTTGCAAGGTGTCGTTTTCGGTGCCGTTGCGTGATATCCAGCAGCTGTGGCGTCCCGAACGCGAGGGGTTGTCGCGCTATCTACCCTGGGATTTTGAGTTGCGCTCCGCGTTCCACGCGAATGCGCCCGTGTTGAGTTTTTCCAATCGCGCCAACGAGAACCGCATGACCATCGGGATCGATGACCTGGTGGACGATACGGTCTTCCATGGCGTCATCAATCAGGAGAAATGCACCTACGATATCACCATTGAGATTGCGCTTCCGAGGGCACCGCAGAAGATCACGCTGACATTGGACAGTCGTCCCGCAATCACTTGGCAGGAGGCGGTGGCTTCCTGGCGTGAGTCACTGAGATTACCCATGCCGGACTTTCCCGCGTCTGCCTGGAATCCCGTCTATTGCAGTTGGTATGCCATTCATGCTGCGGTGGCCCGGCAGTGGGTGGAGAAGATTGGTCCGTTGGCAAAGAAATTGGGCTTCTCCACGTTGATTCTGGATGACGGCTGGTGCTACGATGATGTCAAGCGTGTCTCTCCCGAGACCATCGAATGCTGGTATCAGGATGTGGGGGACTGGGAAATCGCCGAAAAGAAATTTCCGAATTTCCCCGAACACGTGAAGTCGATGCAGAAATTGGGCATGGATTATCTGGTATGGGTGGCACCCACGCTGATTGGCGATAGAAGCCGATTATTGGCGGAACACCCCGAATGTCGTGACGAGAATTCCCATGAATGCAGCCATTGCCGAGTCGTGAAGCTAGATGACCAGAAGACGGTGGAGCTCTTGGCAAAAAAGTGCAAGTCGCTGGTGGCGAAGAATCACCTGGATGGCCTGAAAGTCGATTTCATTGATCAACTCCCTGTCAGTCTGGATGAGCCAAACGGCCGACGGATGCAGAATTTCGTATCCGCAATTTCCAGGGGAATTCGCGCCGGCGCAAAGGACGCACTCATTGAATTCCGTCAATACTACGCATCTCCTGGAACGCTACCATACGCCACGCAGTTCCGTGCCTGCGATGCGCCTTTCGACTACGTCCTTAACCTGGAACGCTGTCTGCAGATTCGTCTCCTGATGGGGGACGGCATCCCCGTTCACGCAGATCCTGCCTACTGGGGGGCCAACGAGACTCCCGAGAATATCTCGCGGCACATGATTGCCATGATGGCGGGAGTGCCAATGCTTTCCATGGATTTGGAGAAACTGAGCAAGTCGGAAGAGGCAATCATCACCCACTGGATGGAGTTCTACAAGGCACACCAGGATACCCTGAACCTCGGGAAATGGACTATCCACTGCGAAAATGGCGCAATCGACTACGCCATGGCGGTCAGGGGCGAGGAACGCATCGCGTTGGCGATGACGGCATCCTGCATATCGTCATTCCCCAAGGGAACCATGGTTCTCAATGCATCCGCGGATGAAATCCCCGCGAAGGTCTCCAAGTCCTGGAAGCTAGACGGAAGTCGTGCTTCCAATCGGTCTATTCCCGTTGCGGGACGAGGGATCCTATAATTCCGTTAGCGGATGTCGCGATGGCATCCCCGCCGTCGCGAAAGGCCGTAGCCCAGCAATATCAAGGGATATCATTATTCCGGAAAAACACAAAGGAGGAAATATGTTCTTTGTGTTTTTCCGGATGAAGAAGGCCTGACGGATTAGGCCTGACGAGAATTCTTGGAATGGAAGGGATTCCGAATTTGGACAGAACCGTATATCTGACCATCTGCCAATTTTTCGGAATAGATATGGGTGCAACTGGCGGCTTGGGCGGAGGCCACCACCATGGCGTCATAGAATTCCAGGCCAAACTGCGTGTGGATGTCCATGGCCTGAATGACAAGGTCCGCGGGCTCCTGGCACATCTTCAGTTTCCGAAAGACCGTAACGGCCTGGCGCGCGTGAGCGGAGGTATTGCCTGGAATCTTCAAAAGACAGGCGGCAGTCTCGCGGAGGGCCTGCTGGGAGACCATTCCTTCCCCAGTCACATAGGCGCGTTTCAGCAATTCGGCGGCAAGTTTGTGCTTCCCTTCGTCACGATTGGTGGCGGCGTAAATCAAAATGTCGGCGTCAAGCAAATACATGATTATTTATCCTCCCGAAGGTTATGTTCTTCACGGTTAAATTCCCAATTCTTCGGAAGATTAAAATCAAGAGAGGCAAGAAGGTCATTCATTTTGGCAGCTTCCTTCTCGCGTTCCTCACGAATCTCTTTCGCCTTGGCTTCCAAGGCCTCGCGAACAATCTGGTTCAGGGAGGACTTGTGGGCGGCTGCCCATTGACGGACGTCCTGAATGACAGACTCTGGCGCAGAAAGGGTAATGTTCATGGCAGAATGATATGTGTGTTCAAGGGATGTGTACGTGAAAACCGTCTATAATATACGCTGGATTTGTATTTGTATGTGCTTTTTGTAAGAAAAAATCAGAAAATCAGAAATTCTGAACGATTTATCTCCGTGTAGAATCTTCTTTTTAGGAATGCCGTGTGTTCCTAGGGGATTATGTTATGGAAAATCTCCATTGTATCACTGTAGGCATGTTTTCTTTTTCACATATTGGAATGCTTTGGCTGGCGCCCCTGGTGGCGGTTCCCGTGGTGTTGCATCTGTTAAGCAGATTAGCGCCCCGGAAGCTCCGTTTCCCAGGCATTCGTTTCCTGCGTTCGGCGCCAATGCCATTGCGGGGACGCCGACGCTGGCAGGATTTGCTTTTGATGGCGTTGCGCTGTCTGATTATTGGCTGTGGGGTGTTGCTTGCCGCCGGCATTCGGTGGGATGAACGCAAGTCGGATGTATCCTCAACGGAAAAGGGCATCTGTGCGATTTTGGATACCTCTGCATCCATGGAACCCGTTGTGGAAACTATGGGCTATTTGGCCTTCGGCTTGCCAAGGGAGACGCATTATATCGGTGGTGCGCGGGATTCCTGGGAGGTCGGTCGCGGCGTCTTGGATACCCGTGCAGTGCTGCAGGAGGCCTCCGAATGGCTGGCGCATTTCCCACCCACGGGACGAGAGTTGCATATTTTCACGGACCTGCAGGCCAATGACTGGGCGGATGGCTTTGCGGTGATGCCCGAGGGCACTAGTGTGGAAATCCATACTCCGACAGAGAATGTGAAGCGGAATTGTGGGTTTTCTGGGGTGACGGTGGATGCGTTGGCAAAGGGACGCATTCGTATCCTCGTGCGTTTCAGAAATTGGGGAGATGATGCGGTGGAACGACAGGTCACCCTGACATTGGATGGCCATGACCACTATTTCAAGATTACCGCGCAACCGAATTCCGCAGGTGTCTTGCCGATTGTCCTGGAACAACCGACGGATCCGAAGGGCTTGGTGAAGATGTCGCCTGGAGATGACTATTCCTTTGACGACCAGTGGGTATTCTGGGCGCGTGGCGAGGCCGCACATCCCGTTTTGGCGGTATTGCCTAGTGAGGACGAGGAACTCGCCGAGGAACTGGAGGCGTTTTTTGTGCCTGCGTTGACCGCGGAACCCGACGAAGCCCCCGCGAGATACGACGTGGCGATTCTGGATTGCCTGGGTGTGGAATACGCGGATTTTTCGGAGTTGTCGGCGATTTTCTTGCTGGGCTCCGCAGAACGCCTGAGTCCGGAGGTGCTGGCACGTGTGCGGGAGTATGTCGAGGCGGGTGGGGTGCTTTTTGTGGTGCCGGGAAATTCTTCCGTGGCGGGATGGCGCGCTTTGCAGGGAAGTGGCTTGGCGCCAGCTCACGGAACGCCACTCTTGGAAAAGCGTGTTACGGGGATTGGTGTCCTTCCTGCAAAGAGCCCCCTGGCGTCGATATTTCCCGAGAAGGCATCCTCGGATTTGCATCTGCTGAATATCCGTCAATGGCTTCGGGTGGAGACAGGGGCGGAGGATGCGGTCATTCTACAGACAATTGAGGACGCGCCGGCGCTGATTCGCCGAAGTGTGGGTAAGGGCACGGAATTCCTCTTTACCTTCGGGTTCCATCATACCGCATCCGATTTCGTGACTTCGAAATCCTTCCTGCCTGTGTTGCGAGAACTCGCCGACCAGGCACTAAATGGCCATTCCGAGACGATTCGGCTATCCTGCGGAGATCCGCTGCCATCCCGAAAGGATATCGCGGGGCAGGTTATTGCCGTTGACGAGAATGCCAATACTGCTACGCCTGGGCTTTGGACATACGGAAATCGTCTGGTGGAAGTCAATCCCCCCACAGGGGAGTCCATTCCACAATTTGTGGAAGAGGAGGAGGTCCTGCGGGCACTCCGGGACAATGCCATCCTGGAGGAGCATTCCAACGGCGATGTGGTCATGGAAAATCAAGTGGCGCGTTTTCTGGCGCTGGCACTCTGCGGGATGCTACTCCTGGAGGGACTCTTCATCCTCCGAAAGCACCGCGTGAGATAACTGCAGTCTTGTTTTGGGGGAAACATGACGAATTGGTCATTATGGACATATTCAGTCAATTATGTTTGAAGAATTGTGAAGAGCGGTTATATTAAGCGACTTGCACGAGCAAAGAATTTTTCTACACACATAAAGCAATCACTTTTAAGCAAGGAGTTTAGAAGCTATGGCACATAAAAAAGGCCAATCTTCCAGCCGTAACGGTCGTGACAGCAATCCTCAGTATCGTGGCGTGAAGGCCTACGGTGGCGAGAAGGTCACTGCTGGAAGCATCATCATCCGTCAGTGCGGCACCAAGTACTTCCCCGGCAAGAACTGCGGCATGGGCCGTGACTTCACCGTCTTCGCCCTGATCGACGGCACCGTGGAGTTCGTCAAGCACTCCCGCAAGATCAACATCATCCCCCTGGAAGCCGCTGCTGAGTAAGCATCCAATCCACGCAGGATAGAAGAGAGCGCGTCGGATTTTCCGATGCGCTCTTTTTTTGTCTGGGGGGGGCAGGTAGGCTAGTTTTTTGTCCACAATTACTTGGCGGGATAAAAGGGGATTGCGTGGGAGATTTATATTATTCATGATATGGAAAAGAAGCGCGTAGCATTTCATACTTTGGGTTGCCGTCTGAATCAGGCGGACTCTGCGTTGTTGGCGGCGGATATGTCTGACCACGGCTATGAAGTCGTGGGGTGGGGTGAACCCGCTGAGGTCGTGGTCATCAACAGTTGTGCAGTGACGGGTGTGGCCTCCCAGAAGAGCCGTCAGGCGGTGACTGCCGCCCGGAAGCTCTATCCCGATGCCTATTTGGTGGTCTGCGGATGCGCCGCCACGGATGAGCAGTTGCTGGCAGGGAAGGGGGCTTTGCTGGCGGACCTTCTTTTGCCCAATCCCAAGCCAAAGTCCCTAGCGGCGTTGTTGCCGGAAAATCCCGCCCATTGCGAGCATATTGCGGTAAGGCCATCATCTGTAGTTCCCCACTGCGAGGGCTTTACGATTCCTGGCGTTGGGCTCTATTCCGAGCGCACTCGCGCCAATCTGAAGGTCCAGGACGGCTGCAGTTTCCGTTGCACCTACTGCATTGTGCCGTCGGTCCGTGGGCCCGCCCGTTCCCGTGACTTGGAGGACATCCTTCGCGAAGCCCGTGCGCTGATTGACCGTGGTTACCGTGAGTTGGTTTTGACGGGGGTGAATGTGGCTACCTATCGGCAGGATGACGCGGATTTGGCCACAGTCCTGCAGAAGATTTTGGAGATCCCCGGAGACTACCGTCTGCGCCTGGGCTCCGTGGAGCCCGGACCGCTTCTGGACCGCGTCATCGACTTGATGGCATCCTATCCCCGGATGTGCCGTTTCCTGCATCTGCCTCTGCAGAATGGCGATGGGGATATCCTTCGCCGCATGGGACGCCGATATACGCTGGAGGAGTATGCCCGGACGGTGGAATTGGCGGCATCAAAGGTGGAAGGTATTTGCCTTGGCACCGACATCATGGTGGGCTTCCCTGGAGAAGATGACGCCGCATTCCAGCGGTGCTACGATTATCTCGATGCGCTGCCGCTTTCGCTGATGCACGTCTTTTGTTATTCGCCGCGTCCAGGAACCCCTGCGGCCACCTGGCCCGGGCGTCCTGCGAAGGCGGTCTCCCATGTGCGGGAGGAGCGGTTGTTGGAATTGGCGGCGGGGAAAGCGCGGACATTTGCGGCAAGTCAGGTGGGCAAGATGGCGCGAGTGCTTCTGGAAACGGGTGAACCCGCAATCCATGGCTGGTCCGACAACTATCTGAAGGTGGTGCTGCCGCCGTCGGCAGGATTGGATCCCAATACCTTCCATGACTGCAAAATCGCCGGGGTGCTTCCTGGCGTGGAACGGGAAGTCGCAGGACAATGCTCAATTCACAATTCTCAATTCTCAATTTAATGAAAATTGGGTGGCGGAGATAATAGGAGAGTCGGTATGTCTATCACGCGGAAGGAATTAACGGATTATCTGGATTCTCTGTTCGAGGATTTTGCGTGTCCCGAGGACTACTCGCGGAATGGCCTGCAGGTGGAGGGGGCGGAGGAGGTCTCCACAGTAGCCTTTGCCGTGGATGCGCGACAGGCGACCTTCCAGGCGGCGGCGGAACAACACGCGGAGTTCCTCTTCTGTCACCACGGACTCTTCTGGGGAGATGGGCTTCCGCGAATTGTTGGTCTGAATGCAAAACATATCAAGACATTGATTCGGAACGACATCTCCCTTTATGGAATGCATCTGCCGCTGGATGCCCATACGGAAATCGGAAATAACGCGGGACTGGCGGATGTCCTGGGAATTCCAACAGACGCGCGGGAGCCCTTTGCGTTTGTGCGGGGCGTCTATGCGGGCGTCATCGCAAATTTGCCTGAACCCACCACGGCGGGGACGCTGGCGTCGATTCTGACGAAGAATATGAACTCTCCCTTTGCGGTGTATGGGGATGAGACGGCGCCCGTTCTGCGGGTGGCGATTGCCTCGGGAAAAAGCGCCAGCGAGGTCATGAGTGCCGCAAAACACGGCGCGCAGGCGCTGATTACGGGGGAGTTGGGCCATGTGGAGGGGATTCTGGCGCAGGAATTGGGCGTGCAGATGATTACAGGGGGCCATTATATCACGGAAACTCTGGGGCCTAAGGCAGTCATGGCGAAGGTCCAGGCGCGCTTCCCGGAACTCCAGTGCGTCTGGCTCGACGCACCCACGGACCTGTAAACGGATTCTTGATTCTCAAAAATTGAGAATCGAGCATTGAGAATTGAGCATTGTTTCAGGCGTTTCGACTTGAAATTTATGCGCGCGCGTGTATGTTATGCGCGTACGCGTGCTCGTATGCGTATGTATGTGCGTATGCGCGAGCGGGACGAATTTTTGTTTTGTTTGTTTCAATCCCCTCTGAACCCAAGAAAAGTTATGGTTAGCGAAGAATCCCTCAATCCCACACCCGTTGCGGACCAGCAAGCCGTTGACGGCACCGATGGCGACAAGATTAAGGTCCTGAAGGGCCTGGAAGCCGTCCGAATGCGTCCTGGCATGTATATCGGCGACACCGATGAAAAAGGCCTCCACCAGTTGGTTTATGAAGTCGTGGACAACTCCATTGACGAAGCGCTGGCGGGCTTCTGCAAAAACATCGAAGTCATCATCAATATGGACAACTCCATCACCGTCAAGGATGACGGCCGTGGTATTCCCGTGGGCATGCATCCCACGGAACACAAGCCCGCCTGCGAAGTGGCACTGACCATGCTCCATGCGGGTGGCAAGTTCGACAAGGACGTCTATAAGTTCTCCGGTGGTCTGCACGGCGTGGGTGTCTCCTGCGTCAATGCCCTTTCCGAATGGCTTTATCTGACCATCTGCCGTGATGGTCACAAGCACCAGATGAAATTCTCCCGGGGCAAGACTGTGGAACAGCTGAAGGTCCTGGGGGAGAGCGATGAGCGCGGTACCGAGGTCCATTATCTCCCCGATCCCGAGGTCTTCACCGTTCTGGAATACCGCTGGGAGACTCTCTCCGCCCGTCTGCGGGAACTGGCCTATCTGAATGCGGGCATCAAGATTACCTTGACGGATTTGCGGGGCAACGAGCCCCGCAGCGAGACCTACCACTTCCAGGGCGGCGTCACGGAATTCGTGGCCTATATCAACCAGGACAAGGCGATTCGCGCGCAGAAAGTGGTCCAGGACAAGGAGAAGGGGCAGGAGACCACGGTTTCCACCTTCCAGGTCCTGAATGACCCCGTCATCTCTTTCAGCGGTGAACTCAAGAATTTCCGCAGTGATGGCACGGGGGATTTCTTCTACGATGTGGCGTTCCAGTACAACAACACCTACGAGGAATCCACGCACTCCTTTGTCAACGGCATCAACACCAAAGACGGCGGTACCCACCTGGTGGGTTTCCTGACGGCGTTGACCATGAACATCAACAACTACCAGAAGCAGTTGGCGGATGACGCGGCGAAGAAGGCGGGCAAAAAGACGGGCAAGGAAGCCCCGAAGAAGTCCTCTGGCAAGGAAGTCACGGTCACCAGCGAAGACGTGCGCAAGGGCCTGGTTGCGGTGGTCTCCGTAAAAGTGGAGAATCCGCTCTTTGAGAGTCAGACCAAGACCAAGCTGAACAACCCCGAAGTCCGTGGACAGGTCCAGAGTGCGGTTTACGAGCGCCTGAAGGACTACTTTGAGGAACACGTGGAAGTGGCCCGGACATTGGTGGAGCACGCCATGATTTCCGCCACGGCCCGTGAGAAGGCCCGCAAGGCGATTGAGGAGGTCATGAATCCCCAGAAGGCGCTAGTGGGACTGGTGGGCAAGCTCTCCGATTGCTCCAGCAAGGACCCACGCCTCTGCGAACTCTACATCGTCGAGGGTGACTCCGCAGGCGGTTCCGCCAAGAATGGCCGCGAGAGCTCCTTCCAGGCAATCCTGCCCATTCGAGGCAAGCTGATCAACGCCGAAAAGGCAACCCCCGAGAAGCTCCTCCGAAACAACGAAATCCGCTCCCTCTTCACTGCCATCGGCGCAGGCGCGGGGGATGACATCGATGTGGAAAAGGCGCGTTACCACCGCATCGTCATCATGACGGATGCTGATGTGGACGGGTCCCACATTCGTACACTCGTCCTCACTTTCCTCTATCGCCATCTGAAGCCCCTGGTGGAAGCCGGCTATGTCTATATTGCCCGTCCGCCACTCTTCAAGGTCACTCAGGGCAAGCACGAGAGATACGTGGAAACGGAAGACGACATGAATAGCACCCTGACCGGGTTGGGCTTGACGCGTCTCACCATGCGCCTGCCTGGCGGCCAGGATTTGCCCAGCAACGCCCCCGCGCTGATTGTGCAGGAGATCCGCGATTGCCTGCGTCTCTGCAATACGAACTTGCCCCGTTATTCCATCAAGGCGAAGGAGTTCCTGTCATTGCGTCAGGAGAAGGGCGCTTTCCCGGGGTACATGATTGAGATCCGCGAGAATGGCGTTCCCACCACCCACTATGCCTGGAGTTCCGAGGAATGCGAGGCGATCGTCTCCCAAGCCCGGGAGGCCATTGCGGCGGCGAAGGCGGCTGCGGAGGCCGCGCGTCTGGAGGCCGCAGGGGGCGAGACCGTTCCTGCGGAAGCCGAGGTTGCTGCTCCCGAGGAAGTGGAGAAGAACGCGGTCCAGCAGTTGGATGAAGATGGCAATGTGATTGACGCGGCGCCTGCGGAAGAGCAGAAGCCCCTGGAGGGCATCCACGTGGTCCGTCTGCCCGAGGCGGCAGCCCTGGAGGCCCTGGCGGCGAAATTGAAGGAGCACGGCTTGGACATCCAGAAGCTCTTTGAGAATGACGCGCCCATTGCGGAGCTGGTGAACAACCAGACCCAGCAGTCCACGGCGGTCAATTCCTTGGAGGAGCTCTGCGATGCGGTTACCAACCAAGGCCGCAAGGGCTTGTCCATCCAGCGTTACAAAGGTCTTGGTGAAATGAGTGCGGACGAGTTGTGGGAGACCACCATGAATCCCGCCACCCGCACCATGATTCAGGTCAAAGTGGAGGATGCCGAGGAGGCCAACCGCACCTTCGACATGCTCATGGGCAATGCGGTGGCACCCCGCCGGGATTTCATCGAACGCCACGCGGACGAGGTCCTCAATCCCGACATCTAGTCCATCCCACAAGCTGGAATTAACTGCAAGACACTTTCAATTTCAAAGAGATAACGACTTATGGCTGAAAAATCTAAACAAACCATCAGCTCGGAAGAGTGGGGCGCAATTCAGCGCACTGACGTGACCACCGAGGTCAATAGCCTGATGCGCAACGCATACCTCCAGTATTCCGTTTCCGCCAACGTGGGCCGCGCAATCCCCGATGTGCGCGACGGTCTCAAACCCGGCGCACGACGCATCCTCTACGCCATGCTCCGTGGTGGATACACCTCCGGCAACGGCCTCAACAAATGCGCAAAGGTGGTGGGTCTGGTCATCGGTAACTACCACCCCCACGGCGATACTGCGGTCTACGACACCATCGTCCGCATGGCGCAGGACTTCTCCATGCGGGTGCCTCTCATCATCGGACACGGTAACTTCGGTTCCATGGACGGCGATGGCGCGGCCGCCTATCGTTATACCGAATGCAAGATGGACAAGACGGGCGAGGCGCTTCTGGCGGATCTGGACAAGGAGACCGTGGATATGCGGGATACCTTCGATGGCAAGGAGCTGGAGCCCATCGTCCTGCCCGCCGCTTTCCCGAATCTGCTGGTGAATGGCTCCCAGGGTATCGGTGTGGGTATGGCAACCAACGTGCCTCCCCACAACCTGGGCGAGTCCATCGATGCGGCGGTTGCGTTGATTGACAACCCGAACATCACCCTGGAAGAGCTGATGGGCATTCTGCCGGGACCCGACTTCCCCACGGGCGGCATCATCCACGGCACCAAGGGCGTCCGTCAGCTCTACGCAACGGGTCAGGGCGGTGTCCGTGTCCGCGGAAAAGTTGAGATCCAGGAAGACAATTCTGGTGCCACGAAGATTGTGGTGACGGAGATTCCTTACGGTGTCAACAAGGCCGACATGGTTGGTCGCATTGGCGAATTGGCCTCCGACAACGTGATTCACGGTGTCAAGAGCGTCAATGACTACTCCAGCAGCCGTGCGGGTGTGAAGATCGAGATTGCCCTGAAGCAGGATGCGGTGCCCAATGTGGTGTTGAATGAAATCTACCGCAACACCCCGCTGGAAATCACTTACCCCGCACAGTTCCTGGTGGTGGACCACAACCGTCCCTGCACCATGAATCTCAAGCAGATTCTGGAGGCATACGTGGATCACCGCGAGCAGGTGGTCATGCGCCGCACTAAGTATCTGCTGAAGAAGGCATTGGAACGTGACCACATTGTGGAGGGATTGCTGATTGCCCAGGCGAATATCGACGAAGTGATTCGCATTATCCGCGCCTCCAAGGACCGCACTACCGCACAGCAGGAATTGATGGCACGCTTCAATCTGGACGAACTCCAGACCAACGCCATCCTGGATATGCGTCTCTCCTCGCTGACACAGCTCTCTGTGGACGACCTGACCGCCGAACACAATGACCTGCAGGCGAAGATTGCCGAATACAACCGCATTCTCTCCTGCCGGGAGAACATCATGGAAGTGGTCAAGAAAGAACTGCTGGAAACCAAGGCAAAGTTCAATACCCCCCGACGCACCTTCATTGAGAACTCTACTGCGGACGATCTGGATGGCCTCACCAAACGCGAAATGTACGTGGTCACCCTCTCCAAACAGGGCTACATCAAGCGCTGCAGCGAAGAGGAATACGAGGCGCAGAACCGCGGCGGCAGCGGCGTCCGTGGCATGAAAGCCAAGAAGGACGGCGATACGGTCCAGATGGTTCTGAGCACCCGCAGCCACAACACGCTGCTCTTCTTCACCAGCTACGGCCGTGTCTATCGTCTGCGCCGCGCCTACGAATTGCCGGATGCGGGTCGTGGCGACACCGGGCGCTTCATCCATAACGTCCTGCCACTCATCCACGATGACACCAACCCCGAGGCACGGGAAGAAATCCGCGCAATTCTCTCCGTGGACGAAAGCGATCCACAGCTGGAGAGCAAGTTCGTGGTGATGGTCACCCGAAATGGCATCGTCAAGCGCATGAAGTTGGATCTCTTCAAGCACGTCCCCAAGGCGGGTAAGCGCGCACTGAATTTCAAGGAGGACTCCGATGACCTCATCGATGCCCAGATGACGGACGGCGACAGCCAGATCATCATCTCCACTGACGCGGGCCGCGCAGTCCGTTTCCTGGAGAGCCAGGTCCGTGACATGGGCGTCACTGCGGCGGGTGTCCGTGGTATCACTCTGAAGCCCTGGAAGGACGGCACGCCTGCTGTGGTCGTCGCCATGACGGTGGTGGATTCCGCCGACGATCTGCTGGTGGTCACCGCCAATGGTTTGGGCAAGCGCACGCCCATTGGCGAGGGCGGTCCTGCTCCTGCCATGGTGGAGGGCGAGGATGCCGAGAACGCCGCTGATGTCCCCGAGGTCGAGGAAGCCGAAGAGACCGAAGAGGTGGCGGACGATGCGGAAGGCACCAGCGAGCGCGTGGTGAAGGACCACTATCGTCTGACCAAGCGCGGCAGCCAGGGTGTTACCAGCATCAAGCTCAGGGAAGGGGACCGTGTGGTGGCCGCCCTGCAGGTGGAGCCCGACTGCGAGAAGAATCTGCTGATGCTTTCCAAGCAGGGGCAGGCAGTCCGCATCCCCGTGGAGCAGGTCAAGCGCACCGGCCGCAATTGCTACGGTGTGATTGTGATGCGCTTCTCCAAGGATGGCGATGGCGTGGCAAATGTCTCCCTGGTGGATAAGCTCTCCGAAGAGGATGCCGCCGCCAACGAGGCCAAGAGCACTGCGGAGCAGGCCAATGCCGAGCAGGCCGCCGCTTTCGATGCCAGCCGCGCCGCCGACGAGGCCGCGTTGCAGGCACAGGAGGACGAGCGCATCCGCAAGGCCCAGGAAGCCGCCGAAAATGGCGAGGAACTGCCCACGGAGGGAATCTAGCCGTATGGCGAAGAAGAACACATCCAAACAGGATGCCGCCCTGCGCGTCGTAGGGCTGGGCGGCGCCTTCGTGGATATCGTCTGCCTCGTCTCCGAGGAGTTCGTTGCAGGACTCAAGGATGGCGGGAAGGGCACCACAGTCCACTGCACCTGGGAAGGCCATCAGGAGCTGCTCGCCCGACTCCCACAGGACAAAATCATCCGTCGTTGTGGGGGTGGCGTGGGTACGACCCTGCGCCGACTTTCCCGAAAGCACGTCCCCACCGCCATGGTGAGCGCCATTGGGGATGATGCGGAAGGGCGCTTCTTCCTGGAGAAGATGCAGGAGGACGGCGTGGACACGAGCCGCGTCAACGTGGTTCCTGGTGAACATACGGGGCTTTGCATTTCGCTGGTTACTCCAGACGGAGAGCGGACCATGCGCACCTTCCGTGGCATCAACGACAGGCTGGGCAAATACACCGTCCTGCGCAAGAGCGACTTGGAACATGCCGCGCTTCTCTACAGCGAGGGCTATCTCTGTTCCGAGGAGGATTTCGTCCAAAAGAGCCTGTCGCTTGCCTATGACTCCGGGGTGGATGTCCTCTTTGACGTGGGCTCCTCCAACGTGGTTCTGGCCCATCAGAATTTCCTGAAGAACACCATTCGTCAATACGTGACGGCGTTTTTCGCCAACCAGGACGAAGCCATGGCGTTCACCGGCAATCCCGATCCCTTCCAGGCCGCACTCCTGATGAACCAATTCTACACTCTCTCATTCGTAAAATGCGGTGGCGATGGATCGATTTTCGTGGACGGCAATGGCGTTCCCCAGATGGTCCCTGCGCTGGAAGGCGAAGAGAAGGAACGCGTTGGCGCAAAATTGGCCAGGTGCCTGGATACCACGGGTGCGGGCGATGCCTGGGCGGCGGGTTTCATCGGTTGTTACCTGAATGACCTGCCTGCATGGGATACGGTCCGCATTGCCAACATCGAGGCGGTCTGCCAGTTGATGGAAAATCAGGCTGGGCTGTTGGCCTAGGATTTCGCCCTAAAGGGCTCACACAAGACGGGAAGGATGGCTATCCTTCCAGGAAATTTAAGGAAAAACAATCATGTCTCTTTATGTAACTGATCACTGCATCATCGCGGATCCCTCTTTGGCGGAAATGGGCCGTCAGGAAATCATCATGAGCGAGAAGGAGATGCCGGGTCTGATGATGTGCCGCAAGCAATTTGGCGACAGCAAGCCCCTGGCGGGCTTCCGTCTCAGCGGTTCTTTGCACATGACCACCGAGACTGCGGTGCTTATCGAGACCCTGGTGGCCCTGGGCGCCGAAGTCCGCTGGGCATCCTGCAACATCTACTCCACCCGTGATTCCGCCGCGGCCGCCATCGCCGCCGCAGGCGTCTCCGTCTTTGCCTGGAAGGGCGAGACTCTCAAGGAATACTGGGAGAACACGCTCCGGGCGTTGACCTTCCCTGGCAACAAGGGACCACAGCTTATCGTGGATGACGGCGGTGACGCCACGCTGATGATTCATCTGGGCTACGAGGCGGAGAATGACCCCGCGGTCCTGGAATACGGTCCCGACGCCCATGAGGACGAAGTGGAGCTGAAGGAATGCTTGAAGCGGGTCCTGAAGGAGATGCCGGGGCACTGGCACGAAGTCGTCAAGGAGTGGCGCGGGTGTTCCGAGGAGACCACCACGGGCGTCCATCGACTCTATCAGCGTTTTGCGGCTGGAAAGCTCCTGGTGCCCGCCGTGAATGTGAATGACTCCGTCACAAAATCCAAGTTCGACAACCTGTATGGCTGCCGTGAATCCCTGGTGGATGGCATCAAGCGCGCCACGGATGTGATGATTGCGGGCAAGATGGCGGTGGTCTGCGGCTATGGTGATGTGGGCAAGGGCTGCGCACAGGCCATGCGCGGAATGGGCGCACGGGTGGTCGTCACCGAAGCCGATCCCATCTGCGCGTTGCAGGCCGCCATGGAAGGACTGAATGTGGTCCGTCTGGAGGATGTGGCTTCACAGGGCGATATCTTCGTTACCTGCACGGGCAACTGCGATATCATCACCGCCGAAAACATGGCCGCCATGAAGGACTCCGCCATCGTCTGCAATATCGGACACTTCGACAACGAAATCCAGGTGGCGGAACTGAAGGCAATTCCCGGCATCAAGCACATTCCCGTCAAACCCCAGGTGGACAAGTGGGTCTTCCCCGATGGACACTGCATCATCCTCCTGGCGGATGGCCGATTGGTGAATCTGGGATGCGCAACAGGACACCCATCCTTCGTCATGAGCTGCTCCTTCACAAACCAGGTCCTGGCACAAATCAAACTCGCCAAGGAAGACCTCCCAGTGGGGGTCTATCTGCTGGACAAGAAACTGGACGAACAGGTGGCGCGCTTCCATCTGGATGCCCTCAATGTCCATCTGACCACCCTCACACAAAAGCAGGCCGACTACATCGGAGTCCCAGTGGAAGGCCCCTACAAGGCGGAATATTATCGGTACTAACCATGTTTGATTTACTGTTGAAGAATGCGGTCCTGCGGGATGGCAGGAAGGTGGATGTTGCGATTGCTGGTGGGCGTTTTGCCAAGATCGCCCCAGTCATTGACGAGTCAGCGCTGGAGGTCTTTGACTGCCAGGGGATGGCGTTGTTGCCGCCCTTCTACAACTGCCATACCCATACTCCCATGACGCTCTTCCGCGGGTATGCGGACGACCTGGAACTTTTCCCCTGGCTGAACGAGCACATCTGGCCAGCGGAGGCAAGACTGAATGAAGAGGATGTCTATCACGGCACCCGCCTTGCCATTCTGGAGATGATCAAGAGCGGGACGGTTTTCTGCAACGACAGCTATTTCTGGCTGAATGGCACCATCCGTGCCGTTCAGGAGATGGGCATTCGCGCCTGCATCGGACTCTTCTGGATTAACGTGGGCAACCGCCAGCAATGCGAGTGGCGTCAGGCGGAGAATGCGGAGATTTTCAAGGCCTGGAAAGCTGGCGCATACAGCGACCGCATCCAGATTTCCCGTGATCCACACGCGATTTATTCCGTGCCCGAGGCGGAGTTGCGGAAATTGGCGGAGTTGAGCGAATCGGAGAATCTGACCATGCACATGCATTTGGCGGAGACCGAACAGGAGTTCAACGACTGCCGACGTGACCACAATGGCATGACGCCCTTTGAATACGCGGATGCCTGCGGGCTCATCAACGACCGGGCACGTTTGGCGCATTGTGTCTGGATGACCGACTCCGATCGGAAATTGGCCGCGGAAAAGGGCGCGGTGCTGATCAGCAACCCCACCAGCAACATGAAGCTCTGTTCTGGGATGTTCCATTTCAAGGAAGCCGAAAAGGCCGGATGCCGCATCGCTCTGGGAACGGACGGTTGTGCTTCCAACAACGCCCATTCCTTCTTCTCCGAGATGAAAATCGCCGCGCTGGTGGGGAAGATCCAGTCTGGAGATCCCACCGCGTGTCCCGCGACCCGTGTCTTCGAATATGCCACACAGGCGGCGAAATATTTCGTTCCCGAAGCGGGCGAAATCGCGGAAGGGAAGCTGGCGGATGCCATGCTGATCAATCCCGACCAGCCCTATTTCGTGGGGGATTACAACCTGGTTTCCAATCTGGTCTATGCAGGCGAGAGCTCCTGCGTGGATTCACTCCTCTGCGACGGGAAATTCCTGATGAAACACCGCGTCGTGGAAGGCGAAGAGGAAATCATCGCAAAGGCACGACAGACCTGCAATAAGTATCGATAGAGTCCACAAAATACACACAACAAAAACGCGCCGTGGAAAAATCCGCGGCGCGTTTTTTGTTGTGCTATGTCAAGTATGGACTAGCGGGAGTAGGCGATTTGCTTTTCAACACCCTTCCACCAGACCCAGGTATTGGAGTGCCCAGTCCCAGTGTAGAATGCCCAGACACACTTGCCATTCTGCTGTGCTTCCACGTCAGCCAACTTGGCATACTGGAAACCGCTGGAGATGCCTTCCACGTGACCATCGGTGAATGCGAAGGGAGCGGGGCTGCTGCCGTGGGCATCCAGGTTGTGGTGGGGATTGCCCTGGAAACAGGGATGGACGCCGCCGGCTGCCCAGCTGTCGGGATCGCCGGGGTTGATGGCGTCACCGAAGGTGTAGTAGGAAGAGGGGGCGAAGAACTGCTCGGGGCGGATGAAAGCACCGGAAGTGGTACCTGAACCGTACTTTGTGTCACCGATGGCACGATATTTACCACCGCTGGTGGTGCCGTGGTAGTTACGAGGGTTGTGGAAGGTTTGGGTCGTGCTCAGGCTCATGCCCATGATGCCGTATGCATGGCATGCGGCATGTTTTTTTGCGTTGGGGCAGAATGCGATGGGGATTTTCTTGCCCCAGCTCTCTTCCGCGTTGCTGCCCCAGTCAGTGAGGGCACAGTCTTTCCAGCCATCCAGGGTGCCGTTGGATGCGGCGCCGCCCAGCCACTGGTTATGTCTCACGAAACCGATCTGCCAGTAACCCTCGTTGGAGTCGGCATACATGGCGAACTGCAGGGTGAGCTGCTTCAGGTTGTTGGTGCAGGAGATGGCGCGGGCCTTCTCACGGGCCTTGGAGAGTGCGGGCAGAAGCATGGCGGCCAGAATCGCGATGATGGCGATGACGACCAGGAGTTCAATCAGGGTAAAGGACTTTTTCATGGTAGTTTTTAGGGTTGTTTGTGGAGAAACAATGGAATATTGTCTAATTATCGTCAAAAATTAACCATTTTTCAAGAGATGTGCTGGTTTTTTCTATTTTTTTTTCTCTCTTTTCAGAGTTCAAGCCCTTTTTGTGGCTCTCTCCTCATATTTTCCCTGTATTTTCGTGGAGAGAAGCCAGTATATTTTTGCAGGAGTTTCCGGAGCTGTGGCGTCCCCCCAAAACCGCACTGGAGGGCGATGTCTTCAATGCGTAAATGGGATTGTGCCAGCAATTCCTGGGCTTTCAGGAGACGGCATTCCAGAAGATAGTTCCCTGGTGCTCGATTGATGTAGAGCTTGAAAAGACGACGGAAATGCACTTCGGAGAGATACAGTTTCTTGGCCTCCGCCGCAAAATTCCAAGAGTATTCCGGGTTGGAGATGATGCGTCTGCGCAATTGAAGAATCTCCTCGCGATACTGGTTGGAAGACACTTTGCCGAGTTGCTCATCGGATAGATCCAAAAGCAGACCTTCCAGAAGCCACACCGCGCGTTGGTGATTGGCGGGTTTCTCCCTCTCCTGGCTCAATAGCATGATATCTTCCATCGTTTGCAGAACACGACCAGGAACAACCACAGGACGGAAGCAATTCTCTGTCCTCAGAGAAAGGAGGCCCGAGGAGATATACTTCGTAACACGCTCGCCCCTGAAGCATATCCAGATGTGGCTCTTGCCTGAAGCCTCACTGGGTTCGTAGTTCCATCGCACCCCAGGGAAGGTCACGAAGAAACCAGGTGCGTTGTAAGTCCTCCGAGGACCGTCGCCAATCTGGATGGACAAGCCTCCCGCATAAAGAAACTGAAGACCGTAGTAGTCGAAATACCGGTCCCGGACGTAGGAGGGACTATGGACGACCTGTCCTGCTTTCACAAATTCCAAGTCGTTGAAAAAGTCAGTACTCATAAGAGAATCATTGAGAAGATTTATTCCTTTAGGCTCATGACTTCTTAGGAGGGAAGTCAAGCAAAAATAATCAGAGAAGAAGTCTGTTGCGGGGAAGGAAATTTTTGAACAATGATTAAAAGGATTCTGTTTTGATAACAATATACTCTTGGTTTTTGTTCTCAAAAGATAGATAATTAAAAATGACAGGAGAAATATGGAATGTTCTCTTTTGTTCTCTTTTTGTTCTTTCCTTTCATAAAAACAGAAACAGCCATGAAAAAATCCTTCACACTGATTGAACTCCTGGTGGTGATCGCGATCATTGCGATTTTGGCCGCCATGCTTTTGCCTGCGTTGTCCAAGGCCCGTGAAAAGGCCCGTGGAGTCAGCTGCACCAACAACCAGAAGACCACCAACACGTACATGTTGATGTACAGCATGGAGTGGAATGACCAGAACATCATGTCTGACAGTTCCACGGCTAGCTGGGCATGGGTCAACTGCTGCCTGGGTTTGGATTCCAGCACCAGCACTGCCAAGGATACCAGCGCGGTCTTCCCCACTGCGGGTAACTGCCTCTCCTACATTTCCGATGGCAAAGGCGGTTGGGCATCTCCCATTGTGATTCAGGGTGAGCAGCGTCTGAAGTACCTCTTCTGCACCATGGGGCCTCAGTGCCTCTACACTGGTTGTAAGGGCCATGGCTTGAAGTGCACCCAGCACGTCGCGTTTGGTTCCCACTACAGTGGCAACGCCAGTCGCGTCGCCACGTACAAGGTTGTCATTCCCGATGTGGTGTCTATCGTCACCGCGACAATTGGTTTCAAGAAGGACATCCAGGCTGTCGTCCTGAACACCAACAAAGTCATGGCTCCCACCCAGATGATTCTTTTCGGAGATACTTGCTATCACGATGGAATTACGGGGGACAACTACTCTCCTCCCACTATGGCAGAGACTCTGTGGACTCGCGGTGGCGGCGGCAAGTACAACGTGAGTGCACACGGCAGCGCTGGTAATTTCGCCATGCTGGACGGACATGTGGAATCCATCGGCACCCCTGGTCGCTTCGGCACTGTCTTCAATACCGAATACGAGTTGCACAATTTGCCCAAGGGCGGTTCCAAGACCATCTGCGTCTCCTACCACGGCGTCGATGTCATCTGCCCCTAATTCGCTGAGACGATACTCAAGCCGATTCGGTTGAACCTTCGCCACTCAAGCACGAAATCCCTCGCTTGAGTGGCGCTTCCGTTTTGTATGGGTGCGGGGAGTCAAAGACGTCAAATGACTGCATTACCCAGTTCCTGCATGCGGTGGTTTTTGTGGTACGGCAGGTTGTGTTGTGACATCTGCCCTCCCGCAGTAACGGTCGAGAAG
>DCIO01000040.1:38600-43589 GCA_002315885.1 Lentisphaeria bacterium UBA1724
AAAGCAGGCGTTCGCCGTCGCGGCCGTGTTTTTTACAAATCGCCGAAGAACCAAATATATTAACCCCATCACAATCGAGAATTGAGAATTGAGAATTGAGAATTGAGAATCATGGCATTTACCACACGCATTGCTTCCCAGGGGAATGGTGTTCCCGATTGGGCGATAATCTACTCGGATTACGAGGGCGTCGAAGCCCGCGCATTGGAATTCCTCAGCGGTGAATTCGCGGGGGTGGTCTTGCGGAAGGCGGGGGAATATGTGGTGCCTTCCATGCCCTGCGTGAAGGCCACGGCGGATTTTCCCCAATGCAATGGGATTGTCCTGGGGCGTTGGGAACGTAATCCCCTCCTCCAGGCACTCCTGAAGAGGGAGGAGATTCCCCAGGATGGCTATTTGGTGCGTGTGGTGGACAACCCTGGGGCAGCGGGCACGCAGTTGATTCTCATTGCGGGTGACACCCCATCGGCGGTTCTCTACGGCGCAATTGATTTCGTGGACGACGGCATCCCGCGATTGGCGCCCCGCTACGGCAATGGCCTTTTCTACCAGCATCTTCTAGGCAGCGAGCGTGTCCCGTCCTACGAGAGTCGTCGTGCTCCTGAAACCAAGTGGCGCAGTGTCTTCACCTGGGGACATACCTTCACCGATTTCCGGAAATACATCCGCCAATTGGCTCGCATGCGTTTCAACCAGGTCATTGTCTGGAACGAATTCCCACCCCTGAATGCCCAGGAATTCCTGGACTACGCCCATAGCTGGGGCATACAGGTCATCTGGGGATTCTCCTGGGGCTGGACCAATGGACAATGCAAGAGCGCGGATGTGACGAAACTGGAGGATTATCGGAAGGACATCCTCCAGCAGTGGCATGATGTCTGGAGCAAACTGAATGGGGACGGCATCTACTTCCAGTCCTTTACCGAATGCAACGAGCAATCCCGCGGCGGGCGCACCATCGCCGACGCCGTGGTGGAGCTGGTCAACAAGACTGCCACGGAAATCCTTGCGGAGACACCCAGCCTGCGGATCATTTTCGGGTTGCACGCATCCTCCGTCAAGAGTCACTTGGATACCATCGCCAAGACCGATCCGCGACTGGAAATCCTCTGGGAGGACCTGGGGGGCTTCCCCTACGATTGGAATCGTCCCTTCGACGAAACTCAGGAGATGGAGTTGACGAAGGCGTTGTTTGCGCAAAAGCGAAGCATGGGGCTGGTCTTCAAGAACATGCTGATGATGGAGTGGACGCGCTTCTGCCATCAGGTCGCTCCGTATGTCATGGGCTGCGCTTCACCATTGACTGTGGCGGAAGACGAGGCAATCCATGCCCCCATGTGGACTCAATACAATGCCGACTGGATTGCGCGGGCAGATATCGCATACCGATTCGCCAAGGCAATCCACCAGGACGGCACCACACAGGAGCTCAATATCGCCGCAAATCTGACTGACGATACGCGCTTCGCCACCGCATTCGCCGCAGAGTTGTTCTGGAGCACCCAGGAGCCCTGCCAGGCCATCCTGGAACGGGTGCTGAGACGACGATGGATACGATAATTTTAATGCTTAATGCTTAATGCTTAATGCTTAATGAAGGAGGGGGAGGTTTCCCCCTTGCCCCCTCTTCTTTCAATTAGGAATTAGGAATGCGGAATTAGGAATTGTAATAAGGATGGGGAGGTTTCCCCCTTGCCCCTCTTCTTTCAATTAGGAATTAGGAATGCGGAATTAGGAATTGTAATAAGGAGGGAAAGGTTTCCCCGTATCGCTCTTGTTCAAGTTTGAATCTATGAAACGACTTCTTGCGATTTTTCTGTTGTGTCTTTCCCTGGGGCTGTTTGCCCGTGTCACCATCGAGGGGAATTTTCTGCCGAATAAGCCAGGTGGTGAGCTTGGGGGATGGATTCAGAGTGCCCCTGGTGTCTTTCAGGTAAGTGCGGAGGCCCTTACGGAGGGCGATCTCTCCTATCCTGCCTCATTGGAATTGAAGGCCTTTGAGAAGCAAGCCGAGTTCCTCTATGACGCGCAGCCTGTTCCCGTGCGTGCAGGGGGAGTCATTCTGTTGGAAACCACCTTCCGCGCGGAGTCCGCCAACGAAATTGCTCGCATTGGCTATCGTGGCTACGATGGCAATGGCAATCCCGTGGTCAATGAGATCCGTGATTTCAAGTCCCTGGGGCATGACTGGGACCGCCGTCAGACCGCCTTCGAGGTGAAGGACTCCCGGGTAGCTTTCGTGCGGCCATACATCGCGGTGCCTGCGGGAAAAACCTTGGTGTATGCCTACATCCGTCTTTCCCGTTTGGACGAAAGCGAGGCATTCTACTATTCTCCCAGTCGCGGAATCCAGGCATATTTGGAGAAATGCAAGGGGCGGGTGAATCTGGCGCAGGACATCCAGCCCACCTTCCGTCCAACCCCGAACTACGAATTGACCAAGAAAGGCGATACCGACCTCACGGACCTGACCGACGGAAAATTCGCCAGCACCCAGCAGATTTGGTTCGAAGAGCCCGCGGTGGGCTTTGAGAGGGCCCGCAGTGGGGTTTTCATCACCCTGGATCTGGGCGAAGTGAAGCCCGTGGGGGAGGCGGTCATTCGTCTGCAGGGGGGCGTCATTGACAAATACACCATCTCCTTCCCCAACCAGCTGGATGTGTGGGTGAGCAAGGACGGCGTGGAGTTCTATCCCGGGCAGTCCCTCACCAAGGTGGACAGCCGTGAGAGGGAATTGTCGGATTGGAAGAGCCTCTACTATCTTCCCGAAAGCACGACTTCCCAGAACCGCGTCTTTTACATGTATCCCTTCGTGCTGAAGGTCAATGCGGATGCGCGATACGTCTGCATCCATTCGTCCTCCGAACAATTCCGGAATATGTTCAGCGACGAATTGGCGGTACTTCAGGCGACGGAGGCGCAGAAGGCGTCGGCGGACTACAACAGCGCCTACGAGAAGGCTTCCTGGCTTCTCCAGCACAACAGCCTGCTCTTCAAACCGAAGATGCCTGTATTCTACATTGCCGAGGGGTTCCCCCTGCAGAATTATTTCACCCTGGAAAATCAGTTGTCGGAATCTCCCAAGAGGGTGGCGTATTCCATCGAACTGCCCAGCCAAGTCACTTTCACAGAATCCAAGGCCTGGCCCGCCTATCTGCGTCAAGTCGAGAAAGTCACTACGGAAAATGGCCGCACCACCTGGTTCTTCAATCCCCAGAAGAGCCTCGCCGAATTGGAAAATCCCCTGAAATACGGCTTCGGCCCCTTCAATTTTGCCGTGGCAGACGCCTCCAGTGTCCCCGAAGACCAACTCTATGCGGTATTCACCTCATACGTGGACGGCGTCCAGGGCATGAAATACACCTGCCCACTGGAGTTCCTCCAGATCCCGAAAGTCGTTCCGAATTTCAAGCGCATTGACAACTCCATCTGGTATGAAAACCGCTTCCGGGATATCCCTGGAATTGACGAAGCGGCGCGGGATATGGGGCTGTCCACGGCGATGTATTTTGTGCGAAGCCTCAAGGATGCGGAGAATGCGCTACCCATGGTGGAGAAATCCCGTGCGGCGGGTCGAAAGATACGCCTGGAGCTGGAACCCACCACCAATATGCGTCTGACGTACAAGGACAAGAGCACGACTCGCTGTGTAGGAAGCACCTCGACTTGTCTTTCCAACCACAACGAAGAATACCAGGAGAGCGTAAATCTGATTCGGGAATTCCTGAAGATTGTTCCCTGTGATACGGTGGTCTTTGACATCGAGGATTGGGAACCCAACCAGATGAATGCCACCATCGCCAAGTGCACCCGTTGCCAGGCGGAAAAGGAGCGCCGTGGTTTCAAGAACTGGGTGGATTTCTTTGATACGATGCAGGTGGAATACGTTTCCGAATACACGAAGGCCGCCTGGGAGGGCGCCGAAGCCGCAGGACGGTCTCGTCCCCGCATTGGTTATTATGCGGTATCGCCGTTCATGGCATACAATTGCCTAGATGGGGCAGTGCCCTTCCTGGGATACTCCAAGCTCTTCCCGCAATACTGCGATGAAATCCAGAATTCCTACTACGGCCGTTCTGCTCGGGAATGCCATGAGCAAATGCGGAAAGTCTACAAAATCCACCCGAATCCCGCCATTCTCCTGCCTTGGCGCAGCGCGGGAACGGGCGCTTACTACGGCCAGCCATTCTACAATCTGACGGAGCAGCATATCCTGGAGACGCTCATGAATGGGGCAGGGGGTATGCAGTTCTTCCAGGGAATGAGTTTCGAGTCGCCACTGGATTTCTACTACATGGCGCGGGCATTCGCAATGCTGGCACCCTACGAAGACCTGCTGATGGATGGCGAATTGGACGAGGCACTCGTGGGGGACAACCCGGGAATGCTCTATACTGCACGACGCCTGGACGACACGCTTCTGTTCCTGGCGGGGAACTACGGCGCACTCCAACCCGCCAAAGCCGTCGCGAAAATCCCCGGCGCGGTATCCGCGAGGGTCATCTCTGCCCAGGGTGAGGCGCGCCTGGAGGGCGAGAATCTCTCGGTGGATGCCCCTGCTGACGATTTTACACTGGTGGAAGTGAAGTTCGCTTCCGAATAAGGGGCAGGTATCATTAGGCATTGCCAGATTTCAGCACTTTCCCAAAAGTGGTGTAAATTATATGCGTTATTATTGAATTACGCGCACACGAGCCCCTTCCACCTAGGAGCAACCATGAAACACGCACTAAAATTCCTCTTTGTCTTCGTCTTCCTGACGAATTTCTTGTTTGCCGCAAATCCCCTGACCATGAAAATCATGACGGGCGCGGAATTGAATCAGTTATGCGGAGAAACAAATACTACTTTCGACTATGGTAATTCAGGTCTCAACCGCAAGTATTTCCGTGAACATTTCGATGTAGGGCACTATCTGGATGGTGACGACGACTGGCAGGCAATCTATGTTGTCTTTCTCGACAAAAAAGGGCAAATCTATGGCTTAGA
>DCIO01000101.1:0-8572 GCA_002315885.1 Lentisphaeria bacterium UBA1724
CCGAGCAGGTGCTGGCTCTGGTTGGCGGTGAGGGCGCGACTCCTGCCCTGCAGGCCGATGCCTGGACTTACCTGGCCCTGAATTGGGACTGCGATGCCAAGACCCTGAATATGTATCGTGACAAGATCGCTCTGATCGGCTCTCTGCCTGTCACTTACGATATCGACTTTGGCACCACTTCCGAATACGCATTCATTGAGAACATCAGTGGTGTAGCCATTGACGAATTCCGTTTCTGGGGCGAGACCCGTTCTGCCGAGCAGATTGAGTACTGGGCCGAGAAGATCATTCCTAGCCCCCTCAATGCCGCGATTGCTTACACCAAGTCCTTGGGCGCGGATGAGCGTTGGCAGACCTTCGATTACGAGCTGCGCGCTAACTATCGTTTCGACGATGGCGGCAAGTCCATTGAGGACTTCGCGCACTTCCAGGAAGATGGTTATGCCCTGGCTGACCTCGGCGCTGCAATCATCGAAGTCGCGGATAACGCAAAGCAGATGAGTGGCGTTGACGATGTTGACGGCGATGGCATCCCCGAGTGGTGGGTGAACATCTGGAACTTGAACACCTTCCCCAATGGCACGGACAATGTGACTGGCGCTGGCTGGTACTATCAGCCTGGTACGAACCGCGGTTATCGTGGTGATAATGAAACCTTCACTGGTTCCAGCAACTGGGAAGACATGCTGGTCTGGAACAAGGATGGTTCTGCCATCGAGGCCCTCTTCGGCTGGCAGTATGGCGCGGCCTACACCTCTCTCGGTGGCACCAACATGTTCTCTGCCGAATACGTGAATGGCCAGCTCGTCAATTCTGGCTCTGTTGTCTACAACTGGGGTGAAGTCGGTAACTTCCCCGAAGGCGGTTATCTGACCGATAGCGATATCCTTGGTCTGGATATGGCCTACGTCACCATGCACAAGTATGTGAACCTGGATACGGATCCTGTCGTAGCATACCTGGAGGCCGAGACGCACCTCGGTGCTTCTATCACTGGTATCATCGTCAACCAGCACTTGCTTGAATCCTATGGTGCCAACGTGAATATCGCCGAGTATCTGCATGCCGGCCGTAACCAGATTGTCATCGTCTGGGCGCGTTCCCCGATTACGGATTCCATCGAGTACAAGTTCAAGCGCGGCGACAGCGAAGTCACCTACGACCGCGAGGTCTTCGGTGGTACCATTGACGCATCCATGAAGGTGGATGGTGAATTTGTCATCACCCGCGGTCACGACTATCGTTACGATCCTCGTTCCGTGTGGTACTTCCGTGCCACTACCAAGGATTACAGCCACAGATCCATGGCTTCCGCCTGGGGTAACCGCGGTACGGACGCCAATGGCTATCTGTTGAACATGGCCATCACTGACACCTACATCGATCCTTACGCAGTGAACTACGGCGCCAAGGTCGACAAGGACGAGGATGGGCTGGATCTCTACAGCGAGTACCTCATCGGCACCAATCCTTCCAGCAAGGACTCCGACAACAACGGTATCTTCGATGGCAAGGAAGATTACGACTACGATGGCATCGTGAACGACATCGAAATCAACAACCTCTTCACCGACGCCCTCTGCGCCGATACCGATAATGATGGTGTCTCCGATTCCAAGGAGCGCGCCACTGGCAGCGATCCCACCGATTGGAACAGCCCCACCAACTACCTCTTCCTGGATGTGGATGGTTCCGATGGTTGCTATGCCCAGCTGCCTCTCCAGAGCCGTTTCGCTCTCTCCACCTTCACTATCGAAGCCATGGTCATGCCCATGACGGATACTCCCGAGGGCATCATCGTCCAGCGCGTTGTTGGAACGGTTGACGAGAGCAAGCCTCTCGTGAACTACGAGTTGGGTCTGACTGCCGACGGCAAGCCCTATATGAGCTTCTCCGATAAGGATGGCAGCAAGGCACGCCGCACTCTGACAGGCTCCAATACCGTCGCCTTCGGCACCGACAATGAGACCTGGACCCACCTGGCCATGGAATTCGATGCCTCCACCAACCTGATGAGCCTCTATGTGGATGGCGTCCAGGTGGCCAAGGGTATGGCCGCCAGCCAGCCCATCACTAGCGGTCCCGCACTAGTCTACACCAGACTGGGCGAAGGCTTCAACGGCGGCATTGACGAAGTCCGTTTCTGGGGCGATATCCGCACCTCCGCGGAGATCCAGGACAACATGGACAGCACTCTGCTTGGTACCGAGGACAACCTGGTTGCCTACTACCGCTTCGATGATGTCACTGACGGCCGTGACGCGGCTGCCCTGACTGCCAAGTACTGCGCAGACAGCTCTAAGACTGGTGAGTTCGACTGGCGCAACAACTGGAGCCACGCGGCGGTTCTGTGTGGTACTGCGAAGGTCTCTGAGGATCCCGAGCACTCCAACGACTTCAGCGTTGCTATCTATGCCTACTCCAACGGCATTGAGGAAGGCGATGAGGATCCCGAGAATGCGTACCTGGCTCCTGCCGGTAGCGGTCTCCAGGACGACATCCTTCAGGCTGTCATCCAGTCCTATCCCGCCCGTGCAGCCACGGAGTCCTTGACCTACAAGTTCTTCTGGCTGAAGACGAATGCCAGTGGCTATACGGTTGACGATCTGAGCTACTCTTCCGATGTGCTCTACGACGTGATCAGCGGTGCCGCTCTGAACAGTGACATCGTGCTGGGCACTGGCACCGAACTCGACCTGGCTGGTCTTGGTCTGGTTGCTGGCGACTACATGCAGTTGGTTGTTGCCGCCGTCAGCGCTGATGGTGTCACCAGCATCCTGAGTGTCTCCGATACCATCCAGATGGCCAATGCGGATGCAGACCACAGCATTCCTGCTGCGTTGGTGCTTGTGGATCCCGTGGAAGACGTGATCAACCTGCCTGCCGCGAAGGCTCTGTCGATCAAGGTCCGTAACGAGAATGCCTTCGGTGGCATTGCCCACATCACCTGGTACCGCAACATGGTTCCTGCCAAGACTGGTGTTCTGGCAATTGACGCCAATGCGGAAGCCACTCTGAAGATGGAAGACACCGCGAAGGTTGTGGAAGGCGACGTTTGGTCCTTCAAGATCTGGTTCGAGCGTGAGGAATCCACCGCCCGTAGCCGTGCCATCCCCGAAGACAAATGGGTCTACATGATGATTGGTGAAGGGTATGATGAAGATGCGGAAGGCAGCGGCAAGCCTGTCTATGGCGCGCCCACCAAGCCCACCAAGTGCTACATCTCTCCCGCCAACCCCGATCCTCAGTCCATCCTGACGGTTTCGGCCAGCGGTTCCACTTGCAGCTATCCCTTCAACTACTACTACCAGTGGTACTACAAGGCGATTACTTCTTCCAACTACGTGTTGGCCGTTGGTCAGGATCTGCCTTACTGGCAGCCCGCTGTTGCCGACATCAGCAATGACATGGGCACCACCCAGGCTGGTTTCACCACCTACGTGTTGGATGATGGCGACCAGGTCTACTGCTCCGTCTACGCCATGAACATCTATGGCGAGAAGTCCGCTGCTGTCATCGCCAACAGCGAGAACGGCACTCGTTTGACCATCCTGGACAACCTCTACAGCAACTACGAGCCCAACAACGAATACATGACCGCGCACCCCATCTATGCCAAGACCACTTGGATGGATGAGTCAGATCCGAACATCCAGGAGCATTACTTCTCGGATGTGGATGATCAGGATTGGGTCTGGTTCGTTGTCCCCGCCAGCACCGACAGCCGTCGTATGCTGGTCTCCTTCGAGACCAACGCCGGCAGCATGTTCCAGAGTGGTGATCAGATTACGGATCCCGTCCCCGATACTCAGTTCTCGCTCTACAAGAAGGACAAGAATGGCAAGCTTAAGCACCTTGAGAGCTACACGCAGTACACTGCCAATGACCATTCTGGCAGTTACACTGGCTTTGCTCGCTTTGTGGACAAGCCCCTGGAATCCGGTGTCTACTACATCCAGGTTACGGTTCAGGATCGCAATGTCTCCTCCTCGGTTCTTCTTGATGCTAATTACTACATGCATCTCTACATGGAGTATGAGCCCTGGACTGGTGAAGGCATCACTTGGGATACCCCCGCGGACGGCAAGGCGATTGCCGAACTGAATCCCGCCACTCCCAGCGATAACGATGACCTGAAGGTCAAGTTGAATGCCTACGCATTTGACGAAGACGACAACAAGATTCTGGACTACCGCTATCTGTGGTATCGCAATGGCATCGTGGTTCCTCTCAGTGGTCCCTCCACTGTGGAGAGCTACACTACCAGCCAGTATCTGCTGGATCAGGCGGTCAAGGGGTACGACACCATCAAGGCTGACATGACCGAGGAAGGCGATGTCTGGTACTGCGAGGTCTATCCTTACACCGCGGAACTCGGTTGGGGCGCTCCCGTTGTCACCAACGTCGTGACCATTGGCACCAGCAAGTGGAGTATGACTCTCTCCACCCGCAAGTCCTTCGTTACCGATCCTGCTGACGCGCCCGAGCCTCCTGTGGAAGAGCCCGAGGAGAAGAAAGACGAGACTGCCGACACCGATACCGAGGACGAAGACGCAGATACCCGTGGCAGTGTGAAGCCCGGTGATGAAGTCGTGGTCCTGGGTTGGGACGAGTTCGCGACCTTTGGTTTCGACGCCTCTTACGACGTAGCCTTCCCCAGCCTGAGCATCCCGAATGGCGATGGCACCTACTCTCGCCAGGCTCTGGCTCATGGTTGCCTCTACTCTCAGAGTCTGACCAATGACTTCCCCTATCTGTCTTCGGACTATCGTCCCTATGGCAAGACGGGAACCTGGTTTGTCATCGCCGAGATGGGTGACCCGAAGGAAGACACCATCACCGAGTTCGCTCTGTGCTGGGATGCCGTGAACCTGCCCAACTCCAACGCCAGCGACATCACCATCACCCAGATGACCAAGCGTGTTGATGGTTACTACGAGACTGTCCTGGGCACCACCGTTACCGTGGTTCCTGGTCAGCCTGGCGAAATCATCCTGGATAGCGCGAAGTTAGCCAATCTGCAGACTGACGAGAATGGCCAGAAGTACGCGATCTTCCGCGTCACCATCGGTTCTCCCGACATGATGCAGCAGATTACCCTCTTCCAGGGTTGGAATCTGATTGCTCTACCCATGACCCCGCTCTTCAGCGATGTGAAGGACGTCTTCAGCATCAATGGCAGCAAGGTCTACAGCGGTTCTGTCTGGCAGTATGAGGGCGGTCGCTATGTGGCTGCTCAGAACATCGTCGCCACGAAGGGTTACTGGCTGTATGCCAAGAGTTCCGTCACTCTGCAGGTCTACGGTACTGCCGAAGCCGATGTGATCAGCCTCTCCGAGGGTTGGAACATCATCGGTCCTGTGGAGGACATTGACGACTTCGTCGGCACCTACAAGAAGCTCTACCCGAAGGCCTACGACAAGATTGCGAAGAACGCTCTTGGCGAACCCGAAATCTACAAGTTCGTGGATGGCGAATACGGTCTGGCGACTGACGGTTCTGGCAAGTATGTCCTGGAGGTCGGTCAGGGCTACTGGGTCAAGGCCACCGAGGCCGTTGAACTGCCTGTGGTCAAGTAACCACACCAGCGATACATAATCCGCAAAGGCGGGAGTCTTCAAAAAAGGCTCCCGCCTTTTTTAATTAGGAATTAGGAATGAGGAATTGAGGGGATAAAAAGAGTGTGGGATTGAGCGGGTTTTGAATCTTGGGATATTTTAGGGGCAAATCCTGAGATACGAGGAGAGACGAATGTTTAAGAGTAAAGAGAAATCTTCCTTGCCGGTGGTGCTGGTGACGGGTGGTGCGCGTCGAATTGGTGCGGAGCTCTGTCGTGGGTTTGCGGCGGCGGGATGGCGTGTTTTGATCCATTGCAACAAGTCCATTGAGGATGGCGGCAAGCTGGCCATGGAATTAGGGGGTCGAGAACACGCACAAGTGCTTGTTTCGGATTTACAGGACGGCAATGCGGACGGGTTGGTTCGGGATGCGGTTTCTGTATTTGGGCAGTTGGATGCTGTTGTGAACAACGCCTCCACATACGCTCGTCGTGATTTGCTGACGATGACGGAATCGGAATTGGCGTTAGATTTCATTGTCAATTTTTTATCTCCCTTTGGGATTATGCGTGCCTTTGCGCGTCTAGGGAAGCCTGGTGTTATTTTGAACATCCTGGATGGCCGCATAGCGAAGCAGGATACCAAGTGTCCGGGGTATTTGCTGGCAAAGAAATGCCTGGCGGAGGCGACGGAGATGTGTGCGTTGGCCTGGGGAAAGCTTGGCATTCGTGTGAATGGCATTGCGCCGGGGTTAGTTCGTCCCAAGGATGGTGTGCCCATGTCGGCTATGGAGCGTCTGGTGTCGCAGTTGCCTCTGGGGACTCGTACCACCGAGGAGGAATTGGTGAAGGCGGCGATTTACCTGGCGGAGGCCAAGGGAGTCACAGGGACCATCCTTCATGTGGATAGCGGTCTGCATATCGCCGATGCAAACATCGGGGAGAAATAACAGCCGACGGCGCAAAGTTATGAACGAGAATACAGCATTGTTTCAATCATGATAACCACATACCACAATCATAGTTCCTGGAGCGATGGCGCTGCGTCCATTCGGGAGATGGCGTTGGCTGCGAAAGCGGCCGGGGCGAAGGAATTCGGTATCAGCGACCATCTGGTGGCGGGGCCGCGGCCTTTTTTCCTGGAGAGCCGTGCCTGGTCCATGGGATACAATCTCCTGGAGTCGTACGTGGCGGACGCGTTGTCAGTGAAGGCGGAGCTGGATTCCCCCGAATTCCGCGTGCGTGTCGGTGTGGAGGCGGATTACTTCCCAGAGACATACCAGGGGCTGAATCGGATGCTGGCCAAGTTGCCCCTGGATTACGTCATCGGTGCGGTGCATTTCGCGGGGGATTTCCCCATAGACGCATCGGCGGGATATTGGCAGCGCTTGTCGCCGTTGGAACGGAATGCCGTCTGGTACGAGTATGTGCGACGGGTGGACGAATGCGCAGATAGGTTGGATTGCAATTTCCTGGCACATCTGGATTTGGCGAAGATTTACCGCGTGGAACCGCTGGCGGAGTGCATAACGAAACTGAAAGCGCTTCTCAGGCGTTGTGCGGAAAAAGGCCTCTGCATTGAAATCAACACCGCGGGGTATGATAAACCCTGTGGTGAGCGCTATCCTTCGCCAGTGTTGCTGGAAACCGCCGTGGAAGCGGGCGTGGGAATCCTCGTCAACGCGGATGCCCACAAACCCGAGCAGATTACGCGGCATTTCGAAAAGGCATACGCGGCGTTGGATGCCTTGGGCGTAACCCACCAGCCCACCTTCGAAAAACGTCAACGCTTTGAGGTAATTCGTAATGCGTAATCTTGTAAGTAAGTCCTAATTCCGCATTCCTAATTCCTAATTCCGAATTCATGTTTTGGGTTGTATTCATCACAGTGGAGTTTCTTGTGGCGGTGGTGTCCGTCGTCGCGGGAAATCGTGGCGTATCCCTGCCGTTGATGCAGGTCTGCGCCTTCTACTTTTGTGTGAAATCAACCCCATGGAAGGCCGCACCGGTGATTTTGATTTTTGCGGGTGTGCTTGACGGAATTTGGCTTCATCCCTTTCCTGCGCAGTTGCTGTGTGCGGGTGCGGTCATTCTCTTTGCCGCCTGGTGGAAGCACTTCGGGGATTTGTATGCCTGGACGGCGGTCTGCGGGGCATCCTTGTTCTGTGGTGCGTGTGCCTGGTGTGCCCAATGGCTTGCCTCAGATGGCGTTGCGAATTCATTCTCCAGCGGGTGGGTATCCTTTGGGGGGCAGTTGCTGGCGTCGGTGGTGTCGATGCTTGTGCTGGTGTCGCTGATGGAGCGTATTCTTATCCGTCGGCTACGTCCTGGCTTGCATGAGGTGGTGGAAGAAGAATGACGAAGAAATCACCCCAGCGAGAGAAGCGGATTGGTCCCGTGGAGTTATCGGTCATGCAGGGGCGTGGCCTTTTCTGCGTGGTAGTCATCATCCTGGCATTTGTCTTTTTGTTTGTGCGGCTTTGGCAAGTGCAGGTGCTTGGGGGACATGATTTGCAGATGCGTGCGCGGCGCCAGGCCATCCGTCCCATCCGTATCAATCCCGTTCGTGGGCGTTTCTTTGACGTGACGGGCAAGGCGTTGGTGGACAATGAGGACCGCTACGACCTGGTTTTCTATGTATCGGAGATGCGTCAGCCTGGGCGTCGTGCCAAGACGATAGAGCATGTCCTGATGGTGGAGCGGATGCTGGCCAGTTATCTGGGGCGTTCCTCGAAACTGACCGCTGAGGAAGTGCAGCTGCAGTTGACTCGTCGGCCTGTCTTGCCGCTGACCATCTTTGAGGACTTGTCGGCTGAGGAGTTGTCGGCATACGCGGAATTCCTTCCGGTTCAGGCGGGGGTGGAAGTCTTGCCCCAGGCGCAGCGCCGTCATCGGTATCCGGGGTTGTTGAGTCATGTGCTGGGATATACGGGTCGGAATCAGCCCGACGGCAGCGATGTTCTGGAGGACTTGCCGCGTCTATATGCCATGCCGGAGCAGCGCGGGCGCAGTGGC
>DCIO01000101.1:8648-10718 GCA_002315885.1 Lentisphaeria bacterium UBA1724
CTGATGGTGGATTCCGTGGGCTATGCGCGTCAGAATGTGGGTGAGGAACAACCCCCTGAAGATGGAAAGGACGCCTATCTGACCATCGACATTCAGGGACAGGCACTGGCGGAGGAGTTGCTGCGCGGACATTTTGGTGCGATGGTGGTTCTGGATGTGACGACGGGGGCGGTACGGGTCATGGCATCTGCGCCGACATACGATTTGAGTGAATTAAGTAGCGCCCGTCTGCGGGAGTTGTTACAGGACGAAGTGGGCCGTCCCATGCTGAACCGGGCGTTGCAGGCCACCTACACTCCTGGATCCATCGTGAAGCCCCTGGTGGCATTGGCTGGTCTGGAGGAAGATTCCGAGGCGGCCTTTGCGGATTACGAATGCACAGGGCGTTTTGTTCTCGGGGATACATCGATTCGCTGTGCGCGGCGCTATGGCCATGGTGAGCTGGAGTTGGCACGTGCGATTTGTGTCTCCTGCAATCCTTTCTTCATTCACCTGGGACTGAAGTTAGGAATAGATGTGCTTTCGGAGTATATGCACGATGCGGGTTTCGGAGAAAAGAGCGGCATCGAGCTGGGAGAATTGGCGGGGACCTGTCCCGCCCGAGGTGTCGCCCAGCGTCTTTGGAAGCGCAATTGGATTGCCATTGACACCGCATACGCCTCCATGGGGCAGGGGGCATTTACGGTGACGCCCATGCAGGCGGCGGTCTATGCTGCGGCGCTTGCCAATGGCGGCGTGGTCTATCGGCCCTATCTGGTGGAGAGCATCCGCGCGCAGGATGGCCGTGTCCTGCAGGAGAGCGCGCCAGTGATTCGCCATCGCCTGCCGATACATCGGGAGAATTGGGAGATTGTCCGGGACGCCATGGTGGATGCGGTGGAGATTGACGAAGGCGGTGCAAAGGGTATGCGTGAGGCGGGCGTGCCCGTGGCCGCCAAGACAGGCACTGCGGAAGTGGGCGAGGGTGCCGAGCGCCACAAGAATACCTGGGTGATTGCCTTCACGCCAGTGGACCAGCCAAAATACGCGCTGGCGTGCGTCATCGAGCGGGGTGAAAGTGGTGGAAAAACTGCCGTGCCCATCGCCGCGGAATTCCTGAGGCGATACATTTTGAAAGAAGACTAGTCTAGTCACAAAATACACGAAAAGTCATGTATAAGACATCACAGGCAATTTTTGAAAATACGGTCCGTAGCACGATGCTGTTGGTTTTGACGGCGGGGCTTGTCTTTGCCGCATCCTACGCGCTGGGATACACACTGAACGACATCCCCATGGGATTGGGCATCGGCGTGGTAGCCTGCATCATCGTCATTCCTTTGCAGATGATGATGACCAAGATGGCGATTCTCAAACTCACCCGTGGGCGTCCCGCCAATCCCGCGGATCCCCTGGAGGCGCGGTTGTTGGCGCGCATTGAGACGCTGTCCCGCAATGCGGGGCTTTCCAAGACGCCGCCGCTGTATGTCACCGAGGCGAAGAGCCCCAACGCATTTGCCAGCGGCTTGGGGGAGTCCTCTGCCTTTGTCTGCGTCACGCGAGGACTTCTGGATTGCATGAGTGAGGACGAAATCAGCGGTGTGATCGGCCACGAGTTGGGTCATGTGAAGCACGGCGATATTCGTCTGAACACGATTGTGAATGGCCTGACCACTGTGTTGTCGTTGCTTTGTGTGGCAATCGAGATTATTGCCCGGAGCAATATGCGTCGTGGCAATCGCAGCCGCGAGAATTCTGGCGCGGGATTGGGCGTCATCATCATGCTGGCGGCGTTGTTGCTGCGGCCCTTTGTGGGCATAATCAGCGCGCTGTTGCAGTTGGCGATTTCCCGGAAACGGGAGTTTGCTGCGGATGCCTTTGCGGTGGAAGTCAATGGCTCTCCCAAGGGCATTGGGGATGCCCTGGAGACCCTCTCCCAGGTGGAGAAGCACATGAGCCGCAAGGATACCGCGGAATTGGGCGGTAGCCGCCTGGCGTCCATGTATATCAGCTTCCCCAGCATTGGGGAGCTCTTTGCCACCCATCCTCCACTGACGGAACGCATCCGACGCATCCGCGAAATGGGGTGAG
>DCIO01000101.1:10815-12176 GCA_002315885.1 Lentisphaeria bacterium UBA1724
AACGGGCAGGAAAGTCATGACCGTTTGGTAAAACTTTATGACTTTTATACCGTTGATTTGCAAGGAGTTATTTATGCTATATCTTTGCTGTCATGACAAGACGTGAAGCATTCATAGCATTGAATTTGTTGCCTGAGATTGGACCTGGTCGGATGCGGCTGTTGCTGCAGTGTTTTCCCGAGCCCCAGGAGGCACTGGGTGCGCCCGTGGAGCGGTTGCTCCGTGTGCCACGATTGGGGGAGGCCTGTGCGCGGGTTTTGCACGACTGGGAGCATCATTGCGATTTGGCGAACGAGGAGCGCCGTGCCCAGCAGGCGGGGGTGTCCATTGTGGCATACGAGGACCTCTCCTATCCCGCACAGCTGAAGGAAATCCACGACCCGCCGATTTGCCTGTATGTGCGGGGGGATTTGCTGACGCTTCAGCGCAGTATGGAGTCGTTGGCCATGGTGGGGAGCCGACAGGTGACCCAGTATGGCGTCGCCACTGCAAAGCGCCTGGCAACGGAATTGGCTCAGTCGGGGTGGACGATTGTGTCGGGGTTGGCGCGGGGCATCGATACCATCTGCCATACGGCGACGCTGGATGCCAACGGCAAGACCATCGCGGTTCTGGGAAGCGGGTTGGCGTATATCTACCCGCCTGAGAATCTGGAGTTGGCGCGGCGGATTGTGGCGTCAGGGGGCGTGATTTTAAGCGAATTTTCTCTGGGGACCCGTCCCGACCGTCATAATTTTCCCATGCGGAACCGTATTATCTCTGGGCTGTCTAGAGGTACGGTTGTGATTGAAGCTGGGTTGCAGTCGGGAAGCCTCATCACTGCGGCCCAAGCTCTGGAACAGGGCAGGGCGGTCTTCGCAGTGCCAGGACGCATCGATTCTCCCTACTCCCGGGGGTGCAACGCACTCATCAAAGACGGTGCGCGGTTGGTGGAAAACGCCGACGACATCCGCGAGGAATTCTCGGTGCTGCCTTCGCTGCGGGATACGGTCTTGCGTCGGGAACAATCCCAGCGCGAGGCGGAAGCACAGATTTTGGAGGTGCAGCTGGGGACACTGGAATACAAAATCTGGCAGGCAATCGGCGATGAGGAACGGGATGTGGATGCGCTGGTGGAGCTGATTGACGCGCCGATCTCATCCATCCTCGGGGCACTCCTGACTCTGGAAATCCAACAGATGATACGGCAACTTCCGGGAAAACGGGTCCGGCGCGTTCCAGGACGCCGGGCAGTTCCCTCGCTTTCCTCGCGCTAAAGCGCTCGCACAGTTTTTCCTCGCGCTAAAGCGCTCGCACAGGACAGAAGGGCCTTTTAGCTAACCCGGGTTCGGATTCCCCCCGGGTTCGGATTTCCCCCGGCT
>DCIO01000132.1:0-17510 GCA_002315885.1 Lentisphaeria bacterium UBA1724
GCTTAATGCTTAATTAGTTATAAGGAAGGGGGAGGTGTCCCCCTTACCCCCTCTTATTGCAATTCGGAATGCGGAATTGCCTTTGGTCCCTTTGGTCCCTTGGGTCCCCAGTACATTTTGCCACCGTATGACCAGTTTGTTTTATAACAGCAAGCCCCCCAGACCCCAGCCTTTTGTGTATTTTGTGGACCAGAAGCCAGAAGCCAGAATCGGGGCTGATTGGCGCGAAGAGACCGAATTGCATTACATTACGAACAATCGCGTAATTCTTTCACCTTATTCTTTTCATCCTCTATGCCTAGGAGCTCGACCACCAAGACCAACAGCCAGAAAACCGTCCACAAGTACGACGCACCGGATTCCCTGTCCTCAGTGGGAATGACCATCCCACATCATCTCGTCATCACGGATGACACGCACCCCTTCCACTTGGAAAGCGGTGCGACTCTCCCCGTGGTAGATGTGGAATACGAGACCTACGGCGAACTCTCCGAAGCGAAGGACAATGTGATTCTGGTTTGCCACGCGCTTTCTGGCGATGCCCATGTGGCAGGCTGGGACTCCACCGCACAGGGTCGTCCCGAACGCAAGTGGCGTCTGACCCATCCCGGCTGGTGGGACTCCGTCATCGGTCCAGGCAAGCCCATTGACACCAACCGCTTCTTTGTGGTCTGCGCCAACGTCCTGGGCAGTTGTTATGGCACTACGGGCCCCTCCTCCATCAACCCCGCCACAGGCAAGCCCTACGGCCTCACTTTCCCCATCGTCACCGTGGGTGACTGGGTTGTCATGGAGAAGATGCTCCTGGATCACCTGGGCATCACGCGTCTCTATGCCGTCATCGGCGGCTCCCTGGGTGGACAGCAGGCGCTGGAGTGGTCCCTGCGCTATCCCCGGGCCATCGGAAAATGCATTATCATGGCATCGGGACCCCGTCTCTCCGCACAGGGCCTTGGCTTCAATGCGGTGGCACGAAACGCCATCATGCGGGACGAAAATTTCGCAGCAGGAGACTACTACGGCAAGAAGAAAGGCCCCGCCAATGGCCTCGCCGTCGCCCGAATGCTGGCGCACATCACTTACCTCTCCGGGAAGGGAATGGACTTCAAGTTCGGACGAAAACGACTGCTGCAGGATGACCCACAGCAGGGCTTCGACGCGGAGTTCT
Source organism: Lentisphaeria bacterium UBA1724 (assembly GCA_002315885.1). GTDB lineage: Bacteria > Verrucomicrobiota > Lentisphaeria > Oligosphaerales > Oligosphaeraceae > UBA1724. The sequence continues at coordinate 1,169 of DCIO01000132.1, forward strand.
CCGTGGAGAGCTACCTGAACCACCAGAGCAAGTCCTTCGTGGAACGCTTTGACGCCGATAGCTACCTCTATATCACCCGCGCCATGGACTACTACGATGCCGCCACCGCCTGGGGCAATGGCGATTTGCGCAAGGCATGCAGCCGCCTCCATGCGGAATTGATGGTGGTGTCCTTCTCTTCTGACTGGCTCTATCCCCCAGAGGAAGCCCGCGAATTCGTCAACGCCTTCCTGGCCGAAAACAAGCCCGTCACCTACGTGGAAATCAAGAGCGAGTCAGGACACGACGCCTTCCTGGTGGATACGGTCCCCGTGGGACGACTACTGCGGGCATATCTGCTGGCACCCGGCATTAACCGACGCTCCGGAGCCATCAAATGAGCGACACCACCGCCAAGACCATCTGGATTATTGCGGGGGAAACCTCGGGAGACGGCTATGGCGCGAGCCTGGCAAAGGAATTGCGGGCCCAGTCACCGAGTGTGGTATTGCGTGGCATGGGTGGTGTCAAGATGCGCGAGGCGGGCGTGGAGACCTTCGTGGACTCCACGGAACTGGGCATCATCGGCATCTGGGAGGCCATCAAGCATATCTTCTTCTTCATGCGCCTCCTAAAAGAGGTGGCCAAGCGCGCCTCCGAAGAACGCCCCGATACCGTGGTGCTCATCGACTACCCGGGCTTCAATCTGCAACTGGCCAAACGACTGCACAAGCTGGGCATCCGCGTCGTGTGGTATGTCAGCCCGCAAGTCTGGGCCTGGCGCACGGGACGCATCTGGAAATTGGCGAAATACTGCGAACGGATGCTCTGCATCTTCCCCTTCGAGCCCGAGTGCTACGCACCCACCACCCTGAAAGCGGAGTTCGTGGGCCATCCACTCTTCGGCATCCTGAAGCCCTACCGGGAATTGCCGATCCAGCGTCAGGACGACCTGGTGCTCCTCCTGCCGGGGTCACGACGCCAGGAACTCCAACGACTGATGCCAGCTTTCCTGGATGCCGCACGACGTCTCCACCAGGACCATCCACAACTGCGCTTCGAATTCGCCCTGCCCCGTCCCGCCATCCTGGATTACGCCAAGGAACTGGTCTCGCAAAATCCCCTCCCTGTGGATATGCCTGAATTCACCTGGTCCTGCGGGAGCACCCGTGAGCGCATGCGGGCGGGCTCCTGCGCCATCGCCGCCAGCGGCACCGTCACCGTGGAAGCCGCCATGCTGGGATTGCCTGTGGTGGTGGCTTACAAAATCAACGGCTTCTCTTGGTGGATTGGCAAGAAGCTAGTCAAAATCAACACCATCACCATCGCGAATCTGGTCTGCAAGCGCACCGTATTCGAAGAAGATCTGCAGGATGACTGCACCGGCGAAAAACTCGCCGAAAGCCTGGAGAAAATCCTCCCCACTGGCACCCGCCGTCAGGAAGTCCTGGCAGGGATGGACGAATTCACCAAGCAGCTGGGGGCCGCGGGGGATGTCTCCCAGAATGTGGCAAGGATCGTTCTCGAGGGGTAATATATGAAAATCGGTGTCACACTTTTAGCCAGCGGCAGCAATGGCAATTGCGCCGCGATTCATGCGGATGGCAATACCATCCTGGTAGATTGCGGTATCAGCCTGCGCATGCTCCGACAACGCATGAGAGAGACTGGCGTGGACGAATCCACGATACGCGCCATCCTAGTCACCCACAGCCATGTAGACCACACAAAGGGTCTGGATAAAGCCTCAAAGTGCTTCGGCGTGCCAATCTTTTCCGCATACGAGACCTCCCAAATCCTCAAGAGGGACTTTCCCGAGATGATTCCCGCATCCATTCTGGAAGTGGGCGGACAATTCGAACTCTCGGGCTTCCAAATCCGTTCCTTCCCCGTAGAACACGATGTCACAACCGTGGGATATACACTCACACGGGAGTCCACGAAAATCGGCTATGCCACGGATTGCGGACGCGCTACCGTCCCCGTGGAATACAATCTGCGGGATTGCAATACCCTCGTGCTGGAAAGCAACTACGATGTGAATATGCTGGTGACCTCCAAACGCACCTGGGGCCTCAAACAGCGCATCTGTAATGGACAGGGACACCTCTCCAATATCCAGAACTCCGAACTGCTGCCAAGACTGCTGACCACCAATACCAAAAATCTCATCCTGGCCCATATCAGCCACGATTGCAATCAATACGACCTGGCACTAGGAACCGCAAAGAAAACCCTGACTTTCCTCAATCGGCAGGATGTATTCCTGGATTGCGGACGGCGAGAAGGTCCTATCCCCACCGTGTGGTGCTAATTCTGAATTAGGAATTAGGAATGCGGAATTAGGAATTATCATATATTCTCAATGAATGAAACCGATTATCGTTCCATCTGAGCCGCTGGCCATCATCCGCCGTTTACAGGACGCAGGCTATCAGGCAGTCCTGGCGGGGGGATGCGTCAGGGATGCGCTGCTGGGGAAAGCCCCCCACGATTGGGATATCGCCACCAGCGCACGACCCGAAGAAATCGAGGCGGTCTTCCCCAGGACAGTCCCCGTGGGCAGACAATTCGGCATCATCATCGTCATCGGCGACGAAAATACACCCTACGAGGTAGCTACCTTCCGCGGGGAAAGCACATACACCGATGGACGGCATCCCGATGAAATCCGCTTCGTGGGAATGCAGGAGGATGTCAAGCGACGGGATTTCACCATCAACGCACTCCTCTATGACCCGATTTCCCAGGAACTGCTGGATTTTGTGGAAGGCGAAAAGGACCTCCGCGCGGGTATCCTCCGGGCCGTCGGAGACCCCGAATTGCGCTTCCAGGAAGACCGGCTGCGGATCCTCCGGGCAATCCGCTTCGCCGCTAATCTCAATTTCCGCATTGACGATGCCACCTGGGAAGCCGTCTGCCGCGAACATGAGGCGGTACGTGGCTGCGTCTCTCAGGAGCGCATTCGGGAGGAATTGGAGAAGATGCTGGTCAATGGCGCAGCAAAGCAATCCTTCTCCTTGCTGAATGACAGCGGACTGCTGGAGGAAATCCTTCCGGAGTTGGCTGCGGAACGAGGCGTGGAACAACCCCCGCAATTCCATCCAGAAGGGGATGTCTGGCAACACGAAATCAAGTTGCTGGGATTCCTGGACGAGACCGTCCGACGCATCCAATGCGCCTCTTCCTGTGAGCGTTTTGACAGCGGATGCCGACTACAGCATGCCAGTGCGGAGGAGCTCTCCTGGCTCTGCTGGGGGGCGTTGTTGCACGATATCGGGAAGCCCCCTACATTTGAGGAGAAGGAGGACCGCATCCATTTCAATGGTCATGATGTAGTAGGCGCCGAAATGGCCCAGGCAGTCATGCGACGGCTGAAGCACTCCTCCGAAACCACGGAAAACGCCTGCTATCTGGTCCGTGAACACATGAATATCATCCAATTGCAGAAGGCACGCATCGCACGACAGCGCCGCGCACTCCAGCATCCACTCTTCCCACTGCTCCTGGAACTGATGCGACTGGATTCCCTGGCATCCTTCGGGGGGCTGGACCTCCACCACAGCACCGTCGCACTCTGGCAAGAAGAAGCCCGTCGTCCCAAGCCCCCAAAGCCCACGATTACGGGTGACGACCTGCTGGCACGGGGCTACAAAACAGGCCGAGAGCTAGGAAAGCTCCTACAATATTGCGCCGATTACGAATTGGAACACCCCTTCGCCAACCGCGAAGAGGCACTGAAATGGCTGGATACAACGCTGAATTCTCGTAAGTTGCGCTTTTAGCCGAAACGAAGTTCATCCCCTCTGGCATTGGCAGTTATTTCAGGCATTTTGCCACTGCCTCGGCCTGTTGTCTGGTCTGCTGTCGTAGTTCCCCAGGCGCAAGGATTTCCGCCTCGCCATTAGCCAGCAGAGTGAACTGAATCACCCGGTAGTCTTCTATTTCATCCAGGGTGATTTCTGCGCTATCCTCTGTTTTATAGTCGGTCTCCTTCACTGGCATGGTCTCCTGGGCCTGACGCAATGCCCTCCCACGGACCTTTAACCGGATACCAGAATGCCTCGGAAAATCGAAGATGCGACCCGCGTTGATTGCCTTGACTTCCTCCATATCCAGGTCCCCCTGAAAAGAATCACCCTTCGCTTTGGCAGAAGAAATACGATGAAGCGCGAAAGTCAGGAAATCCTTGTGGCCGGGATTGCGCTTCCCTGGACTCACCACTTTGCCACGGACATACCAAATGCCATTGCTATATGTCAACACATGGGGTTCGATGGTTGCAGTCTGCTGCTTGCCTCGGGACATTGGCGTGTAGGTGATCTCCACTGCATGACGGCTCCGCCACTGCAGGTAAATGGTCTGGAATACCTTCGAATCAATTTTTACAGGAAGCCCTTGAATCACTAGGGAATTCCAACGAACATCCACATCGGCATCGGGCAGATAGTGTTCCGTCCACAGACTATCCACACTATCACGTATCTTCTCACGCAAAGGCGATGGGGGCAGAATCTGCTCGGCAAATTGCGCCCCAAGCATCGCGGCCTCCATCTCGTCCTCTTCCAAAAAAGAGGCAAAGCCACTCCAATTCGGATTCTCCAGATAGTAGCCATTCTGACACACGTGGTCATAGCCAATTTTCGCCCCGAACTTTCTCAGGTATTCCACATCACGATAGAGCGTCTGACGCGTAAAATCAGTACCGTCTAGCTTCTCCCTCTCCATCGCTCTCTGTAGGGAAACGTAGTTCGGATACGCATTCTGCTTCAACATCCGAAGGAATACACGAAGACGATCCAGACGCTTTTTGGAATCCGCTGCACTGTGTGACATCGTTTCTGAACAACAGGTAATATGGAATGGAGTTTTGAGAAATGGCGTGATATCAAAATTATCCCATTTTTCCGATTTTTCCAATACTGTAACAAAGAATATTACAGTTTTTGGTTTATCTTATCCGCCAGCACGGCATTTCATGGGTCAAAAGCGCCTGCCCGTCCGCTGAAGATAACTTCTTTCATGTCCGATTCATCCAACCATTCCAATTCTATTCATCTGCCACGGAAGCTGGAATTTGACGAAATATATCGTCGTGAGCATCTGTATCGAAGCGTCGTATCTTTGTATACGAAATCGTTGTTCTTCCGTCAGAAAGCACGCACGACCTCCTGGGACGGAAAGGACCTATATGATTTTGCCCAACATTCGGAGAAGGAAATCCGTCATCTGCACCAGGAATTGACACAACATACCTTTCAGTTCTCGCCAGCGAAGGTCATCATCTTGCATCGCAAGGGCAAGGACCGCACGGTCTATATTTGGCCCTGGCGCGAACGCGTAGTGGACTTAATGCTCTACCAGGTCCTGGAAGCCAAATTAGACTGTCTCTTTGGCAAAAATGTCTTCGCCTTCCGACGGAATGGCTGGGGCGTGGATAAATGCCAGGAACGCATCGAAAAATATGTGCGGAAACATACGCAGGAACCACTCTTTCTACTGAAGCGGGATGTCTCAAATTGTTTTCCGTCCCTACCACATGAGCATCTGATGGCAATTGTGGATGACATCACACCACAAGACGACTATCTTCATCAACTCCTGACTCAGCATATCGCGTTCCATTACTTCCAAAACGCCGATACCATTGATACCGCTACACAAGGCGTGCCCTTCGGCGCCCCTACCGCCTGTCTCCTTGCCAATTTGACGCTACGGCCATTCGATGAACTCGGACACCTCTCCACGAATTGCTGCTATACGCGCTATGCAGACGATATGCTCTTCCTGACGCCCGATGCAACACTCGCCCAAATAGCCTCGGACTTCTTTGCGCAGAAATTCAACGAGCTGGGAATTGTCGCCAAACCATCAGCCACCATCAATGGTATCCTGGCAGAGGAAAAAGTGGATACGATTCCTAAGGGCTTCATGCAACTCCCTGGCATCAAACACCTGGGGATTTTCTATAATCCAGGAGGAATAATCTCCCTGTCAATGGATAAACAGCGGAAGATATGCGACCTCTTCAGCACTGGCTTCAAGCGATGCAAGAGACGCCTGCAAAAGGAACGAGATACCCAAAAACGCGCACGAATCCTCTGCCAGAGTGCAAAACGTACCCTGGAACACAACCTAGCCCCCATCGCCATCGTGGATTACTACCTGAAACACGTCAATGACACCGAACAACTGGGGCTGATGGATCGCTGGCTAGCAGAGGAAGTGCTGGCACTGACCTTCCAAAATGGCCACAAAAAGGGCAATTTCGGTAAAATTTCCTTCACAGAACTACGGAATATGGGATTACCAAGTCTCGTACACCGTAGGCAACTGTTACTGCACGGACATTTGGATACCTCTTTCATGACATTGAGAAAGACCTTCCAGAAAAGTCAGTAGCAACTCCTTTCACAAATACAAAAATCATTTTCGAGGTGACTAGAATAACAATGGCCATCTGACAATTGTCGGATTTCCCCATCTTTTGTAGGCATGGTCTCGTCGGCGTCTATCGATGCTGACAATACGCGCGGGAAGGGTGACCACTGTAGGCAAAATCACATCCCCTGCACAAGCGCAGGGGATGGTCCACCATTGCATGGTGGACCTCTATGTCGCATTGCTATTCTAGTCTCCTCGGAAATGATTTGTCTGGACGGCATCCCTAACGCTGCCAGCCACCACATCGTGGTTTTTCCTCACCGACAAAAGCACGGATCTGGGCGCATGCGCGCATTCGTGGGAAAGAATATCCGCTGTAGATGATAATGACATCAATGGCCGATAACATGTCGGTCATGATCTATAGCGTCCAGGGATGCCGGCCAGACTATTTTCTACCCATACTTCCACAAGATATAGCTTAAAAAACGGGAACCGCGTTTCGGGTCCCCGTAGGTGCGCCCCTCGTATAGCGGGCGCAAGCCCAGCGAAACGAGGGGCAAGGCGGCAAAGCCGCAGAGGCTATTTCTTCGGCGCCAGTACCTTATCCACCAGGCCATTGACGATGGCCTCCTCGGCGGACATGAAGAAATCCCGCTCGCTCTGCTTGCGGATTTCCTCGGCAGGGCGTCCCGTATGCTTGGAGAGGATATCGTAGAGTGCGTCCTTCAGGCGGAGGATTTCCTGTGCCTGGATACTGATGTCTGCAGCGGTGCCTTCGAAGCCACCCGAGGGCTGATGGACCATGATGCGGGAGTGCGGCAACGCAAAGCGCTTGCCCTTGGAACCCGCCGCAAGCAGGACGGCGCCCATGGATGCCGCCTGTCCTACGCAGTAGGTATTCACGGGGCAGGAAATCATCTGCATAGTGTCGTAGATAGCCAAACCCGCCGTGACACTGCCACCAGGGCTGTTGATGTACAGATGGATGTCCTTCTTCGGGTCCTCGGACTGCAGGAAAAGCAGCTGCGCCACCAGGATGTCGGCCACATTGTTGTCAATGGGTGTCCCCAGCATGATGACACGGTCCTTCAGAAGACGGGAATAGATGTCGTATTGGCGTTCGCCCCCAGCAGTCTGTTCAATCACAAATGGAATCATAACTTCTCCTCCTTATTCTATTTTACCCTGGACTACCCTAGGATGGCCTGATGCCTATCCTAGGATAGCCTACCGGTCTAGCCCCCTAGAAGCCAATCCCGTGCTTCTCTTCGCCCAAGCCCTTGTAGGAGCCGTAGGAATCCCGTGCCTGCGCCTCCAGCTTCAGGGCGTCGATGATTTCCGATGCCTCCAGCGTCTCGTCCTCCAGATAGAAGAGTTGCTGGCGGACATTGCGGTAGTCCGAAGGCGTCAGGCGCTCAATGGCATGGAGGGCCTCCCTATCCGCCTCGGTGAGTTCGGGGGCGCCGATGGGGCCGAAGTATGTCTTGTAGAAGACCTCCTTGCCCTGGTCGTCCAGGAAATCGAAGTGGATGCGGAAGGTGAAGCGCCGCAGTGCCGCGGGATCCAGCTTCTGAATGAGGTTCGTGGAGACAGCGAAGATGCCGTTGAAGTTCTCCATCTCGGTCAGGAGCGTATTGACCTGCGAGACCTCCCAGGAACGCTGTGCGCCGTCGCGGGAGGAGAGCATGGAGTCACCCTCGTCGATGAAGAGCATCTCGTTGTTCTTCTCCGCCTCGGCGAAGGCCGCCGCCAGCAGATGCTCCGTGCCCCCCACATACATGGAGAGCAACTCGGAGGCGTTCTTGATGTTCAGCTTCTTCCCCAGGGACTTCGCCAGATACTTCACGAACTCCGTCTTGCCGCTGCCGGGAACACCGTGCAGCAACAGATTCATGCGGGGACGGTCCCGGCCTTCCTGACCAGGCTTGCCCTGGGCATCCAGGAAGTTCCGGCACACCTGGATGATGCGCTCGGGGCGGATGCCGCTCTTGATGTTCAGACCCTCCAGGGAGTAGTCCCGCGCGGGTTCCAGACGCTCGTCGTTGGACTTGCGGATGCCTAGCAGTGCACAATGCGCCCGCAGGAACGTCCCTACACACTCCTCGAAGGACTTCTCGGGAGACGCGGAGACCAGCGCCGCGGCGTTCTTCACCGCCAGGGCGATGCCGCCAGCATTGACCTTGTACTTGCGGGAGACGTCGTTGATGAATTCCGCGGACAGCTTGCCCTCACAGCCCTCCTTCTTCAGGCAGTTCTCCCAGATGTGCACGCGGGTCTCGGGAAGCAGCTCGTCAAAGAGTACCGAGTAGTCAAAGCGTCGGCGGGAGGACTTAGCGATGGCGTCCTGCTGGGAGTTGCAGATCCAGATGACAGTGTGGCGGTTTTCGTCAATGACCGTATTCAGCTGTCCCTTGGTCTCCGCGCCATCCTCGCGAGCGAAGAACATCCCGAAGAAGCCATTGGCTCGGTTCGCCTCAATCATGTCGTCGCACTCGTCCACCACCAGGATGACCTTCTTGGGATCCAGCTGGCGCTGGGCAGCCGACAGCGCCGCATAGCGGAAGCTGGCGGAGTAGGAACGTCGGCAGGAGTCCTTGTCATTCTGGGCAATGAAGTAGAGATCGCGCCCCAGCAACTTCGCCAGCGAGACGGAGAAGCTGGTCTTGCCTGCGCCCGCCGCGCCGTAGAGCAGAATGGAACAGCCATTTTCGGAGGGCTTGCTCTTGATCATCTCTGCGATGACCTTCCCGTGTTCCTCGGCAATCTTTCCATGGAACTCCCAGGGAAGCGCCTCGTCGGTGCACTTCGTCCAGAAGCGCTCGGAGAGTGCCTGCTGGCTAGTGCCCGTCAGGAAGCTCATGAAACCGCGGTCGATATCGCCATCCTCGTCAATGATGCCAAACTTATGGAGGTTCGCGTTATCCGCCAGATAAGCCCCCACCTGGTATTCATCCACGCCAGCCGCAATGGCCAGTTTACGGGAATCGAAGGTATTCCGGTAGGTGCTGACGGAGAAATCACCCATCTTCAGGCGTTCGCTCTCCTGCAGGAAGAAGACCAGGAGGATATCCCGCTCGTGCTCATCCAGCCCCAGATACTTCTGGAGCTCCTCAATCCGAATCTGGAGGGGACGACGGCGGTAGTCCTTTTTCTCGACAACATCCTTGTATTCCTGAACGCGCTTATCCAGAATTCCCGCCAAGAACTCCCAAATCAATCTCCGGTTGCCGATTTCCTTGTAGAGGGACTCCAGCAGGTCGCTCACATTCCGGCTGTTGTGACGACGGCGGTAGGAGTTCGTATTCTCCTCAATGAACTCATCGCGGGTCCTCTTCAAGGGAATCAGCTCGTTCAGCAATGTCTGGAATTCGGACTCCTTGAGCAGAGAGGAAATGCTCTCCCAAATATCGTCATCGCGGACATCCTGAGGACCTGCGTGGTGACAGACACGCGCCAGAATCTGTGCCCGAACCATCGCCAGATAGTGGTCCACATTGGCGCCAAATAGACGCTCCATCTCCAAATCCTGGAGTGTCATTTTCTTGGACTTCTTTCGTGTAGTTACAGTTGCCATCTTTCCCTCCTCGGTTGTATTCTTCTTACTTGCTTTGGTAATGTCTGTGTTGCTCATATTTGTTCTTTTGCTTGGGTACATTCTGCCACCAGAATCATTCCGGTGGCAGCAATTTCGCGTCATCAATGATGATACGTGGGATGCCACGAATCCCTATCACCTCTTTTCGACTTTCTACAATTTTTTCTCGTCGAAGATACGCTGCAGCTCCGCGTTGTCCGCGTATGCTTGCCGGGGCGTCTGCGCAAACGTGGTAGCGCAACAATCCGCATCCGGATCCGCCCCCAATTCCATCAACAACCGCACAACGGGATAATTCCCATGCAGACAGGCAGTCAAAAAGGGATGACATGCGGGATGCACGGGTATCGGACTGGCATCATATACCCAGTACTTCTTCTTCAGATCCTCTGCGGTCAGACCACATTTCTTGACCTGCTCCAGGACCTCCTGCGGCGTACCTGAAACACACAGGCGACAAAGTTCCTCCAATTCCACACGCTCCTGACCACGAAAACTCTTGTGGGTGCTTTTCTCCATAATTCCCTCCTGTTGATTGATTGATTAACCACAAAATCACATCAGACTGCATAAATGTTACTCCCAAAATCGCAGAACCTATCACATATTTTGCCCACTTCGAGGATTTATATTGTGAAAGATTGACGTGAATTATTCAATTGCAAATAAAATCAACAATCTCAATTTTGACTTTTATGGACTTAGAGAAGCGCGCAAACAAGGTCTCCTGGAAAGAGAAGATCGGCTGGGGATTCGGTGGATGGGCCGACAATTACACATACAGCATCGTAGGTCTCCTCTACATGTATATCTACGTGGACTTCTTCAAGATGAGTCCCGTATTGGCGGGTATTGCCCTGGCGATACCACGGTTCTTTGACGCCATCACCGACCCCATCATGGGCATCTGGTCCGATAACTTCCGCTCACGATGGGGGCGGCGGCGTCCGCTGATTGTAGTAGGTGCGATTCTCTGCGGGATATTATTGCCGTTGCATTGGCTTCCGCCGTTTTTGGACACGGTGTCCAATCCCTGGTATTGCAATGGGCCATTCTTGTTCATCACCACCATCAGTTGCATCTACGCAGTGGCGTATACGATCTTCATCGTGCCATTCACGGCGTTGGGCTTCGAACTGAGTGACGACTATGATGAGCGTACACACGTGCTTTGCTGGCGCCGCTATCTGGGACTCTGTGGTAAGACGCTGGTGCCCTTTGTCTACAAATTGAGCGTCAACCCGGAAATCTTCCCGAACATCCGGACGGGTGCGGTAGTGATGTCTTGCGTAGCGTCGTTGTTTGTAATCGGCTTGGGCATTCTGCCTGCGATTTGCTGCAAGGAGAATCCCCACCACCAGGAGCAGCCGAAGATCTCCCTGGCGAAATCCCTGGGATGCATTACCCACAACAGGCCCTATCTGATACTGCTTCTGGGACTGATTGTGACTCTTGCGGTGGGCGAGGCCGTGGAGGGAACCTGGGGACTCCTGACACTGCACTACATCTGCCATAGCAACGAACAACTCAATGGCGATATCATCTTCTACTCGAAAATCCTGGAAGTAGCAATTAGCTTCATCAGCCTCTTCGTCATGATTAAATTGGCGGGGCGTATCGGCAAAAATCGCGGCTTCATCATCGGCACAATCGTGACGATTATCGGCTATCTGACTCTGACATTTACCTACATTCCGAAATTCCCATTCCTCCATCTGCTTAGCATGGGCTTCATCTGGATTGCCACACAGGGCAGCGGATTGATGCTGGATTCCATGTGCTCCGATGTCTGCGAATATGAGGAATACCTCACGGGGCAACGGGCAGAGGGTATGCTGGGGGCTTTCCGCACATTCACCCAGAAGGCATGCTGCGCTCTCGGCGGCGTCACGACCGGACTGGCACTGGAATTCTGTGGATACGACCCACAAAAGCTGGAGAATGGCGGGTTGGATACGTCGGTCTTCCTGAAGCTGAAGACCCTCTATATCATCCTGCCTATTGTGGGCGCCATCGCAATCATCCTCCTCTTCTGCTTCTACCCCCTGACAAAGAAGCGCATGGCAGAAATCCATGCCGAATTGGAAAGACGACACCAGAAGGCGGATTCTTGATTCTTGATTCTCGATTCTTTTTTTGGTGTGGGCGGTGTCTTGCGTAGGTTTTTTCTTGGTTGATTTCATGAATTCTGTTCCGATTGCCATTCAGTTAGTATCTCCCGTAGAGGGGGCCCAGGTCGTTCTCCACACTACTGTCCAATTGAAATTTCTGCGGATGCCTCTTTCGGAGCGTCGTGTGTATATGCATGACGCGGCTTGCCGAGAGGAGTTGGCCAGCGGTGGGGACTTGGGAAAGCCCGTGCTTCTGGAATGGCAATGCGATTATGAGGGCGAGTTCATCGTGAGCCTTTCCACCTCTCCTGAATTTCCCGAGGGGAATTGTGTGATCTATACCACAACGGAGACGCATTTGGAAGTCTACAATTTGATGATTGCCACCACCTACTACTGGAAAGTCCAGTGCGGCGGGTCGTCCTCCGCCATCGGCTCCTTCGTCACCGCGGATTTGGCACCACGGATTCTGCGGATTCCCAATTTGTGGAATTGCCGTGATTTGGGCGGTCGCGTGGGGTTGGGCGGTCGTCGCGTGAAGCAGAACATCGTCCTTCGCACGGGGGGCTTTGCAGAGAATTCCGAGCCCGTCCTCTGTTCCCTGGAGGAGCTTCAGAAGAAGCCGAAATTCAATGAAAGGGTTGAAAAAATCAAATCTTCCACGGTGGTCCTGAAGAATTGTCCCAGAACGGAAATCCCCTATCTGTTGGATGGCGAATGGACGGTCTTTCTGCCCAAAATGGCTTCCTTCGGAGAAACAGAATTCGAACAGGTGGATGCGTTGACCGAAATCCCCGAGAGTTTCCTGGGCGCGCAAGGAGTGAAGATGTCCGTGAATGAAAAATACGGCATCGTCATGCAGGAAGTCCATGACAAGCTTCCTGCAGTGCTGATGATGGACTTTGTCTCCCCTGCGGAAGGCTGCATGCCTTTCACCTGCGGCGCGGACTGGTATTGGTATCTGAATTGCAACGGCGTCACCATTTACGACCGCCGAAAGGGAAATGGCAGGCGCAGCGACAAGGATGGCTTCATGCTTTTCCTGCCTGTCAAGAAGGGCCATAATCTCCTGACGGTCTATCTGGGCAGCGGCAACGCCAGCTTCAGCTGGTATATCGCCCCAGTGCCGCAGGGGACGACGCTCCAGGAGGCCGTCGATAGCGGCATGGCAGAAAACGAGTGCATTCTGACCTCCTTCTGCAAACAGGGAAAGAAGGACGAGGCGGGTAACCAACTCTACACCAAAGGCAAGTGGATTCTGAACGAGGCGGGCCGAGAATACCTCCGAAATACCTTCAAGATCAAGACCGAAATCGATTTGCGAAATCAGAAGGAATGCGTGGGCTTGACGGAATCCCCTGCGGGCAGCGATGTCAGGTGGATCAATATCCCCTCCAATGCCTACGAGGGCATTCTGGGAAAACCCGGACGGGAAAACTTTGCCAAAACCTTCAGGATTTTCCTGGACGAGACGAATTATCCCATCGTATTCCACTGCATCGGGGGACAGGACCGCACGGGAACCGTCGCATTCATTCTCAATGCATTGATGGGATGCGACGAAAATGAGCTATTCTTGGATTGGGAGTGCTCGGCCTTCAGAAATACAGCAGACGAATTCTGCCTGGAGAGCTATTTCGATAAAATGATAGAGGCCTTCCAGAATTTGCCGGGAGATACACTCTGCCAGAAGATGGAATACTACATCATCTCACTGGGTTTCACCAGGGAAGATATTCAGAAACTCCGAAGAATATTGCTTGAATAACTCGGGTGTACCGACGGCGTCCACGCCGTCGAATGGGGTGTACCGACGGCGTCCCCGCCGTCGAAAAAGACGCGGCAAGAACTCGAGAAAACAACTTGCAATCTCCAATTAAAGATTATATTTAGTTACGGCGCGCATTTGTTTGAAGAATTGATTTGTCATGCGTCGTCAGTCATTCGCGTGTTGAGCGCGAGGCGGAGTCACGAAATCATCAGTCAAGGAGTCAAGCCATGAGATCCATTACCACATTTGACATTCAATACGCCCATCGTTTCTATCGTTTCCAGGGTGAAGCCCAGTATCTTCACGGTCACACGGGTGTTCTGACCATTGAGGTCGAAGACACCGTGAACGAAGGTGTGAACATGGTCTTTCCCTGCAACGAGATTCAGAAGACAGCCTGGTCCGTCATCAAGAATTTCGACCACGCGTTGATTCTGCGGGAAGACGACCCCTTGCTGCCTGCGATTCTCGATGTTTACGCGAAGCAGGGCATCAAAAACGGCGCCCCAACCAACACCATGAAAGGCGAAGCCTTCAGCAACGAGTTGTGCACTGCCTATCCCGACTGCCGCCTGGTCGTCACCAAGGAGACCATGACCGTGGAAGGCATGATCAAGATGGTCTATGCGCTGTTGAAAGACAAGCTGAACATCGCAAAAATCACCTTCACTAGCGGCGTGAATGCAGCCAGCCAGGAGTTCAAGCCTGAAGGCACAAAGGACCGCTGCCCGCTCTGCGGAATCGCACTGGACGAAAATGGCGTCTGCCCTAAGTGCGGATATCGCAAACGCTAGCAATACCTGAAACCAGGAGGCGATGCCGGGGTAAAATCCGTCACCGCCTCTTGTGTTTTTATGCGGTAACGGCTCCGTCGGAGCAAATGAAGATTATATTTATTTAACACGACCACAATAAGATGTAAAACGAACCCAAAGGACCCACACCACAATGGAACAGGACAAGACTTTGCAGGAGTTCCAGCAGTTGTGCCACGCGCACGGCTGCAAATGCACTCCCCAGCGCTTTGCCGTCTATTCCTTTATTCACGGCAACCTCACCCATCCCGACGTGAACTGTATCTGGGAACACGTCCGTAAGGCAATACCCAATATCACGCGAGAGAGCGTCTTCCGTATTCTGAGTGAATTCGCCAATTTCGGCATCATCGGTCGTATGGACAAGATTATCGACGCCCGTTTTGATGGTCGTCCTACGAACCACGGTCATTTGATTTGCGAGGGCTGTGGCGCCATCGTGGATTTTGATTTGCCCGAGAGCCTGAAATCCTTCGAGGTGCCTGGGAAATTCCAGTTGAACCATATCGAATTGCGGGTCAGCGGCCTCTGCGCCAAATGCGCAAAAAAATCCCCCAAGAAGGAGTAGATTCGGAACGCAAGGAACCCACGCGTGCATATTGCCCCAACTAAACTTTTTCCTCTAGGAATGCACTTTTTGGAGTTTACTTACATGAAAACCATTCGATGCGCATTTTTCGTTCTAGCACTCCTGGTCTTTGCGTCACTGACCGCTGTTGCAGAAGAGGGCGTTGGCATCCTGGCACAAATCACGGATCCCCAGCTGGGTTTCAATGACTTCGAAAGCGAACGAAACAGATTCCACAACACGGTCAATATCGTCAATGACCAGAATTTCCAATGCGCGGTCATCTGTGGCGACCTGGTGCACAACTGCTACAACAAAGAACACCTGGAGGCCTTCAAGCAAGAACTCTCACGCCTCAAGAAACCATATTTCCTCGTCCGCGGAAACCACGATGACGAAAAATTGTTCCGTGAGAACTTCGGCCCCACATACTACGCCGCCGACCTGCCTTTCAAGGGCTTCCGACTCATCGTCCTGGATACCAATCTCTGGACGCCGAAACTCCTGCCTGACGCGGAAAAGATGGAAGCCATGCTCCTGGAAGAACTCCAGAAAGCCAAAGCCGCGGGACAGAAGGTCATCATCGCGGGACACTGCCCAATCTTCGAAAAACACTTCAACGAAGAAAAGTGGCATAACAATTTCACTATGGAAAAGCGGGAATGGATGGCAAAACTCTTTGACGAATTTCCCGTGGTGGCATATTTCTCGGGACACTCACACACTACCTTCACTTGGCTCTGGCACGGTGTCCTGCTCTCCAACAGCGAAACCACCAGCGTCGCTTTCGATAAAATCAACTACGGCTTCCGTAAATTCATCTTCGAAGACGGTGCAATCCAATTCTTCACCGCGCTGGTACCAACCACGAAATAATGCTTAATGCTTGATGCTTAATGCTTAATGTCGGAGGGGGAAGTTTCCCCCTTACCCCCTTTTCGCCAATGCGGAATTAAGAATTTTCAAGGGACTCAAGGGACGGTATTGATTCCGCCTTTTGGGGCAGCGCCACAAAAGGGAGTAAGGGCGTTCACGCCGCCCAATCAGCGCACGGGCGTAAGCCCATGTGCGCCTTTTGGGGCAGCGCCCCGAAAGGCAGTAAGGGCGTTCACGCCG
>DCIO01000132.1:17539-31414 GCA_002315885.1 Lentisphaeria bacterium UBA1724
GGCGTAAGCCCATGTGCGCCGTTTGCGCCGCAGGCAGTTCGCGCCACAAGAAGAGTCTTGGTGGCGAGAAGTTCCTCCCGACTTTCCATCGGGGAATATAGTAACCTCATTCCTGAATTTTCCCGAACTATCTCTCATTTATGTCCTTGAGGAGTGCACATTTCAATTCGAAGACGGTGACGCTATTGGCAGCACTGGCATTCGTATTCTGTGAATTTGTGCACGTCCGCTTCCACCTTTTGGGGGAGTTGTCCACTCAAATCGTCTCCTCTGAAGCGGGGTCCTCCTACGAACTCCCAGACACGGAAATCGGTCACCAGGGCTCGGCGGACGAATCCTGCCCCCTCTGCCATGGTGCCTTCCAGGAACTCACGCCTCCCGAGGGCCCCCTTTTCTCCAACCATCTTCCCCCTTGCCTGATATTGCCAGGGGAATCCACCCCAGTCTTTCGATATGAATCCAACAGGCCCCTCCGCGGACCGCCTGCTTTCCGTTCCTAAATCGCGCCGTCCCTATTGACGGCAGATGATGCCCGCAATATTCTCGGGCATTTGGAATTTCACAGACCAGAGGAAGGATACAGATCCCTTCCTCCGTGTTTGGCCAAAAAGACATCCCGCCTGACGCCACCATTGGGTTCACCGTGGTTCTTCCGTCGGCAGTCGTGTCAATCTTGTGAAAATTGGAACGGAAGAAAGGATTTCCATGAAAAAGACTCCTGTATTTTTAGCTTTGCTTTTGGTTGTGTTTTCGTGCCTGGTAGGTTGCAAGCCAAACCAGGAAAGCGCCTCTCAAACCGCCTCCGATGAAGCACCCAAGCTCCGCATCGTGGCCACAATTTTCCCCGCCTACGACTGGCTGCGGGAAATCCTCGGCAACCAGTCCGACAAGGTGGAATTGACACTCTTGCTGGATAACGGCGTGGATTTGCACAACTTCCAGCCAAATGCTCAGGATGTGCGAAAGATTGCCGCCTGCGATCTCTTCGTGTGCGTCGGAGGGGAATCCGATGAATGGACGGAGGATGTCCTAAAACAGCAGACCAATCCACGTCGGCGGGTAGTGAAACTCCTGGAGACATTGGGAGATGCCGCCAGGGAAGAAGTCCACGTGGAAGGCATGGAAGAAGAGCACCACGACCACGATGCGGAGGAGGAACACGAAGAGCACGAGAAGCACGAGTTAGACGAGCACGTGTGGCTTTCCCTGCGGAACGCACAGCTCCTCTGCCGCAGCCTCTGCCAGGAACTCTCCTCCCTGGATCCCACCAACGCAGCCCGTTACGAAGCCAACACCAGCGCCTACATCGCGGAACTCGCCGACCTGGACAGCCGATATTGTCAAGCCGTCGAACAGGGCACCCGACGCGTGATGCTCTTCGGAGACCGCTTCCCCTTCCGTTATCTTGCCGAGGACTACGGCCTGGAATACTATGCCGCATTCGCGGGATGCTCTGCGGAAAGCGAGGCCAGTTTCAAAACCATCACCTTCCTGGCACGAAAGGTGGACGAACTGGGATTGCCCTGCGTGCTGACGCTGGAAGGAAACCACACACGCATTGCCGAAACCATCATCGCCAACACCAAGACCAAGACCCAGCGCGTCCTCGCCATGGATTCTCTCCAGTCCACGACTCTCTCCGCCGCCCAAGCGGGTGCCACATACCTCCAGGGCATGGGGCGAAATCTGGAAGTCCTTCGTGAAGCGCTGAAGTAGGAGACCGCCATGCCACTGCTGGAATGTATTGACCTGGCGCCTGGCTACGGCGCAAATGCCGTATGCCCGCCACTTTCCTTCTCCGTAGAACCAGGAGACTACCTCTGCGTGCTGGGAGAAAATGGCTCGGGAAAAAGCACCCTGATGCGGACAATCCTGGGACTGCAGAAGCCCGTCGCGGGAGAAGTCCGTCTGGGGGATGGCTTCCTCCCCAACCAAATCGGCTATCTGCCACAGCAGACCGCCATCCAGAAGGACTTCCCCGCATCCGTCATGGAAGTGGTGCTCTCGGGATGCCAGGGAAAGCACTTCTTCCAGCCATTCTACACCAAAGCACAGAAGGAAATGGCCCAAAAACAACTCCAGCGGCTGGATGCACTGGGGTTGTCACGAAAATGCTATCGGGAACTCTCGGGTGGACAACAGCAGCGGGTGCTGCTGGCACGGGCACTCTGCGCTACGGAAAAACTACTGTTACTGGACGAACCAGTGTCGGGATTGGATCCGCAGGCCACCCAGGCGATGTATGACCGCATCCGGGACCTCAATCGACAGCAGGGACTGGCAATTATCATGATTTCTCATGACATCCCCAGCGCCCTGCGGGACGCCACACGGATACTCCGTCTGGGAAACCACCCCTTCCTGGGCGACGTGGAAGAAGCACGGAAGACCTTCCTGACAGAAGCACCAAAGGGAGGTGAAGAGGCATGAGCGAAATCATCAAGAATCTCCTGGATTACCTCCAGTTCCCATTCGTGCAATACGCATTGATTGCGGGGACGCTCATCGCACTGTGCTCATCCCTCCTGGGCGTCACACTGGTGCTGAAACGATACTCACTCATCGGAGATGGACTCTCCCATGTGGCATTCTGCGCCATGGCATGCGCACTCCCGCTGCACATGACCAACGATATGCCCCTCACACTACTCCTGACCATCGCATGCGCAGTCCTGCTGCTCCGTTCGGGACGAAATACGCGCTTCACGGGTGATGCCGCAGTGGCAATGATTTCCGTGGCGTCTCTGGCACTGGGCTATCTCATCATCAACCTGTGCGCATCATCCGCCAATGTCTCCGCAGATGTCTGCAGCACGCTCTTCGGCTCCACATCCATCCTGACACTCACGCCCGTCAAAGTCTGGCTGTGCGTGGCGCTCTCGGTGGTGGTAGTGACCTTCTTTGTGCTCTTCTACCACAAAATCTTCGCCGTGGTCTTTGACGAGGAGTTTGCCAGGGCCACTGGCGTGCGCGTGGAGATGTACAACCTGCTTCTGGCTATCGTCATCGCGGTGGTCATCGTCCTGGCCATGAATCTGGTGGGCTCACTCTTGATTTCCGCGCTGGTGGTCTTCCCTGCCCTCTCGGCTTTGCGTGTCTACAAGAGCTTCCTCTCCGTGACCATCTGCTCCGTCGTCGTCTCGGTGCTGGGAACCCTCCTGGGCATCATCATCTCCATCCTGTCAGGGACACCCGTTGGCGTAACCATCGTGGCGGTGGACCTGGCCGTATTCATCCTCTTCTGCATTATCGGCGCATGCAAAGGAAAATAATTCCATGAAAACACTACAGTATATCCTGTTCCTTTCGTTGATTGCACTCCTCCTGGCAAGCTGCGGGGGGGCCCCACAAAAGTCCACCACAGCCAACGATACCAATACCCCCGCCGCAGAAGTGGACATGACCACCATGTCCAAGACGATGGTCTATTCGGAAATCAATTTCATGCGCTCCAACCCCGAACGATACATGGGCAAAACCATCCGCGTGGAGGGCATCATGGAATACAATCCACTCCTGCACAGGAGATACTGCGTAATTGCCGATGCCACCGCGTGCTGCTCCGTCCAACTGGAATTCGTCCTGAAAGGCGACCACAGCCATCCTTTCCTCAATGCACTGGACAGCCAAAACATGCAACTGCCAGGCGCAAATGAAATCACCCCGCAACCCGATCCCCAAAATGGCTCCAAAATCGTCATCCAGGGATACTTCCAGACTTTCCAGGAACGGGAAAAACAATCCGTCATCTTGACCGACGCGCTCTATTGCCATTGAACCCACTTTTTATCCTCTATGAACAATTCTCTCAACCGCATCCTGCTAGTCATCCCGACTGTCATCCTGGCATTTTCACTCGTTGCGGAGGATGCCTGGCGCCCAAACGCACCCATTTCGGGAGAATATGACAAAGCCCTGGCAGTGAAATGCCACAACGGCACCTTTGTGGGCAAGGAAGTGAATGGGTGCATCCAATGGCTGGGCGTCCCCTTCGCCATTCCGCCAGTGGGAGATTTGCGTTGGAGCGCCCCCAAGCTCGCCCTGGAGGGCGATGGCGTTTTCGAGGCATACGACTTCGGTCCCATGGCAATCCAGTCCCCGGCGCCCTCCAACAACCGCATTCCCGAAAGCGAGGACTGCCTGACTCTGAATATCTTCAAGCGATGCGATGCCCCCACCGACAAGAAGCTCCCCGTCATGGTATGGGTCCATGGCGGCGGCTTCAATTCAGGCGCCCCGTCGGAGGATTTGTTTGACGGCACGCGCTTCCTCTATGACCAGCCGGAAATCCTCTTTGTCTCGGTTACCTACCGCATGGGGCCCCTGGGATTCCTGGATTTAAGCCAAGTTCAGGGCGCGGAAGAATACCCCTATGCCGCAAATCTGGGACTACTGGACCAGGCATGCGCACTGCAGTGGGTCAAGAAGAATATCGGCGCTTTCGGAGGCGATCCGGAGAATGTCACCGTCTTCGGCGAGTCCGCTGGTGCGGTCTGCGTCTCATTCCTGCCACTGGTCCAGGAAGCCAAGGGCACTTTCCAAAAGGTCATCATCGAAAGCGGCAGCGTCGCCATCTCGAATTCACTGGCATTCTCCCAGGACATCACCCGGCAATTCATGAAAGCCGCCGGAGTGGAGGATTTTGACGGCATGCGGAAATTGACCGTGAATGAAATCCACCAGGCATATCTCCAGACCACACACATGACCCTCCCCACCAGAGATGGCATCGTCGTCCCCGCGGAGCCCATGGAGGCCTATCGTCAAGGCAAGGCGGAGAATGTGACCATGATGCTTGGCACAAATGCCGAAGAGGATAACATCCAGTTGTTCTTTGCCCCCACACCCGAAAAGACCGCCTCCATAATCCTGCTGGACTGGTCCTCCTTCGTGGCCGCAAATGAAATCACCCTCGAGGATTGGAAGAATGTCCGTGAATTCCTCGCTCCGTCATTCCGTCCCGAGCTCAAATCCTGGCAGAAACTCCTGCAAATCCGAACGGAGCTCTTCTTCCGCCTCCCCGCACTGCAGCAGGCCCTGGCACACACGGCTTCCGGCGCCACAGTCTATACATACTTCTGGAATCAGCCCCCCAAAGGCACCCCGCCAATCATAGGGGCATTCCACGGCTGCGAACTCTACTACATCTTCAATGCACCCGCAGTCTTCCGACCACTGCCCGCACTCTTGGCTGAGACCCCAGGAATGACGCCCTGCGAACACAACCCCGCTCTCCAGACCGAAGCACGAAAAATGTGGTTCGCTTTCGCAAAATCCGGAAATCCCAGTGCCGAAACACACCCCTGGACGCCATACGACCCCGAAAAACGCATGACCATGGTCTTCGGACCCGATATCAAACTCCTCAGCGATCCACGGGGCGAACAACGAAAATTCCTGGAACCTCTGACAAAATACACCTGGGAAACCACAAACTCCTACGGCGGCATCATCGACTTCTGGCTCAATACACACAAAGATTGACCCGACCAAAAGCTACCGACCTCCCCTGTCGTGTGCCCGAAGCGAGAGCTTCGAGGGAAGCCAGTCACCCCGATTTCCGAAGAGACTTCACCACCTGCGACAACGCAAAACTCTCGCCCGTCGGACACTTGTTGCCACCTAGACAGATTGCACTGCCCTCCCGAATTGCCACGATAACCTCGCACTCGTTTTCGCAACCCAAACAAACTACAGTTGCTTCCTTGTCACCGTTGACCATTGTATTCAATTCACTCCGTTTTTGATAAATCAACCCAGCGGATAACGTATCCCACAACTCCCGATTTTCCTCACGATTCAACCCCGAAAATGAAAGCCACCGCCGAGAAGATACCCACGGCGTCCAAGCCGCGCCCCCCCTCCCTCACACACTAACGCTCGAGAAGAAACAGCAAGGTAAAGCAGTTGTGTGCTCGAAGCGAGAGCTTTGAGGGAAGCGCAAGCTTCCAGGCGTTCGCCGTCGCGCCGTGGCTCCTTCATCTCGAATGTAGGTAATGCCCGTCGGACAAAACAATAGAAGCCCTGCCAACGAGTTTTCCCGGAGGGGCTTTATCGGCTACGCCGAAACATCCCCTACGGGGAAAATCTACAGCGCCCCTCCTTTTTTTATGAATCGTCGATGGACTTTCGTTCTTAATTCCGCATTCCCTATTCCTAATTGAGCAGAAGCAGTGCGTCTTTTCCGGTCATTCCGGGAGTGATGCCGAGGGCGGTGGCGGCGGTGGAGACCTTTGCGACTTTTGCGGAGAGCATATCTTCGTAGGAGGACACGCCCGTCACAATCGCCAATGCGTGGCCGAATTTTTCTGCGGCATCCAGGGAGAGATAGCCGCATCCCAGCATGCCCTTGCTACCCTGTATCAGGAGCAAATTGATATTGCCGGGCAAGCCAATGCACTCGCCCTGAAAGCACTTTCCTTCGATAACAAGACGTTCCATTAGGATTACTCTCCCACTGAATTATGTTGGTTCCGTTGAGGGGCCTCGATTTGACCTGGAAATAATATATCCCGCCAGGCTGTGCTTTGGGGAGGGATGAGTCGACGGCGGGAACGCCGTTACTGCAAATTAACTCTGCGGGGGGCTATCATGTCTTCCAAATATCGTTTATTGTATGTGGGATGTCGTAACTGGCGATGATTTGGAGACATGTATGATGAGTTTTTCATGGAATCTGCGGGGACTGATCTTTTGTCTCGGGCTGTTGTTGCTATCCTGTCATATTTGTGCGGTCTCTCCCGCCCAATCTGCGCTTGCGGGCGCTACGGGGGTGAATACGGTGCTTTATACCGACTGGCAGCGGGAGAATCTGATGTCGATTCCCCGTGCGGATGACGCCACATTCCTGCGTCGTGTCCGGTTGGATTTGACAGGCCGGGCGCCATCGGTGGAGGAGATTGAGCAATTCTGTGGAGACGAATCCCCCAACAAGCGGGAGGCGCTGATTCGGCGGTTGCTGGACAGCGAGGAATACGCCGACATGATGGCCATGCGCTACGCGGAGCTCTTCCGGGTAAAATCGGAATTCCCCATCAACCTGTGGCCCAATGCCGTGCAGTTGTATCACCGCTATCTCCGGGAGGTCGCCCTGCAAGACAAGCCGCTGCGGGACGTGGCCTACGAGATGCTGACCGCCTCGGGCAGTAACTTCCGCGTGGCGCCGGCGAATTATTTCCGTGCGGTAGCGGACCGCACCCCCGAGGGGCTGGCGAAAGCCACCCTCATGACCTGGCTGGGCATCCGTCTGGAGAAGATGCCCGCCGGAAGCGTGGAAAAGCTCTCGCCCTTCTTCAGCCGCATTGGCAAAAAGAGCACCGCGGAGTGGAAGGAAGAGATCATCTACACGGAGCCCGGCGAGGGCATCCTGACCGCCACCGCCCCAGATGGCACGAGGTATTCCATCGACACCGCAAAAGAGGACCCACGGGTGGTATTTGCCAATTGGCTGAGGGAAGACAAGGAGTTGCAATGCTCCAAAGCCTGGGTCAATCGCGCCTGGTACTGGATGCTCGGCGTGCCACTCAGCGGAGACTCCCCCGACGATATGCCAATCCCGACAAAATGGGGCGGTCCCTCCTCTGGGAAGCTCCCCGAATTGAATGAAAAACTCCTGACGACTCTCGCCAAGGATTTCCACGCCACCGGAGGAAAGATGAAAGAACTGCTGGCGACCATCTGCCTCTGCGATGCCTACCAGGCGGATTGGAAGACCGCGCCCGTCCTGCAGGAAAAGGCGGAAAAGCACTTCGCCGTCTATCCCGTCCACCGCATCGAAGCCGAAGTGGTGGTGGATCTGCTGGCGGATTTGACGGGGCACCATGAGCAATACCGCAGCGTCATCCCCGAGCCCTTCACCATCCTTCCCGAAGGCACACGGGCAATCGAAATCACGGACGGGAGCATCTCCTCCGCCACCCTGGATGCCTTCGGACGTCCACCACGGGACAGCGGCGCGGCCTCGGAACGCAACAACGCGGTCACGGGCTCCCAGCGGCTCTATCTCATGAATTCTGGGATTCTCTACAAAGACCTGGAAAAGCTCGCAAAGCAGCAGCTTAGCAAGTCAAACAAAAAGGTCGAGGAGTTGATTGACGCATGCTATCTGCAGGTCCTATCCCGTCGCGCCACAGAAGAAGAAGTGGAGTTGATCAAGGCGTACACCAGGGAGTTGCCGAAGAATGACCGCCGTCGTGCGGTGGCCATCGACTTACTCTGGAGCCTGGTCAACAGCAAGGAATTCCTCTATCACCACTAAGCGGAGGAACGGTAATCATGAAACACATACTTGCTTGCCTTCTTTTCGGCATCTCCGCACTGGCATTCTGCGGGGGAACCACCTCATCCGTCAAGCCCGCGAAATCCATCATTGAGATCTGGGTATGGGGCGGTCCTTCCCAAATTGACACCTTCGACCCGAAGCCCGCGGCGCCCAAGGAATACAACGGCGGATACAAGGCCATCTCTACCAACGTGCCTGGCATCGAAATCAGCGAATTCCTGCCAAAATTGGCAAAACACGCGGACAAATTCTCCATCATCCGCAGCATGACGCACGGCACCAACGCCCACGAAACCGCCACTTACCTCATGCAGACGGGACGCTGGCCCGGCGGCGGCGTCACCTTCCCTGCCATTGGCGCGGTCATCGCCATGGAAAAGAGCAAGGACTACCACGGCACCCTCCCGCCCTATATCGCGCTGGTCATCAACAAAGGGCGCTTCTCGGAAAATGGCTTCCTGCCGGAATGCTATCGTCCCCTGGCGACAGGCGGCAATCCCACGGCGGCACGCTTCCAGGTGGACGGCTTTGTCTCACCAGGGAATTTGTCTCCCGAGCGGATTGCGGGGCGTCGGAATTTGATGGAGCAATTGGACCGCATGGGTCATGAGGCGCCGGGCATCCGTGTCCTACAGGAATTCGATGCCGCGGGGAAGGACGCCTACGCAGTCATGGAAGGAGAGGACGTGAAGGCATTCGACCTCACCCTGGAGCCCCCGGAAATGCGGGATCGCTACGGCAGGAATTTCCTGGGTCAGGCCATGCTCATTGCCCGTCGCCTCGTCCAGGCAGGCGTTCCCTACATCACCATCAACTGCCCTGGCTGGGATTCCCACAAGAAGCACTTCGAGACCATGAAGCAGAAGACCGCGGAAATGGACCAGGCCTTCGCCGCACTCCTGGAGGACCTCTCCGAAAAGGGCCTGCTGGATTCCACGCTGGTCTGGTGGAGCGGCGAATTCGGCAGATCTCCGAAAATCGACTGGCAGGAGCCCTGGCTGGGAGGCCGCAATCACCACGGGAAGGTCTTTTCCACCGTGGTGGCGGGAGCGGGCTTCAAGGGCGGTCTCGTCGTCGGCGAATCCGATGAATTTGCCAGCGCACCCGTCAAGCGTCCCGTGACCCCCGCGAATCTCCTCTGGAGCCTCTACGAGCTGGCGGGCGTCGATCCCTCGAAGCCCTTGCCCAACCCCAAGGGCCTGGATGTGCCCATTCTTCCCCTGGAAGGCGAACAAGGCAAGCTGATTGAACTCTATCGCGACCCGAATTACAAACCATGAAAAAATTCCTCATTGTCATTTTGTTGTCGGGCATTCTCTCCTGCACTGCATTCGCCGCGTATATCGGCTACCTCTGTCCAGCAGGCGCCAAGCAGAATTCCACCTGCGAGTTTGTCGCGGGTGGCCGCGAGTTGCAGCGCATCAAGGGGATCGTGATTGACGGCGATCCCGCCCTGAATTATATCACCGTGGAGGAGGTCAAATCCGTTCCTGGTGGTCTCTACTACATCCAGAAACCCGCCCAAAGGGAGTTTCTCAACAAGTGGCTCCGCGCGATATTCAAGGGCGAACCCAAGCCCGATTTGCCCGAAGACACCACGGGCTGGGACGAAAAGAACCGCTATTTCCAGGAGTTGGACAAGCTGAGCCTCGTGGAACGGGAGATGATGGTGCGGGGCTTCTACACGCGACCGGATCCCCTGCAGGCAAGTCCGTCCATCTCCCAGATGGCAGTCATCACCCTGAAAATTGCCCCCGACGCACCCGTGGGTCAGCATGTCATTCGCTTTGTGGGCACGGACAAACGGCCCGTAGCATTCAACCCGATTCCCTTCTTCATCGGCGACCTGCCGGAAGTCAGGGAGCCCTTCTCCCTGCCGCCACCGGAAAAGCCAGATACACCCGTCGTCACCCTCCCCGCAGCCATGAATGGCCAGATCCTGCCTGGCGAGACCGACCACTTCGCCTTTACGGGCCGCCAGGGCGATACCTGGTCTTTCCGGGTCTACGGACGCTCGCTGTTGCCATTTATCGGGGACGGCGTCCCAGGGCACTTCCAGCCACTCCTGCAGATTCTGGATGCACAGGGCAAAGAAGTCGCCTTGCAGGATGACACATACTTTGATCCGGATCCCGTCCTGAATTTCACCATCCCCGCAAATGGGAAATACACCCTGGCGCTTCGTGATGCGCTCTACCGCGGCCGCGAGGATTTTGTCTACCGCATTGAGGCCAAGCCTGGTGCCGCATCCTACCGCCTTCTTCCTGGGCCAGAGTGGAATCTCCCCCGTATCCAATTGTCATGCGACCACTCCCATGGCAAAGGCAATGGCTGTGCCCAGGCTTCCTTCCCCGCCGTCATCGAAGGCACCATGCTCCCAGGAACACCTCATCGAATCCAGGTGGATTTGACCAAAGGGCTGGACGCCGTCCTGGAGGTCTGGGCGCGGCGGTCGCTGTCGCCTCTGGATGCACGGTTGCGGGTGCTGGGTCCCGACGGCAAGGAACTGGCGCTGAACGACGATTTTGCCCGTCCCAAAGTAGGCCCCACCTACCACCAGGCGGACTCCTATCTCCGCCTGACTGCACCCGTAACAGGCACCTACACCATCGAAATTTCCGATGCCACCAACGCCGGCGGGCCGGACTACCGCTTCTGGCTGAGAATCGACGTCCCCCGACCGGATTTCCGGATTTGGGCCGTGCCCTCGGGCATCGAGATTCCAGCCAATGGCGGCACTGCCCCCGTAGGATTTGTGGTGGAAAGAGTGGATGGATTCTCGGGGGACATCACCCTGATGTCGATGGACTCCCAATACGTGGGAATCGCCGGCAGCCCCGTCATCCCCTACGGCGACAAACGGCCAAACAGCTTCGAGTCCATCTGCGGCGTCCAGGCGCCCTTCCCGGATTGCACCAAGGAATTTCTCACCCTGAAGGCACAAAACAGCAAGACAGGCATGAGCCCCTTGCGGCTACTGGCAAAATCCGGCAACCTCATTCATCCCGTCATCCCCGCAGACGAATCCATGCAGGCATTCGCCTACAACCACTTGATTGAAGCCAAGGACAGCTGGGCTGTCGTACTCTGGAAAAGCACCAGCAAAATCACCTGGGATTTCGATGACACCGCCGTACAGGTCATCCACCCAGGAGATGAGCTGGTCCTCTACGCGACTTCAAAAGAAAAAATCGTGGACGACATCTGCACTGCGGAGCTCTTCTCGCCCCCTGCGGGATTCACCCTGGTGGAGTGCAAATGCGCCCGGGGCAGCATCACCTTGCGACTCAAGGCGGATGCCACCATGAAGCCCTGCCGTTTCAACCAAATTGTCCGTCTGGATTATACCCGCGAGTATTATGACAAAGAGGCCAAGGAGAACAAACGCCCCAAAGCCTCCACACATCTCCCCGCGGTCATGATCCAAATAACGAAGTAATTTGCCCAAAGCCCCAATCGATATAGCCATGAGTTGGATACAAGATTGTTACTCCCGTCTGTTAATTGACAACCACATCAGCGACCAGAAGCCCGAGTTCATGGGGAAATTCTCTCCCCAGGAATACGCCCGGCTGGTGGATTTAGCGGGTGTGGAGTCCTCCATGGTCTATGCCTGCGACCACAACGGCAATTGCTACTACCCCACCAAGGTCGGCCATTTCCATCAGGGGCTGCGGGGACGGGATATCTTCGGGGAGACGGTAGCGGAATTACGCCGTCGTGGCATCCAGCCCGTGGCATACTACACCGCCACCTACAACAACGACGCCGCGGCACGCTTTCCCGAAGCGAATATCCGCAATCTCGACGGCAGTATCGATACCCGCAGCCGCTACCACTACACCTGCCCTAACCACCAGAATGCACGGGATTTCTACAAAGCGGAAATCGGCGAAATCCTCCAATATGACGTGGAGGGCATCTTCATTGACATGTCTTTCTGGCCGGGACTCTGCTTCTGCGACGAATGCCAAAAGCGCTTCGGACGGCCTATTCCCAAGAAGATGGACTGGCATGACCCCGAATGGATTGCATTCCAGCGCTTCCGGGAGGCATCCATGGCGGAGTTCGCCCAGGAATTGACGGATTATGTCCGCAAGAACTACCCCGGCAAAAGCGTGGTGCACCAATTCTCCCCGGTGTTGCACGGCTGGCATCTGGGGCAGTCCGACGGCATTGCGGAGGCATCCGACTACGCATCGGGGGATTTCTACGGCGCCAAATTGCAGCAGCGCCTGGCGGTGAAGGTCTTCGACTCCTACAGCATCCAGCATCCCTTCGAGTTCATGACCTCCCGATGCGTCAATCTCCGTGACCACACTTCCACAAAATGCGACGAGGAGCTCTTCCTCAGCGCCCTGACCACACTGGCCAATGGCGGCGCATACTTCTTCATTGACGCCATCAACCCCGACGGTACCCTCCACGAGCCCTTCTATCGCCGACTGGGAGAACTGAACCGCCGACTGACGCCCTTCCGTCAGACCGTATGCCAGGGCCGCGCCAGGCTGGAGGCGGAAGTCGGTGTCTATTTCTCCATGGCCAATGGCTGCAATCGGAATATGCCCGCAATCGACCTGGAAGAAATGGGCGACCGCGGCGACAACATGGCCATCGCCTCTCATCCCGTGCTGACGGAAGTCCTGGGCACCACGGAATTCCTGACCCGCCTGCACATCCCCTACCGGGCGGTCTCCCATGCCTGCGCCGACCAGTTGGCGGGTCTGAAGGTGCTCTTCCTGAACAACGCCACCTTCCTGAGCAAACCCGAATGCCAGACACTGCGGGAATTCGTCCGCACAGGAGGCACGCTGATTGCCACGGGTGAGAGCACACTGCTGGATTTCGATGGCACGGGCACAGGCAATTTCCAACTGTCGGATGTCTTCGGCGTGGATTTCACGGGGGACTACTCCCCCAGCATCAACTACACGGGCGAGGAACTCATCTCCGCCACCACACCCATCCCATACACCACCCTCCATGACGGCACCACCGTCCGCGCCTGGCTGAATATCCCCGAATACCCCATCAACGACCCCGTCCACTACGCATCCATCCATTCCAATCCCCCTGGAGTGACCACGAAATACCCCGCGGTCACGGAAAATGCCTTCGGCGCGGGAAAATGCCTCTGGATCGGCGCGGACCTCCTGGCCTATCGACAGCATACCCAACGGGACTACTGCGAGAGACTCCTGAAGGACTTCCTGCCACAATACCTCCTCAAACAAGAAAATCTGGCGTGCTCCGCAGAACTCACACACCTGAAATGCCAGGACGGCAACGAGATAATCTGCATCGTGAACCAACAGGACGAATGGCCCGTCATACCTCTGACGGATATCACCATCACCGTCCTATGCCCCAAAGCCCCCAGGGAAGTCATCCGCGTCTCCGACGGCACACCCGCCGACGCTACCTTCCAGGACGGCACACTCACCATCCACATCCCACGCCTACAATACGGCGAATTCTATCTAATTAGGAATTAGGAATTAGGAATTAGGAATAGGCTCCCTAGGCCTCCTAGGCTCCCTAGGCTCCCTAGGCCTCCTTGGCTCCCTAGGCTCCCTAGGCCTCCTAGGCTCCCT
>DCIO01000007.1:0-10748 GCA_002315885.1 Lentisphaeria bacterium UBA1724
GACAGGGGGGTTCTGAACAGTTACTAATTATCGTTGTTTTTTTTGTAAAAAACCTTTGTTTTTGTGTAAAAAAATATAAATTTTGTGCAAATTTCAAAAAAAACGACTGAAATGCCCAAGAAGGGGGGGGCAGAGAAAGACAAAAGGAGGACCTGTCATCTTCTGTCATATCTATTACTTTATTGCACTTTTTCCAAGAATAAATGTTAGTATTGTCCAGAAAATATCGATATTGCGCAGAAATAGATAAAATATGTTTTTTGGGGACAGTTTCCAGTCGGGGTCATACAGTCTTTAGACGTGCTGGGCCTCTGTTTTGTATTAGCATCCGCAACAGAAGTTGGATACGATATTATAGAGGCTGGGATTTTTCTTCGTTATACGCGGGGCGTTCCAGTCGATATTTCCGTGGTGTGATACCGAATTCCTTTCGGAAGACTGCGCAGAAGTAATTGCTGTCGCAGAAGCCGCATTCCAGGGCGATTTCGGTGATGCGCATCTGTGTTTCCGCCAGCATCTGTTGTGCGTGGCGCAGGCGGATTTTCGTCAGATAATCGGAGAAAGACATCCCGAAGCTCTTGTTGAAGACTTCGGAGAATACGCGCACACCCCGTCCGAAAACCTTAGCGGCATCCTCTCTTTGCAGGTGGCTGGCGTAGTGTTTTTCGATGTATTCTGCCACCTGTTCCATGCGGAGGATGTCATTTGGCTTGGATTTCTTTCCCATTTCGCTGTAGTAGCGTGAGAGGACAATCAGCATATCGTAGAGCATGCATGACATCCGGAGTTGTCCGCCATCCCGCATGACTTCGATTTCCTGTGTCATTCTGCGGTAGTATTTCTCCATTTCTGCCAGCTGTTCATTGTTTAGGACTAGGTGGTGTTCGAAGGAGAAAGCATTACGGGAATCTGGCTCCAGGTCGATGAATGCCCGGAAGGAACTCATCTCACGGAGTTTTTGGAAATCCAGTGGCAAGTCATCGGGATACCAGAGGAAATTCAGCACATCCAGTCCGCATTGGTCATGGTATTGATGGGCCTGTCCAGGAGGGACGATGAAGGCATCTCCCGCATGGAGTTCATAGTCGTGGTTGTTGTAGATATATCCACTGCATCCTGCCACAATTACCACCAGTTCAAAGAAATCGTGGTAATGCATGGGGGTATTTGCCTCGGGACCGCTCCACCTGGACACAAAGATGTCGGTGGAAAAACCGCACTGTTCCTCTATTCGCTGTTTGTCAAATAGTTCCATTGTGGTAAAAAGTGGGGTTCCCCATCCTTCATTAAGCATTAAGCATCAAGCATTAAGCATTGAATTATAGCGCCGCCAGGAGGCAGGAGGTGGGAGGCAGCGTGGCCTTCAGGATGCCCTGTGAGATTTCGATGGTGGTATCGTGCCAGAAGTCCTTTGCGGTGGTGGCGGTGATGCCGTGTTTCGCCAGGTCGATCTGCAGTTCCTGGTTTTGGTCTGTCCAGTTGATGAGCAGCGCTCGTGCGAAGCGCCCATCCACCTTCTGTAGCCAGAGAGCGGGGCGGACACTTTCGAATTGATCCAGCGCGACGGCGGTCTCGCCGATGGGTGCGGAGACCAGTCGGTGGACAAGATCCAGTCCCTTTGCGTTCAGTCGTGTCATCTTGTCCGAGAGATTGATGGCGCCTGCGGCCATGAGCACCAGCGACAGGCTGACTTCCGCCTGGGGCAGGGTGAGGTCCGAGAGGACGTAATCATCGAGGGCTCTGTACTTGTCTTCGGGGCGTGTATAGACATACATGCACCTCAGACGCAGCAGGTCGGGATCATCCGAGGTGTCCTGACCGCGGATGACTGCGAAATCGGGGTCATTTCGCCAGAGGCGGTTGTTGGTGTGGGCATTGACGGCGGTGGAGATGGCGTTGTCCACCACGCTATCCCAGCGCGCGTGGATATCACTGGAGACCCGCACGTCATTCACGAATTCATTGCCGCCGCCGAAGACGTAGTTGCAGCCCAGGATCTTCGCGCGCCCCTTGACGCCTTCGGAAACCGCCTTGACAATGAGGCGGGAAATCTCGGAACGGGGGACGGACTCGTCATGGAAGCGCCTGGCATTCAGGGTTGTGCCCATGAAATCCAGCTTGAAGTATTTGAAGCCCATTCCTGCGTATTTGTCGAAGAGGTCCCGGAGGAAATCCAGGGATTTCGGGACGGTGGGATCCAGGAGGAACCCGAAGCGTTGCATGCATCGGAAGGCCAGCGTGGGCTGTCCGCCTTCACTTAGAGCCAGCATATCGGAATCCAGTTGTGCGATGCGGCAGTGTGGTTCTATAATGGTGGGTGCAATCCAGAGTCCTGGTTCGAAGCCCAGTGCGGTGATTTGATCGGCCAGGTATTTCATGCCATGGGGGAAGTATGGATTGGGTTCCCATTCGCCGTAGCAGTATTGCCAGCCGTCATCAACGATGATGCGCTTGATTTTCTTGGAGAGGATGGGGTCGTTGGCGATGAAACGTGCATTCTCCAGGACTTCCTCCTCCGTGATGGTCCACCGATAGTAATCCCAGCTGTTCCAGCCGTATTCTTGGCAGATGGTCGGATTCTTGATGGTGGCATTTTCCTCCGCCCATTCTTCCAGGGCCGCCTGGGGATCATTGCCTGTGAAGAGGCACACGTCCCCCGTATCGATTTCCGTGGTTGAGACATTATGGAAATTGCCCACGATTGCGAAATTCGAGAGGGCATTTCCTGCTGTCCCCCTGAATTCCAGGAAGGAAGCACTGCGAAGTGGTGCGGTAAAGACGAAGTGATTGCCCTTGTTGGTGAGGACGCAGGTATACCACACGGCGAAATTCTGCTCCGTCTGGGGCAGGAGGAAGGACTTGGCGCCGCCCATGCGCTGGCCCTGTCCCTGGAAATGCGTCAATTCCGCAGTGGCACCAGCAATCAGGGAGTAGTCGAAATCATGCACAGGGGCATTCAGGGCGCCTTTCATGCGGAGGGAGACGCCTTCCCGCCCTGCGGCATTGCGCATTGCGCTGAGGAGGATTTCCCAACGCCCGACCAGGTTCGTGCTCCTTAGGACAATCTGGTTGGCATTTGCAGTGATCTCCCAGGAACAAGGAGGGAGGGCTTGCCCTTCCAGCGCAAAGGAGGGCAGGCAATTCGACAGGGAAATGCCCGCGGCTTCAAACTGAATTCGACCGTCTTTCCCGACTTTGACGGTAATTCCGCCATTGCTGAACTGAAACATGAAATACCTCTATGGATGATACAAAATCCCGAAACTGTAGATGAAGATAATTTACTCCATGAAATACGATATTTTCATGGAAATATTGCACAAAAACACACAAAATCCCCGTAAATTCTCAAAATAAGGTTGTATTTCGTGTGCGATTACAATTCCTAATTCCTAATTAGAATGTCGCCAGGAGGCATGATGTGGGTGGCAGTGTGGCCTTCAGGATGCCCTGTGAGATATCGATGGTGGTATCATGCCAGAAGTCCTTTGCGGTTGTGGCGGTGATGCCGTGTTTTGCCAGGTCGATTTGCAGTTCCTGCTCCTGGTCCGTCCAGTTGATGAGCAGCGCCCGTGCGAAGCGCCCATCCACCTTTTGTAGCCAGAGGGCAGGGCGTATGCTTTCAAATTGGTCCAGGGCGATGGCAGTCTCGCCGAGTGGTGCTGAGACCAGCCGGTGGAGGATATCCAGCCCCTTTGCGTTCAGTCGAGTCATCTTGTCCGAGAGATTGATGGCGCCTGCGGCCATAAGCACCAGCGAGACACTGACTTCTGCCTGGGCCAGGGACAAGTCGGAGAGGACATAATCGTAGATGGGGACATACTTGTCTTCGGGGCGGGTATAGACCAGGTTGCATTTCAGAAGCAGCAACTCGGGGTCCTCGGAGGTATCCCGTCCGCGAATGACTGCGAAATCGGGGTCGTTTCGCCAGAGTCGATTGTTGGTATGGGCGTTGACGGCGGTTGCGATTGCGTTATCCACTACGCTATCCCATCGTGCGTGGATATCGCTGGAGATGCGGACGTCGTTCACGAATTCATTTCCGCCTCCGAAGATGTAGTTGCATCCCAGGATCTTCGCACGTCCCTTGACGCCCTCGTAAGCCGCCTTGACGATGAGGCGGGGAATTTCGGAGCGGGGGATGGACTCGTCATGGAAGCGTCTGGCTTTCAGGGTAGTGCCCATGAAATCCAGCTTGAAGTATTTGAAGCCCATTTCCGCGTATTTGTCGAAGGTCTTACGGATGAACTCCTGGGCTTTTGGGACGGTGGGATCCAGGAAGAATGCCTGTCGTTCCATGCAGTTGAAGGCCAGTGTAGGCTGTCCGCCTTCGCTCAATGCCAGCATGTCGTAATCCCGCAGAGCGATATGGCAGTGTGGTTCCATCAGCGTCGGGGCAATCCAGAGACCTGGTTCGAAGCCCAATGCGGTGATTTGGTCAGCCAGGTATTTCATGCCATGTGGGAAATAGGGATTTGGGTCCCATTCGCCGTAGCAGTATTGCCAGCCGTCATCGATGATGATGCGCTTGATTTTTTGGGAGAGGATGGGGTCGTTGGCGATGAAGCGCGCGTTTTCCAGGACTTCCTCTTCCGTGATGGTCCACAGGTAGTAATCCCAGCTGTTCCAGCCGTATTCCCGGCAGATGGGGGGATTCTTGATGGTGGCATTCTCTTCCGCCCACTCCTCCAGGGCCTGCTGGGGAGCGTCTCCCGTGAAGATGCAGATATCCCCCGTGTCGATTTCCGTGGTGGAGACGTTGTGGAGAGTGCCCGTAATCGCGAAATTCGAGAGTGCATTTCCTGCGGTGCCCTTGTATGCGGGCAGGGAAGTGCTGCGCAGTGGTGCGGTGAAGACAAAGTGGTGTCCGCTATTGGTGAGGACGCAGGTATACCACACGGTGAAATTCTGCTCTTTCTGGGGCAGGAGCATGGATCTTGCGTCGCCCATGCGCTGGCCCTGTCCCTGGAAGTGGGTCAGTTCCGCGGTGGCGCCGGAAAGCAGGGAATACTCCAGGTCATGCACGGGGCCATTCAGAGTGCCCTTCATGCGGAGAGAGACCCCATCACGACCGGCGGCGTTGCGTACTGCGCCGAGGATGATTTCCCAACGGCCAATCAGATTCGTGTTCTTCAGGATAATCTGGCTGGCACCCGCTGTGATTTCCCATTTGCATCCAGGGAGGACTTCGCCTTCCATGGCAAAGGAGGGCAGGCAATTCGACAGGGAAATGCCATCTGCCACAAACTGAAAATGACCATCTTCTGCGACTTGGACGGAGATGCCGCCGTTAGTGAACTGATACATGAAGAACTCCGGTTGATGAATAGGGGAATGAAGTCGTGTGCTCGAAGCGAGAGCGGTCCCTGGGGGCCCTAGGCCTTGCCCCTCGTTTCGCCGGGCTTACGCCCGCTACACGAGGGGCGCATCTATAGGCGGCTCCGCCGCCCTTCACCTTGCCGCTTCGAGGTGGGATTACTCGTGTCTCAAGGCCTCGATGGGGGAGAGGGATGCGGCGCGGATCGCGGGATAGATGCCGAAGATGATACCCGTTGCCATGGAGATGCAGAATGCCATGAGGATGGAGTATGGCTGGATGATTGTGGTAAGACCCGCCACCAGCGTGACCACTTTGGGGACACTGACGCCCAGCCCCACGCCGATGAAGCCGCCCACCACGGACAGCAATACTGCTTCCACCAGGAACTGCATGATGATATTCTGGCGGGTGGCACCCAGGGCACGACGGGTGCCGATTTCCCGAGTGCGTTCCGTGACACTGGCCAGCATGATATTCATGATGCCGATACCGCCCACCAGCAGGCTGATGGCCGCGATGCATCCCAGCACGATATTGAAGATGCGCTTCGTGGCTTCCGCCTGATTCAGCAGTTCCAGGGGAATCGTCATCTCAAAATCCGCCTGCTTATGGAATGCCACCAGGCTCTGGCGAATGGCCACTGCCAGGGGCATGACCTGCTCATCATTCAAGGCAGTCACGGTCAGTTGATGGATTTCCACCTTTTCCATGGACATGGAGCCCGTTTCGCGCTTGATGATGGTGTCTCCGAAGCGCTTGCGTGCGGCACTCAGGGAGATATATGCCCTGTAGACCTCCTTTTCGTGCTCGGCGCTATTGAGCACATCGGAGTTCTCCTCCGAACCATCGCCGCTGGAGATAATTCCCACTACCACGTATGCCTGAGAGCCCACATAGACATTCCGACCCACGGGATATTCCAGGGGGAAGAGGCGCTTGGCGGTATTGTCGCAGAGGACGATGGAGTTGGCGTAGGAGTCCATGTCATATTCGTCAATGAAGCGTCCGTAGAGGACCTTCTCCTGTGAGTTGTTCAGGTGCCAGGGGATTGTCCCCACCACGATGGCGGGAATTCTCGTGGCCTGGTTCATCAGCTGGGTGTTGATTTCGCGGGCGGGCACGTGGATGCGCACATCAGGGAATAGCTTCCGTATGCGCATGATGTCCTCGTAGGTGATGCCGTATGCGCTCAGATGCTGGGTGTTGTTGGTGGCGGAGGTGGATTCTTCGGGCTTGCGGCTGCGGATGATGATATTCGTGCTGCCCATCTTGCGAATTTGCTCGCGGGCCGCATAGCTGGCGCCTTCACCAATGGCAAGCATTGCGATGACGCTCCCCACGCCGAAGATAATGCCCAGCGTGGTCAGAAGACTGCGCAGTTTGTGTTCAATGAGGCTGCGCATGCCCAATTTGCCGACGCGTTTGAGTTTCTGGAAGTATAGCATTGGGGTGCGAAGTAAAGGCTATTTTCTCTCGTCGCTGACAATCTGTCCATCCACCAGCCGGATCATTCGGTTGGCATGTTCTGCGATGGCGCGTTCGTGGGTGACCAGGATGATGGAACGACCCTGCTTGGCCAGATCGTCGAGAATCTGCATGATCTCCCGGCCAGTCTCCTGGTCCAGGTTTCCCGTGGGTTCGTCCGCAAAGATGACCGAGGGGTCGTTGGAGAGTGCCCTGGCGATGGCGACACGCTGGCGCTGGCCACCCGAGAGCTCGGAGGGGCGGTGCTGGACACGGTGGGAGAGACCCACCATCTCCGCCAGACGCGTGGATTTTGCGCGGGAATCCTTTTCGTCCCAATCCTGGTAGAAGAGCGGCACCTCGATGTTTTCCAGGACGGAGAGTTGCGGAATCAGGTTGAAGGACTGGAAGATGAAGCCGAATTTGCGCCCGCGGATGGCGCTAAGTTCGTTGTCATTCATGCGCGCCACATTGATGCCGTCCAGAAAATATTCTCCGCTGGTCATGGTATCCAGGCAACCGAGGATGTTCAGCAGGGTGGATTTTCCCGACCCCGAGGTGCCCATGATGGACATGTAGCCGCCTTTCTCCAATTCGAAATTCAGGCCCTTCAGGGCATGGACAACCGTGTCGCCCACGACGAATTCCTTCTTCAGGTCGCAAATCCGAATGACGGGCTCTTCTTTTGGCGTTGCGTTCTGCTGGCTCATGGAAGCACTTCCCGTTTTTGGCTACTTCTCCTGAGGCTTGGAGTCTTTGCCCTCAGGGTTGGAGGAATTTCTGGAGGTCACGGGTGGCGTCATGAGGATGACATCCCCCTCGTTCAGTCCGGAGGTAATCTCCACGAAGATCCGGTTCCGCTTGCCGATGGAGACGGGAATCGCCTTGGAGGTGGCGGCGTCATAGCAGAAATGCTGTTCGTTTTCATCCGTGAAGATGGATTGGGATGGCACGTAGAGCACATTCTCCAGACGCTCGATGGAAATCTCCGCGGTGGCGTTCATGCCGGGACGGAGGCTGATTTTCCCTCCGGGATTCTTGATGGCGATTTCCGTGGAATAGACCTTCACGTCTTCGCTCATCCAACGGCGCTGTGCATCTGGCAGGATGGATTTCCGGATGACTTCCCCGGAAAAGACCTGTCCAGGCAGGGCATCGATGGTGATTGTGGCGCTTTGACCCACCGCAACCAGGTCAATCTGGGTCTCATGGACTTTCACATTGACGCTCATGCGACTCAGGTCGGGCAGCTGGATGATATTCTGTCCAGGGCGGATTTCGGAACCCGCCTTGATGGGGCCCTCGTTGGACCAGGAGGGCTGGGGTTCATAGACCACGAGGCCCGGTGAGGTGGCGCGGATGGTGCAGTGTTCCAAATCCCGTTTGGCTTCCTCCAGTCTGCTGGTATCTCGCACCAGGGACTGCCGGGCGGTGCGGAGGGTGGATTCCGCGGAGACCTGCTTGGAACGGGCCTGTGCGCGGGTACGCTGGAGTTTGTCCTGGGCTTCCTGGAGAGTCGCCCGGGCTTTGTAGAAGTCCTTGATGAAATCGTATGTCACGAAGATGTCGTATTTTCCCTGTGTGGTCTTCAGGGTCTTTTTCTGGGATTCCACATCCAGCGCATCCGTATCCAATTCGTTCTTGCTGACGAACTGCTTTTCATAGAGCTTCTGGGTGTATTCCAGAGTCTGGATGGCGCGGTTCAGTTTGATTTGTGCCAGCTCGATATCGCTTTTGTAGGTGACCAAATCCAACAGCGCCTGACCGCCCAGCCGCGGGTCCGTCAACAGCGCCGCGATATCCGTGGGCTCTTCCTTGGAGTAGATTTCCGCCAGTTCCTCGCCTACCAATTTCTTCAGGTCGTTGATGGCATAGATGACATTCAGTTCGTCGCTTCGGATGGAACTCTCGTTGGTGCTCATCTGAATCGCCAGGTCTTCCTCCGCTTTGATGACAGAGGCCTCGGAATTCTCAAAATTGGTCTGGCGCTCATAGACCGCGTCCTCAAAATCCCGGGATTCCATCTGGACGATGATGGTGCCATCAGCCACGTCCTTCTCGGTCAGCATCGTCCCTTCATCGATGATATATTGGATTTTCACCAACTTGGAAATCTGCTGCTTGATATTGTTGGATTGCTCGGACTTGAGAGTGCCGCTCTCCAATACGGAGATATCCAGGTTTCCACGATGGACGGGGTAGGTCATTGCAGTGCCATTGGATTTCTTGGAGCAACCGCAGAACAGGGCGCCGAGAAGCACTGCCAAAAGAATGTATGAGGGAGTTTTCATAGATGTATTGAATTAAAGTTCGAGTGCTTCTCCCCAGAGGGTGTCGGGATCCACATCGGGGGCGCCCAAGTCGTAAAGGAGCGTCAGCCAGCCGATACGGTGGTTGACGAGCGCATTCGTCAGGGAATTGCTGGCGGAACTCAGGGAGTCCTGGGAATCCAGCAGTTCGCGGATTTCGATGCGTCCGCCTTCGAAAAGCAACTGTGTGTTTTCCACGCGTCGCTTTGCCAGTTCCACGCTGTTCTTCTGGATTGTGATGTCCTTGGAGTAGCTCTCCAATTTCTTCCAGGCGAGTCGCAATTCCAGAATCAGCTCATCGTGGGAGATGTCCCGTTTGCGCAATGCCTGTTGATAGGCGATGATGGCCTGTCGCAGGGCGATGGTTTCGTCGAGTCTGTCGAAGGGCAGGTCCATATCTACCTGTGCGGTGTAGTCTGCCGAGAGGAAGCGGATGGAACTCAGGCGGTTCTTGGCATCGCTGGCGGCGCGTGCATCCAGGGTGAGGTCCAGCTTGGTCCGCATGGCGTCCTCAGCAATCACCACCGCGCGCCGGGCGTCTTCCACCGCATCACACAGCGTCGCGTAATCCAGTCGCTGCTTGATGGCCAATTCCACTGCTTCTTCCAGGGTCATGGGGGGCTTCGGAAGAGTAATCTCCAGCAAGCGCGACAAGTCGGTGGCTTCCACTTCCAGGTCGGTGTCCAAGGGTAGCGCCAACGCCAGTTTCAGTTGGTCTTTTGCGGTCTCCAGGTCCTCTTCCCGGGAAACCAGAGTGGTTTCCGCACTCAGGACTTTCTGGCGCGCCTGGTCAACCTCGAATTGATTGACGCGGTTGGCATCCGCCATGGCCTCGGAACGCTCCTGGGATGCCTGGAAACTGGCGTAGCTCTTCTTGGCAATTTCCAATGCGACCTCCGCGTTCAATACTGCGTAATACTGCCGCGCGATGGAGATTTGGAGATTCTGACGGCTTCGTGCGTATGTCCGCAAGGCATAGATGAGGTTCCGTTCTGCCTGTGTCAGGTTTTCTCGGGCGACGGTGGTATCGAAGCCCTGCAGCAGCGGTTGTGTCAGCGTCAGACTTGCCATGCTGGCGATGCTCAGGGATTTGTCTCCGGAAAAATAGCGCAGCGACGTGGTGGCGAGTTTTCCTGCCAGCCGTCCGCCTGCGGTGAATTTTTTGGTAAATCCGATGGATGCTTCGGTGCCCAGGGTGCTGTAAGAGGGATCCTGGTCCACGCCGAAGATCGCCGCGAAGTTATTCGTGGGATTCCATTCCCAGTCATGAAGGACAC
This sequence comes from Lentisphaeria bacterium UBA1724, assembly GCA_002315885.1. Lineage (GTDB taxonomy): Bacteria > Verrucomicrobiota > Lentisphaeria > Oligosphaerales > Oligosphaeraceae > UBA1724. The sequence continues at coordinate 10,371 of DCIO01000007.1, forward strand.
GCCGGAGCGCCAGGGCGGAATTGTAGAGGCCCTCTTTGGAAGTCTGGTAGCTGCGGTTGTTCTTTGCCGCCATCTCCAGGGTCTCCCTGAGATTCAGCTTGATGTGGGAGGGATACTCAACTCGCGGAGCCTCGGGATCGATTTCATGAAGGCGGATGGTCTCCGGCGCGCTGTCGGGGAAGGCCACCTGTTGCGCGGAGGTCAGCAGCCCATCTACCTCCTGATTCAGGGAATCCAGGCGCTTGTCAGTGGAACATCCCGCAAGGACGAATACGAGAACACAAAATCCCGCAGGGGATAATAAATTGCATATCAAACGACGGATTGACATAGGAAGTGCCGACGGCGCAAGTCGCCGTCGAAAGGGTGTACCGACGG
>DCIO01000007.1:10875-20146 GCA_002315885.1 Lentisphaeria bacterium UBA1724
CGGCGTCCCCGCCGTCGAAGTAGCCTAGGATGCCTAGGGTGCCTAGGATGCCTAGGATGTCTAGGGAGTAGCGACGGCGTCCCCGCTGTCGAAGTAGCCTAGAATGCCTAGGAGGGCTAGTCAATGTAATGCGGAATAAGCGGACTACCTATTCTTCGATCATGAAAATATACGTATTGGGCTCGGTTGCCTGGAAGGTGAGGTCCGCCTGGAGGGCCGTGGCATCGCGCTTTTCCGGATAGACCATGGTCCATTTGACGGGGCTCTTGGCGTGCAGGGTGTATTGGCCGGGAGTCGCCGTGTGGAAGGAAATCATGGAGTTGTTGGCAAAGACCACGCCCTTGCTGCTGTCACAGTAGGTGTGGACGCCGATGCCCTTGGCAATCTTTCGCAATTCGGATGCGGTCACAAAAGGCGCGGCACACAGATAGCTGACGGAGCCATCCGCATTCTGCTTCCGAGCGTATGCGGGGACGATAGCGCCATTCTTCAGCTTGACCTTTCCCAGGATGGTCGCCTGAGGATCCGTGATTGTCACCACGGGGGAGAAGCTTAGGGCGGGGCGGGGCGTCATGCCGAAGGGATCCATATAGGTGCCATCGGCCAATCCCATCAGAATGGGCACTTCCTCGTGCAACACATCCACGTGGATGCCCGTGGTCTGGAAGATGGATTCGGTGTCTGGGCCATGGGCAGTCAGCCATCCCGCGGCATTCAGGAAGAGCAGCGTCTTGCCGGCTTTCTTCAGGGCGGAGAGCTTGGAGAGTTTTTCGGGAGTCATGTAGAAGAGCTGCGGGAAGACGATGAGCTTGTAGTTCTGCAGGGCGGGGTTGTCGATGTCCGCGAAGGAGAATGTATCAAACTGGATGCCCGCGGCATTAAATTCACGAGTCTGTTCGCTGATGCTCAGGTAGGTCTGGAGACCGCCTTCGGGAGCCTGGATGGCGTGGTAGTAGCCGCTCTGCCAATCCGCGATGAAGGCGACTTCCGCGCAGGAACTGAAGTCCTTGACCGCGTCATACACGGGGGCGATATTGTGGAAGTACGCCAGGATTGCGGGGTCGTTGTACCAGTCGCGTCCGAAATCGTAGTGCCAGTACGCGCAGCCCTTGCTGATGGCCTGGGCCAAATCACGGGAAAGCATGGCCACACTCTCCTGGGGGGTGTTGACGTGGCGGTTGGGATCCGACTTCTTCGTCAGATAGGTGCGGCTGTCTGCCTCGAAGATGACCATCTTGTTGTGGAGCTGGTAGGATGCGGTGAGGCTGCGGGAGAGCTGGGAACCACCCAGTTTGCGGTATTCGGTGGAGTAGCAGCAGGGGGAGATCTGGAAATCCACGTAGGGTGAATCCATGTAATCGTCATTCAGCAGATGCCATCCTTCGGCGGTGTAGCCCATGTTGAAGAAATACCCGCAGTAGTTGCCGATTAGTGCGCGGCCATGGCAGGCTTCCTTGGCGGCCTTGTTGATGGCCAGAAGCGCATCCCGCTCGGAAATCTGGAGGCACTCCAGGAAGTCGATGCTCCAGGCGTGTGCCACGGGATCACGCAGGCTGCCATCCAGATACTGCAGGCGGACTTCTTCGGGTGGTGGAACCGCGTTCTCGAAGGTGACCTGGGGCTGGTTCCAGGCGGCGCGGAGCTTCTCCACATCCCCCTGGTATTTGTCCCGCAGATATCTACGGAAGAGCCGAATCATGGGGGCACTGATATCGGGCATGGAATCCGCCATGCCGTAGTAGTGCCATTCGGAGTAGACGCCCGCGCCGAAGCGATAGCCGAAGATGCGCTTGCTGTAGGGGGTGCTTTCAATGTATTCCACCAGCTTTCGGACGGTTTCGGAGGCCTCTTTGACCCAGAGTTCGGAGGCGTAGGAGGGAGCTTCGTAGGAACCGATATTGTCGTCGCTGTCGAATTTCGTGCTTTGTCTGCCGTATTTGATGAGTTCCTCGGGATGGAGCTTGTTCCACCACTGGGGACCATGGGAGAAGGTGATGGCGAAAATGAAACGACCGTCGGGTGCATTGCTGAAGGCATGGGAAATCACCCGGTTCAGTTCCTGGTAGTCGTACTGGTTGGGGCCCTTCCAGAATTGGACTGCCTCGATGCCGAAAGAAATCAACTTGATGTCCGCCTCCACGAAATTCTTGACCTTTTCGCGGAAATTCGGGGTGTCTCTGCCGCCGCAGCTGTAGTTGTAGAGCACGGGGCGGTAGATTTTGCCGCCGATATCGAAGAATGCACCGCCGTCCTTGTAGACGATTTTCGCCTCTTCCGCGGGTTCGTTGGCCAGCTTCTCCCAGAGGAGTCTGTCATTTTCCACTACCTGTTGTCTGCGCTCCACTTCCGCCACTGCGTCTTCCTGGGCATAGAGGGGGAGCATGTCGTATCTCTCACACCAGGGATCCACATGGCAGTCACCCACGAAAGAGGGCGTCTGCCAAGACTTGTCGGCAAAACCGGGTTGGTCCCAGCCGGCGGCTTTCTCCCGGGAGCTCTTCCAGGTCGTGTCGGTGAAGACTTCCTGGATGGTGCCATCCTGGTAGGTGATGGCCAGACGCAGGATGAAACCGCCGATGCTGCCCTTGTTGATGGTGGTGGCACACAACGCATTGCGGCCTTTGGTCAACAACCCCGTGACATCATACTGCTTGGTGGTACGCATCGTGGTGTGGTAGAGGGAGAGCATCGCGGATTTGCGCGATACGACCTGACCATTCAGCGACACAGTGCCATCGTCGTCAATGAGATAGAATACCGCGGCGCTCTTGACGGGCTTGTTGGCAGTCTGGAACTCAATCCGGAAATAGCGCTCCTTGTTGATGCCAGCTTTCTGTTCTTCTGGATAATTAATCCACAAGGCTTTCGGACCCGCAAAAAGGCTAGTCATGGCAATGATAAATAAAAAAGAGAGAATTTTACGCATGAAGGAGTTCCAATGAAAAATTAGGCTACGATACGAAATAAGACACGCTATATACTATACGCACATTCTTTTAAGGAATGCCTTGAAAATCGGGATAAAAATATAGTTTTCGGGAGAAAGTGAGGCTGTGTCATTTGCCCTCTTTTTCCCGCAGTCCCCCCTATGTAGCATTCAGGTAGGAAATTCCCTAGACTTTTGCGAGGTCGTGGAGGATATCCAGGATTTCCCGTGGTGCGTCGATATCGGCGATGCTGATTTCGGCGCCTGCGGTTGCGGAAGTTCCGATGAGAACATCTCCGAAATTCAGGCATCGTTCCCAGATATTCTGTTTGAGCCATACGGCACGGATGTCGCTGACACGGATTTCCACCTCTTCACGGGAAATTAGTCCCGTCCTGACGGAGAGTCGTTCCGTGGTGAGGACATAATGGGTTGTGATGATGTCCAGCAAACGCTTCAGGAACCAGAACATGCAGGCAAGGAGCGCCAAAAGCATGACGTACATCGAGGATTCTAGTTCTCGTAGGAATGGAATTGACAGCAGAATGAGCAACGCGGCCACAGCCATCGGCGCAAGCAGTCGTTTCCAGGTGGGATGCATGCTGAAGAGCTCCTCTTCTGCTTTCGGGGAATCCTGTGAGGGTGCGTCATCTGATGATGCATTTGCAGGAAAATCCGGGATGCCTGCCAGATGATTCGCTTGGGGCTTCGCTTCTTGTTGCGTCGGATTGTCCAGCAAACTCTGGCACCAGCGGCATTTTTTTGCTCCTGTGCGGATGCGCTCGTGGCAGAAGGGGCATGCACGGAAGCCCTCTGCCTCATCTTCGGGGATAGGGTCCGCAAAGAAGCTCTTTTGGCATTGGGGACAGAGGACCATGGTGCCAGAGGCTTCGGGGGGAAAGACATTCACAGTCTTGCAATGGGGACAGGCGCAGCGCATTGTATGCTCGGACGTAAAAAGTATTTGGATTCAAGAGGGTTTTCCTTAATATACTCCCCGCGCAGAGCCGAGTGCGGACTACATTAAGGTTTTTTACCATGCAATTTTCCAAGGCACATCTTCATACCATCGCGGGAGTGCTTCCGCCAAACGTCCTGACCAGCGCGGAGTTGGAGGAACGTCTGAAGCCCCTCTACGAGCGTCTCCATCTGCCGGAAGGGCGCCTGGAGTTGATGACGGGCATCCGTGAACGCCGCTTTTGGAATCACGGCACCATGCCCAGCGATGCGGCGGTGTTGGCGGGACGTGCGGCACTGGAGAAGAGCGGCCTGGCGCCGTCGGCCATCCAGGCGTTGATTTTCTGCGGCGTCTCCCGGGATTGCGCGGAGCCCGCCACCTCCACGGCGGTAGTCCGGAAACTGGGACTGCCCCAGGATACTCTGAATTTCGATTTGTCCAACGCCTGTCTTGGTGTCGCCAGCGGCATGATGGTGCTGGCGAACATGATTGAGACGGGCGCAATCGACTGCGGAATGGCGGTGACGGGCGAAAATGGCGGTCCACTGGTGGAAAACACCATTGCCCGCTTGAACGCCGACTTGACCATGACCCGCCAGGCACTGAAATTCGAGTTCGCCAGCCTGACCATCGGAAGCGCCGCCTCCGCGGTGATTCTTTCACGGGAGGGCACCCACGCCATCCGTGCCGCCGCAGGGGCATCGGATTGCGCCAATGATAACCTGTGCCGAGGGGACGCCGCGGGCGGCATGACCGACGGCAGTGCGCCCGTCATGCGCACGGATTCCCACGAATTGATGGTGCAGGGCATCCAGGTGGCAAAACGGATGTGGGCCGCCCTGCAAAAGGACGCCCCCTGGGGCGATGGCCTCCCTGACATCGTCTGCGGACACCAAGTGGGAAAAGTCCATCGGGATTTGCTGTTTGAGCAGATTGGCCTCCCCACGGCGCTGGATTTTCCGATTTTTCCCGAGACGGGCAACTGCGGTTCCGCATCCCTGCCGCTGGCGGTCTGTCTGGCGGAGGAACGGGGCGCCCTGAAGCCGGGGATGCGCCTGGCGATGCTGGGCATTGGCAGCGGCATCAACTCCTTCGGAATGGCGATTGATTGGTAATTCGTCCACAAAACACACAAAATACACAAAATATGTCAAAGACAATCATTCAGCAGATTTTAGCGGCTCACCTGGTTGAGGGTGAGTTGGTGGCGGGGTCTCCCATTAGCATCAAGATTGACCAGACCTTGTGTCAGGATGCCACGGGGACCATGGCGTTTTTGGAACTGGAGGCGATGAATGTGCCGCGCGTGAAGACCGAGGTGTCCGTGCAGTATATCGACCACAACACCAACCAGATGGGACCTGAGAACGCCAACGACCACCTCTATTTGCAGAGTGTCTGTGCGGCCAAGGGCGTCCGCTACTCCCGTCCCGGTAATGGCATTTGCCACCAAGTCCACCTGGAACGCTTCGGCATTCCCGGCAAGACGCTGCTGGGGTCCGACTCCCATACCCCCACGGGTGGCGGCATCGGCATGGTCGCCATCGGTGCAGGCGGCTTGGATGTGGCACGTGCCATGGCGGGTATCCCCTTCAAGCTGACTTGTCCCAAAATCATCGGCATCAAGCTGACGGGCAAGCTCCGGGAGTGGGTCTCCGCCAAGGATGTGATCCTGAAGGTGCTCTCCATTCTCTCCAGCAAGGGCAATGTGGGCACCGCAGTGGAATACTTCGGTGACGGCGTGGCCACGCTGAGTGTCCCCGAGCGCGCCACCATCACGAACATGGGCGCGGAGTTGGGTGTGACCACATCCGTATTCCCCTCGGATGACGAGACACGACGCTTCCTGGAAGCCGAAGGCCGCGGTGCGGACTGGAAGCCCCTGGCTGCCGAAGAAGGCGCACAATATGACCGCGTCATCGAAATCGCGCTGGATGAGCTTGTGCCCATGGCGGCCTGCCCCTCCAATCCCGCCAATGTAAAGCCCGTCGCCGAAGTGGCGGGGTTGCCCTGCAGCCAGGTGCTGGTGGGCTCCTGCACCAATAGCAGCCTGAAGGACATGCAGCTGGTGGCGGCTATGCTGAAGGGCCATGCGGTCTCTCCCGCAGTCTCCCTGGCTATCGCTCCCGGTTCCAAGCAGGTCCTGCGGATGCTGGCGGAAGACGGCAGTCTGGCAATCATGCTGGCGGCGGGATGCCGTATTCTGGAAAGCGCCTGCGGTCCCTGCATTGGCCAGGGCTTCAGCCCCGCATCCGGCACGATCTCCGTCCGCACAAACAACCGTAATTTCCTGAACCGCACAGGCACGAAGGACGACCAGTGCTATCTGGTGAGCCCCGCCACCGCTGTGGCCACTGCGCTGACGGGCGTGTTGACCGACCCCGCCGCATTGGCCCAGGAGCTGGGTATGCACGAGCCCGCCTGGAAGATGCCGGAGCATTTTGTGGTGGACGACCGGATGATCATCGTTCCTCCCGCAGATGGCAGCCAGGTGGAGATTGTCCGCAAGGAGACCATTGGCGAACCCCCGCACTGCACTGCGCTGCCGGATACCCTGGATGGCGAGGCCGTCATTGCGGTGGGTGACCGCATCACTACCGACCACATCATGCCTGCCGGTGCAAACCTCAAGCTCCGCAGTAACATTCCGCGTTACGCGAAGGTGGTCTTCGACTGCTTCACCGAGGCAGGAAAGCCCTCCTTCGCCGACCGCGCTAGCGCCTTGCGTGACGCAGGCAAGGCGGGATTCATTGTGGCAGGGGAGTCCTACGGCCAGGGCTCCAGCCGCGAACATGCCGCCATCTGCCCCATGTATCTGGGTGTCAAGGCAGTGCTGGCAATTTCCATTGAACGCATCCACGCCGCCAATCTGGTGAATTTCGGCATCCTTCCTCTCTATTTCCAGAAGCGTGAGGACTACGAGGGCATCCAGCAGGGCGACAAGATCACCATCTGCGATATCCGCAAACAGCTGTCCGCAGGAGACGACATCCGCGCCTGCGTCGGTGGCAAGGAAATCACCCTGAAGTGCAATCTGACCGCAGCGGACCGCGCGGTGGTCCTGAAGGGCGGTTTGCTGGCGGCAGAATAACCGAGAAGGGCATTTTCTGATGTCAGAACAGAGACTCAAATATCGGATTAGCAGTCACCTCGCCGATGGCGGCATGGCTTCCCTGGAACGCATTGTCCTGGAGAATGGCATGCCTGCGGTCCTGCGTGAGTTGCAGAAGTGCAAAATCTTCAATTTTTCCTGCCGTGAGCGTTTCAAGGCGGGTGCGCGGATTCGCGAGCGTCTTTCTCCTCATCCCAATATCGTCAATTCCAAGGAAATTGGTTGGCATGGATTCTTCCAGCCCTACGAAATCATCGATTTTGTGGATGGCGTGCCCCTGCGCAATCTGATGAGCAACGCGGATCCGAATCTGAAGGCGAATACCAACTTCGTCATTCGGGAGATGGCGGAGGCGTTGGCGTGGGTCCACGATAGCGGCATCATGCACTTGGATGTGAAACCCGAGAATTTCCTCATGCGTCGTCGTGGTAATTCCTTCGAATTGAAGCTCACGGATTTCGATTTGTCCCGTGAAAAGAATGACCACGGTCCCCGGAAGCAACTTGGCACGCCGGGATTCATGGCGCCCGAGCAATTTCTGGACAAGCTCTCCTACCAGGCATCGGATGTCTTCGCCTTCGGATTGATCGCATACCAGCTTCTGACAGGGAAGTTCCCTTTCGCTGGCAAGACGCCGAAGGATACCTGGCGACACCAGGCAAGCAGCCACCACCAGCCCAGACCCATTTACGAACTGGCGCCAAATGTGGACCCGCAGATTGAATGCGTGGTGAACAAATGCCTCATGAAACCACTTGCGGCGCGCTACGAAAACATGAGCCAGGTCCTGCAGGATTTGCGGACGAATTGATTTTGCGGTCCAGTTTTCTGGACGCATTTTAGGACGTTGAAAAGATGACGAAGTATTTCAGCGATAGCGATGAAAAGACCCTCGCCATGGGAATGGCCCTGGCGCAGAGTCTCTTGGATGGCACTGTGGTTGCCCTGGTGGGAGATTTGGGCTGCGGAAAGACGGTCATCTCCCGGGGTATCGCACGGGGACTTGGCATTACGGAGCCCGTCACAAGCCCGACTTTCACCGTGGCTCAGGAATACCGCCGTCCCGACGGGAAGTATCTCTATCACCTGGATATGTATCGCATCAGCGATGAAAATGCCGCATTGGCATTCGGGATTGACGAATTTCTCTTCCAGCCCAACGCGATTACGCTGGTGGAGTGGCCCGAACAAATTGGCGGGTTGCTGGATTCTCCGAAACTCAAGACGATCCGTTTTGAGCACGTCGCCGAAGGACAGCGCTCCATTGAGTTCCTGAATTTCCCCCAGGATGCGCTCCGCAAAGCCGCATTGGCCGCGGGGTTGGAGGAAGAGCAGGAGTAGAAGCCGCTGGTCATGGTCTCTCCCAGCTTCAAGGGGTATTTTTGCGGTATTCTGTCGGGGATTGCCTACGGAATGAATCCGCTCTTTGGGAAACACCTCTATGCCGAGGGCATGGGGGCGCTCTCCATGCTCTTCTATCGCTTTCTCTTCGCGGCTATCCTCCTGGCGGCGCTTTTGCTTTGCCAGAAGAAGTCCTTCCGTGTGCCAGTGAATCACCTGTCTTTTCTGGCGGTGGGGGGATTCCTGCTTTCCATCTCCTGCATCTTCTGGTTCCTTAGTTTCCAGATCATGAGCTCTGGGGTGGCGGCCACGATTCTCTTCCTCTATCCCATCATGGTGGCTGTCATCATGGGGGTGGGATACCACGAGAAAATTACCTGGAGCGTCTTTGCGGGTATCCTGCTGGCGCTGGCGGGCGTGGGGTTGCTTTCCTGCGGAAATAGCCCCGGGACCGTGGTCAATTTCCGCGGCGTCTTCTATGTCATCATGGCGGCGCTGACCTACGCAATCTACATCGTCGGCGTCAAGGAATCCCGCTTGAAGACACTCCCTGCGGATACGCTCACGTTCTACATGATGCTCATGGGATTGCCAGTCTTCCTGGTGGCACTGCGTGGCGGAATGGCTTTGCAAACCGTGACTTCCTGGAGCATGTTGGGAAATCTCCTGGGATTGGCTTTCTTCCCCTCTTTCCTCTCTTTCTGGCTGATGGCGGTGGCAATCCCATATATCGGCGCCACAAAAACCGCAATTCTCGGCGCACTGGAACCCACTACCGCAGTGCTCATCGGATTTCTTGTCTTCGGAGAAACCATCACCATCCCATTGGCTGTCGGAATGGCACTCGTTTTTACATCCGTGCTGCTGGTGGTGCTTAAGAGAAGATAGGTAGGACCCCTAGGCTACCTAGGCTACTTCGACGGCGGGGACGCCG
>DCIO01000007.1:20260-23560 GCA_002315885.1 Lentisphaeria bacterium UBA1724
CTAGGCCCCCTAGGCCCCCTAGGCTCCCTAGGCCCCCTAGGCTCCCTAGGCTACTTCGACGGCGGGGACGCCGTCGCTACTCACTAGACTCAAAATCGTAAAAATCATGAAAAATTTCTTTCTAGCTCTGTGTTTTTTGTTCTGTATGAGTCTCTTTGCCGAACCCGCGCGCACGCTCATTCATTACGATGGTTCCAGCGCTACGTATTTTCAGATTGACGGCACCTGGGAGCCCCGTGAGGCGCCTGTGTATTTCGAGTATCGTTCGCTGGAATACAACAAGGAAGACCGCGCAGTGGAATATGTGCAGATGCCTAAGCAGGAGAAGCTCAAGTATCTGCTGAAGTACATCCGTCCCCACGGCATGATTCCCACGGAGCGTGTTGTGGTCCGTATGCGGAATCTGGGTGACGCGTCTCTGCGGATTGGTCTGCAGTGGGCCACTTCCCGGGAGACTGCCGAGGGCACCACGGCCTGGTATGGGTGGCTTTTCCAGGATTCTCATGAGCTGCCCGCCGATGGCGAATGGCATGAGCTGGTTTTCCGGACTTCGCCAAAATACGCCTCCTACAATGGCGCGGCCACTTCCAATGAAATCATGTATGGCCCCGATGGACGCCTGGATATCTGCGTGCCTGCACTGCCCGCCGGCGTGGAAACACACTACCAGGTGGCGGAAATCCGCGGCGAGGATGATGTGACTCCCCAGGGGACGCTGCAGTGGCAGGGTGACTTCCCCACGGAGATGACCGCGGGAGAGACAATCGCGATTCCTGGCTTCACGGCGGATTTCCAGGGCAGGGCGCCCTTTGACCAGGAGGTGGCGCTGGTCTTCAAGCCATGCTTCAAGGACGAACTCTATCCCACGCTGACCATCCCCCTGAAGGATACCCAGAAGAATGGCATGACTTGGACTACCCCCGCACAGGAAATCGAGTTGACTCAATTCCTGCTGGACGGCGACTACCAGGTCACCGTGAAATGCGGCGAGGGCATCTTTGAGGACGCGGTCTTCCCCGTGAAGGTGAATGGTCGTCAGAAGGTGGATTTCCCCGCCATGTCCATGCGGGAATTTGGTGGTCGTCCCACTATGTTCCGTGGTGAGGAGCCCCTTCCTGGCGTGATGCGCGCTACCTACATCAAGGAAGGCCCCCGAAATATCCGCACCTTCACCGACTGCGGCATCAATCTCTTCGGATTCTGCGCCAACACCTCCGAGGGAAGCTTCAATCTCTCCTATACGGTGGAATTCGCTCCAGGGAAATACGATTTCCAGCAGCTGGACCGCCGTATCCGCACAACCCTGGATGCCAATCCCAATGCGTTCTTCAACATCCGCGTGGCCTTCAACGCGCCGCGCTGGTGGAGTCAGGACCACCTGGATGACGTGGTATGGGACAGCGATCCCAAGGACCCGGAAGGCGGCTACAAGCCACTGATCTGGCATCTGGGCATGCGCTGTCCTTCCTGGGCGAGCCGCACTTGGCGCGAATACTCCAAGGAGGGCATACGGCACATGATGGCGTTCCTGGAAGAGAGCCCATACGCGGACCGCATCACGGGCTTCGTCCTGGCCAGCGGCACCACCGAGGAGTGGATGGAGTGGGCCAGCTTGCGCGGCGCACATCCCGACTACTCCCCCGTGGCACGTCAGGCATTCCGTCAGTGGCTGAGTGCTAAATACGGCTCCGACCAGGCACTGCAGGAGGCCTGGAATGACAGCGCAGTGACCCTGGCTACCGCGGAACTGCCCAACGCCTACCAGCGTGTCACCATGCTGAATTACCCGGGCTTCATGGATCCCGCTAACCCCATGGCACGACCCATCGCCGATTACAACCGCTACCACAGCGAAACGGTGGCGGATTGCGTGGCGGAACTCTGCAAGGAAGTCAAGGACGCATCCCACGGAAAGCTCCTGTGTGGCGCATTCTATGGCTACGAGGTGGAACTGGCGGGCACCTACCGCGAGCTGCTCACAGGTCATATCGGCGTGGGAGCACTGCTGAATTGCCCATATCTGGACTACCTCTGCAGCCCCTCCGGTTACGAATTCCGCCAGATGGGCGGTGATGGCATGTCTTACGCTATGGGCGCCGCGGATTCCCTGCAGCTCCACAATAAGTTCTGGTTCATCGAAAATGATATCCGCACCAGCGCCACGGGGGATAATAACCACGGCGGCACTGCGGATGTCCAGGGAGATATCCTCCAGCAGACCAAGGAGTCCATGCACAATCTGCTCAGTGGCATGGCCCAGTGGTGGTTCGATGTGGGATATATCAAGTTTGTGGACCAGGAACTGCTGGATTGCATCGCCAAGTGCGTCCAGGTGATGGAAGACACCACCCTGAAATACACCCGCAAGCCCGTGGCACAGGTGGCGATGGTGATTGACGAAGAATCCATTGACTGGACCACCACCCCCACAGAGCAGGTGGGCAACGCGTTGCGTGGATTCCAGCGGACACAACTGGCACCCATGGGCACCCCCTACGAGGTCTATCTCTCCAACGACTTGCCCAATCTGCCCGAACGCATCCGCATTCTCTTCCTGCCCATGAGCCTGGCCTGGAAGCCCGAACACAAGGCCGCCCTGGAGAAATTCCTCACGGATGGCCGCGTGGTCTGCTTCATCGGCACGCCCGGCGTCATCCCACCCGCGGGTATGAGCGCCCAGGAAAGCGCCCAGGCATTCACGGGGCTCCCCCTGAGCTTCCTGACTGCGCCCGCAAAGCATGTCTGCCTGGTGGATTCCCCCGATGGCAACTGGCTCAGCCAGAGCGCAGTCGGACAGAGCTATCAGAGCGGCCCCTGGATGAATGCCCCAGGAAGCCATCTGCTGGCAGTCCTGAACCCCGCTAAGGACGTGGTGATTCTGGGACATTATGCCGAACAGCAGTCCGGAAAGAACTCCAAGGCCGGCGCGTTGGGCGTGAAGGAACTCCCCGAGGCCACCATCCTCTTTAGCGGTGTCAGCAATCTGCCACGGGAATTCATGGAAAAGGCCTACGAGAAGGCGGGCGTACATCGGTATGTGACCACCGCCGATCAGGTCTGGGCCACCGAGAATGTTTTCGCCGTCTGCGTGAAGGACGGTGGCGAAAAACAAATCCGCCTGCCCAAGGACTGCACCCAGCTCAAGGACCTCTTCTCCGAGGAAATCTTCCCCGTGGAACCCGATTCTACCGCTAACATCCCCTTCGACCCCAGGCAGACCCGCGTCTTCCTGATGGAATAGCCCACTAGGGTGCCTAGGATGCCTAGGATGCCTAGGATGCCTAGGGTGCCTAGGATGCC
>DCIO01000112.1 GCA_002315885.1 Lentisphaeria bacterium UBA1724
AGACCTTCTAGCTAGAGCCTCTAGAGCTAGACTTTCTAGCTAGAGCCTCTAGATCTAGCCTTTCTAGCTAGAGCTTCTAGAGCTTCTAGACTATCTAGCTAGAGTTCTAGCTAGAGGCAAACACAAGGCGGTTCCAAGCTTTCGGCGGAGACGCCACAGTATGGCGTAAACGGGTTATAGTACAAGCAATTCCGGATTCTCTTAACTTCTTCAACCACGTTATTCTTTTACTTTCACGATTATGAAACTTCAGGGTGTTTATACCGCTTTGGTTACGCCGTTCCGCGATGGCAAGGTGGACTACGAGACATTGGCGGCGTTGGTGGAACGTCAGATTGCCGCGGGTGTGGCGGGCATGATTCCCGTTGGCACCACGGGTGAATCTCCCACCGTCAATGTGGAGGAGCATCTGGAAATCATCCGCTTTGTGGCGGAAAAGGCCAACCGTCGCTGCCAGATCATCGCCGGCACGGGCGCCAATTCCACGGAAGAAGCCATCCGTCTGACCAAGGCGGTGGAAGACATGCCCGTGGATGCCACACTGCAGGTCACACCCTACTACAACAAGCCCTCCAGCGAGGGTCTCTATCGTCATTTTGTCGCCACTGCCGAGTGCACGAAGCTCCCCATCATCCTCTACAACGTCCCTGGCCGTACCGGCAAGGAGATTCCATTGGATGTGGTGAAGCGCCTGGCATCCCATCCACAGGTGGCGGCCATCAAGGAAGCTGGCGGCAGCGTGGAGCGCGTCAACGCCATCCGCAATATGTGCGACTTGACGGTGCTGTCCGGTGACGACAGCCTGGCGCTGCCTATGATGTCGGTTGGCGCCACGGGCGTCATCAGCGTCCTGTCCAATGTGGCTCCCGCCCCCTATGTGGAGATGTGCCGTCTGGCTCTGGCCAATGATTTCGCCGCCGCCTACGAAATCCACAAGCGCTTCTATCCTCTGGCCCACGACCTCTTCCTGGAGGCCAACCCCATCCCCGTGAAGGCCGCTCTGGCAGACATGGGACTCATCGCCGAAGAATACCGCCTGCCGCTCTGCGAAATGGGCGCCGCAAATCGGGAAATCCTCCGGGCTACTCTCCGGAAGCTCCAGCTGATCTAGGAAGTCGTACCGATGAGTGAATTCGATCACACGCCCGTCCGCGGGGTGCAGTTCGATTTGGTGGATTTGCCGCCAGAGGGACTGGACCTGGAGGGAACACTCCCCGCCGCAGAAATCGGTCTGGAGGACGAGGAACGGGTGCGCTACACCGCGCCCGTCTCCTACAGGATCCATCTGGAGCCCATCAATGGCGGAAATGACCTGCTGGTTCGGGGGAGCGTCTCCACGGAATTGGAGAGCATCTGCGACCGCTGCGAAAGGCCATACGGGTGGAAAATCGACACAAATGACGTGTGTCATGAGTTCGAGAATGCATTTGGAACCACAATTGACCTCTCAGATGGATTAAGAGAGGATATATTAATGGCTTTTCCGCAACACTTCCTTTGCAAAGAGGAGTGTCTGGGGCTCTGTCCCAGATGTGGTGCCAACTGGAATGACGGCCCTTGCGACTGCCCGGAAGATTCCCCCCAGGATGATCCGGAGAATCCCTGGGCGGCGTTGGACCAGCTTGCTCCACAAAAATAGATTTTCGTTTTTTTCTACCAATTCAATTCACCAACAATCATAGGAGTTAAGGAACCATGGCTGTTCAACAGTGCAAGAAATCCAAGCAGCGCGTCCGTCAGCGTAAGGCCCAGATCCGTTATCGTGGCCTGGAAGCCACCACCTGCCGCAACTGCGGCGCACCCTGCCTGGACCACCGTATCTGCACCGCTTGCGGTTACTACGATGGCAAGCAGGTCCTCCAGATCAAGGACAAGGCCGCCAAGGCATAATAAAAGGAGCCGCCTGTTATGCCCATTTCGGACATCGTTGTCGCAGTGGATATGATGGGCGGGGACTTTGCGCCCTCCGCGGTAGTGGAGGGCGTCGCCGAGGCGCTGTCGCGTTTTGGCGATGAATATGGCTATCTCCTCGTCGGTGACCAGGAGGCTGTGAAGAGCGGTCTTTCTGGCATTGGCGTGGATGTGAATGACCCGCGCTTGGAGTTTGTTCATGCACCCGAAGTCATCGGGATGGACGAGCACCCTGTGCGGGCGATTCGTGAAAAGAAGAACAGTTCCATCACCGTTGCGATGGACATGGTGAAAGCCGGTCGCGCGGGAGGGGTTTTCAGCGCGGGCAACACAGGTGCCGCGGTGGGTGCGTCCTTCTTGAAGTGGCGCATGCTGGAGGGGTTGGCTCGTCCCGGCATTGCTACAGTGATGCCTGGTGAGAAGGCTCCCTGGGTATTGATGGATGCGGGTGCCACGGTGGATTGTACGCCGACAGTATTGGCGCAGTTTGCCATCATGGGCGATTTGTATGCAAAGCAGGCGCTGGGTCTTGAGCATCCCCGCATTGGTCTGCTTTCGAATGGCACGGAAGAAGGCAAGGGCAATCACCAGGTGCAGGATGCCTTGCCGCTGATCAAGAATATCTCTGGCATCAATTTCATTGGCAATGTCGAGGGCCACGATCTCTTCTGTGGCAATGTGGATGTTGTGGTTTGCGATGGCTTTGTGGGGAACGTGGTTTTGAAGACCAGCGAACAGCTCTGCAAGTCATTGACTCGTATGATTAAGGACTCCGTGATGCAGAAACCCCTCTGGAAGGTGGGCGGTCTGCTTTGTAAGGGCGCCTTCGGCAGTGTAAAGAAGTGCACTGACGCCAGCGAGATCGGCGGTGCGCCGCTCTTGGGCGTGAAGGGCTGCTGCGTTATCGGACACGGCAATTTCCAGGCCCACGGCGTTGCCAACGGCATTCGCGCGGTGGGTGAGCTGCTCCGCTCTCAGATGAATGAGCGCATTGTGGAGGCCGTTCACCAGTATGCGCTGGAATCCATAGGCTGAAGCTATCCGTATTTTTCTTTTGTTGGTGCGGGTAGCGCATTGAAGGGATGATAGAGAAGATGACTACTCGCATAGGAATTATGTTTGCCGGGCAGGGCGCCCAGCACCCCGGCATGGGATTGGCACTCTCCCAGAGTTCTGCCGCCGCGGCGAAGATCTACCGCGATGCGGACGCGATACTTGGCTGGGAGCTCTCGGAACTGTGCTTCCAGGGACCACAGGAGGAATTGACCGCCTGCGCCCATTGCCAACCCGCGATTTTCGTGACCAGCATGGCGGCATACGCCGCGCGGTTGGAGAATCCCGTGGAGGGCGAGGAGATTGTGGCCATGGGGGGCTTGTCCCTGGGCGAGGTGACAGCGGTCACCGCGTCCGGCGTGGTGGATTTTGAGAATGGCCTGAAGATGGTTGCCCGCCGTGGCGAGTTGATGGACTTGTGCTGCCAGAAGAGCCAGGGCGTCATGGCCGCAGTCATCGCCTGCGACGAAAATGCCCTGGCGGAGGCATGCAAGAAATTCGGTGTTGTGGTGGCCAACTACAATTCTCCTGGACAGCGCATTGTCAGCGGTGAAAAGAGCGCAGTGGAGGCCGTGTGCCAGGCATTGACGGGCGTCGCCCTCAAGACACAGCTCCTGCAGGTGGCAGGCGCATATCACTCGCCTCTGATGCAGGAGGCCTCCGATGCCTTCCGAGAATTCCTCGCAGGCGTCCCCTTCCAGGCGCCATCGGTCCCCCTGGTGCACAATGTGACTGGCGGCTGGACTGCGGATGCCTCGCTGGACCTGAAGGAACTGCTGGCGCGGCAGGTTTCTTCCTCCGTGCGCTGGGAGGAGTGCGCCCAGGCACTAACTGGCGTCTGCGACAGCCTGGTGGAAATGGGGCCCGGGAAAGTCCTCTGCGGGCTGATGAAGCGCATTAATCGACAATTTCCCACGCAAGCCACTGATTTGTAGGAGACGAAAAATGGGTATTCTTTCTGGACAGAACGCAATTGTCACCGGCGGCACCCGTGGAATCGGCCGCGCCATCGTCAAGGCATTTCTGAATGAGGGCGCCCGGGTGGCGCTCTTCGGCACCCGTCTGGAGAGTGCCCAGGCCGCCGCTGCCGAGCTGGCGACTGAATGCGGAGTGGCTCCGGAGATGGTGGCGGGCTATGCCTGCGATATCAAGGACACCACCGCCGTGCAGGCGGCTTTCGACGCAGTCCTGGCCACCTTCGAGAACAAGCTGGATATCCTGGTGAACAACGCGGGCATCACCAAGGACAACCTCATCATGCGTCTGCCCGAAGCGGATTGGGATGCGGTCATCGATACCGACCTCAAGGGCGTCTACAACTGCATTCGCGCCGCGGTGCGCCCCATGCTGAAGACCCGCGGCGGCCACATCGTGAATATCTCCTCCATCGTGGGGGTGATGGGTAATGCGGGACAGGCGAATTACGCGGCCGCCAAGGCGGGCGTCATCGGCATGACCAAGGCAGTCGCCCGGGAACTGGCAAGCCGCTCCATCACCGTGAATGCGGTGGCGCCGGGCTTCGTGGAGACCGCCATGACGGATGTGCTGCCCGAGGCGCTCAAGGAAAAGCTCAAGACACAGATTCCCCTGGGGCGCATCGCGCAACCCGAGGAAATCGCCTCCGCGGTGCTCTTCCTGGCATCCCCCGCCGCCGCTTATATCACCGGACAGGTTCTCTCCGTGGATGGCGGGATGGCGATGTAAATTCAATTCTCAATTCTCAATTCTCAATTCTCAATTTGAGATGGCGTCGTCGTTGCAGATACAGGGTGAGTTGCTGGACATGGTCTTGCGGTATGGTTCCGTGAGCCGTCCCGTGGCCATCCAGGCGTTGGGCGTTCGTCCTGCCAGCCTATTGGAGGCGGTGGACGTGCTGAAGTCCAACGGCGTGCTGTGCGAACCCGCCCGCGGTGGCGTCCGAACGGGTCGCAAGGCACCGCAATTGGAACTCTCGCCGGATTATTTCTGGTCTGCGGGCGTGGATTTCCGGGAAGATACCGTGGTGGGGGTGGTGACGGATATGACGGGCGCGGTGCGGCATTCCGTGGAAATCGCCTCGGGGGACCGACAAACCACCGAAGGATGCTGGAAGGACATCTTTGGCGTCCTGGATTCCCTGAAGAAAGCCTGCGGCAAGGATTGGTCCCTGGTGCGTTGCATCGGTTTCGCCGACCCTGGCCTGGTGGATGTGGAGGCGGGAAAATCCCTCCGCGCCGTCAATCTTCCTGGCTGGCAGAACAACGAGACACGACAGTGTCTGGAAGCACGCTACGGACTCTCCGCGTATGTCTGGCCCGAATGCAATGCCTCCACATACATGGAATACCGACAGCGGGGACGGGAACTCCAGGGGAGCCTCTTCTCCATGGGAATGGGCACCGGTATCGGCGGGGGATTCGTCAAGGACGGAAAGTGCTTCTTTGGGGACAGCAATCTGGCCATGGAGGTAGGGCATATCGTCGTCAAGCAGAATGGACCGCTATGCCAATGCGGAAATCGCGGGTGCCTGGAGGCTATCGTGGGCAAGAATGGCATCCTGCGGAGCATTCGCGAGACACTCCAGAGCGGCGTGAATACCACACTCTCCCTGGAGAATTTCTCTCTGGCGCAATTCGCCCAATGTGCTGAAACGGACAAGGCGGCGCGTATGATCGCCACCGAAGTCTGCGAAAGTATCGGACGTGCCCTGGCAGTGGTGGTGACACTCCTGAATCCTACCCATATCGTCCTGCGGGGAGAATTGACGGGACTGGGGGACTTCCTGCTCAATACCGTCCAGCGCGTCCTGGAAGACAACTGCTTCCCCAGGGCCATGAAACGTATCCACTTGGAACTTTCCACTCTGAAGCAGGAAGATACCGCCCGCGGAGCCGCTATGATGGCACGCAACCGCATCGTGCAAAAAGAATTCAACCTGAAAGACCCGGGGTTCTGAAAAGCCGTCCCGCTGTTGGGGGAAGGGGGATGAGGGGACTTGAAAATTCGTATTGACGGGGTATAGTAAGACATTTACTGCCCGATTTTTGTAGGGAAGTGGATTTTGTCAAGAATCCGCCGGAGTTGTCAGTTTTTGACCTCTGTTGAAGTGAATGAATTTTGTCGTAGAAGTACCCCCAACCCAAAAAATTAGGAGTCTGAATCATGGATGCAGCAACTGTTGCCGATCGCGTGAAGTCCATCATTGTTGAGCAGCTTGGTGTCCGCGAGGACCAGGTTGTCCCCGAGGCCCGTTTTATTGAGGATTTGAATGCCGACTCTCTGGACACCGTTGAGTTGGTGATGAAGTTTGAGGCTGAGTTTGGTCTGCCCACGATTCCCGATGACGTTGTTGAGAACATGCAGACTGTCGGCAAGGCTGCCGAGTATATCGAGAAGGCCCTGGCAGAGAAGGGCGAGGCATAATCCTCCTTTTGGATTTTGACACAGATGGGCCGCAGTCTTCCAGGATTGTGGCCCGTTTTGCTATCTACGGAGTATTAGGATATGTGTTCATTTGAGCGTCGTGTGGTGGTGACTGGTCTGGGTGTGGTCTCTCCTGTGGGGAGCACCCTGGAGTCCGCGTGGGCGAACCTTCTGGCGGGTGTCAGTGGCATCCAGTTGCTGGAGGAGCTGGGCGAGGATTTCCGTTGCCGTATTGGCGGAAAGGTCTCCGGCTTGGACATGACGCAGTATCTGTCGGTGAAGGAGCAGCAGCGTCTGGACAGCTTTTGCTGGTATGCGGTTGCGGCTGGTGACCAGGCGATGGCGCAGTCCGGCTTGAAGACCGGCGAGAATATCGCTCCTGAGCGTTTCGGCACCATGATTTCTTCGGGAATTGGCGGTCTGGCCACGATTTCCGCCCAGCAGAAGCGCATGGATCAGGCAGGCCCCAGGCAGGTCTCCCCCCTGACGATTCCAATGATGATCGCGGATATGGCGTCTGGCTTTGTGGCGATTCGCCATCATCTCCAGGGGCCGAATTTCGGCGTGGTCTCTGCCTGCGCCAGTGGTTTGCATTCCATTGGCGAGGCATATTGGGTCATCAAGCGCGGTGATGCGGAGGCGATGTTGGCGGGCGGCGCCGAGGAAGGCGTGGCGGCCAGCCTGGGCATCGCGGGCTTTGGCTCCATGCGTGCGCTCTCGGGGAACAACGCGGATCCCACGGGCGCCAGCCGTCCCTTCGATGCCTTGCGTGATGGCTTTGTGCCTGCGGCGGGTTCTGGTGTGCTGGTTCTGGAGGAACTGGAGCACGCGAAGGCCCGTGGTGCGGAGATTTTGGCGGAAGTCAGCGGCTACGGCGCCAGCGGCGATGCCTATCACATCACCGCCCCCACGGCGGACGGTAGCGGCGCGGCTCGTGCCATCAAGATTGCCATGGAGCATGCGGAATTGCCTGCGGAGGCCATTGGCTACGTGAACGCCCACGGCACCAGCACCCACATGAATGACGCGGTGGAGACCAAGGCGCTGAAATTGGCTCTTGGCGACCACGCATATCATACCGCGATTTCCAGCACCAAGTCCATGACGGGACACATGCTGGGTGCGGCAGGCGGCTTCGAGTCCGTTGTCTGCGTGCAGGCGATTCGGAATCGGGTGGCGCCTGGCACCATCAATTTGCACAACCCCGACCCCGAGTGCGATTTGGATTATCTGCCCAACGCCTCCCGTGAACTGCCGGAGTTGCGTCACGCCCTGAAGGTGAACATGGGCTTTGGCGGTCACAACGCCGCTGTCATCTACTCCCGTTACGAAGGCTAGCGCATGAGTTTCCACTACACAGACAACGGCGAGCGCAAGAAGACCCTGTCGGGCGTGAAGCGGGTGGTGGTCAAGGTGGGCAGCAATGTCCTCCGAGAGGACCCCGCGGGGCGCACGGCGGCGCTGGTGGAGCAGATTGCCCAATTGACCAAGGCGGGCATCGAGGTGATTCTGGTGACCTCCGGTGCCATCCCGCTGGGGATGACCATCCTGGGCAAGACCACCCGCCCCAAGGAATTGGCGAAAGTCCAGGGCTTGTCCGCGTTGGGGCAGTGCTATCTGATGCGTCACTACGAGGACGCCTGCGAACAGCATGGCTTCCACTGCGGGCAGTTACTTCTCACCGCCGCGGATTTGCGGGACCACGAACGGAATGTCCGTGTGGCGGAGTGCATTCGTGCGTTGCTGGACGAGGGGATTCTGCCGATCATCAACGAGAATGACTCGGTGACGGTGGCGGAAATCAAGATTGGCGACAACGATACCCTGGCGGCCATGGTGGCGGCCATGCTCAATGCGGATCTGACAATCCTGATGACCACCATCGACGCCTTCCACGAAGTGCTGCCAGAAGGCAAGGGCTTCGGAAAGCGTTTCAGCGTGGTCACGGAATTGGACCAGGAACTCCTGTCGATGGCGGGCAATACCGATGGCAATCAATACTCCACGGGCGGCATGATGACCAAACTCCATGCCGCATCCATCTGCATGACTGCGGGATACGCACTGGCTATCGTGGATGGGCGGGATTTCAGTAATCTCGGTCGGTTCCTGGCGGGCGAGGATATCGGGACCCTCTTCTGCCGCAGCGGCGCAAAGAATCCCATGCGCTCCTGGCAGCGCTTCCTGGCATTCTTCTCCGAACCCGCAGGCGCAATCGTGGTGGACGACGGTGCGGAAGAGGCTCTCTGCCGTCGCAACAAGAGCCTCCTGCCTGGGGGAATCCTGGGCATCAGCGGTGCCTTCCGAAAGGGTGATCCCGTGCAAATCCTGAATGCCCGTCGCGAAGAGATCGCCCGGGGCATTGTCAATTTCGCAAGTGACGAGCTGGCGCGCATTTGTGGTGCCAAGAGCGCGTCCATTGCTGAACTCCTGGGGCATCCCGTGGAGGCCACCGAGGCGGTCCACAAGGACTACCTGGTGCTGAATGCTTAGTCTGTTTTCTACTTTTAACCTCACGAAAAATACATCATGGAACTCCTTTCCCCCGCTGGCAATTTAGAGACCGCAGTCGCAGCATTCCAATATGGCGCGGATGCCGTCTATATCGGCATGAAGCAATTTTCCGCACGTGCCGATGCGGAGAATTTCTCCTACGAGGATTTGGAGATTCTGATTGGGTTGGCTCATGACAACGAGTCCTATCCCAGGAAGGTCTATGTGGCGGTGAATACACTCCTGCGGGAGGACGAGACCACACAGCTGATTCCCATGCTGATTCGCCTGCGGGATTTGGGTGTGGATGCGCTGATTGTGCAGGATTTGGCCACCGCCCATCTGGTGAAGGAGTATTTCCCCGAGATTCCGTTGCACGCCTCCACCCAGATGGCGGTCCACAATGTGGCGGGAATGCTGGAGTGCCGGGAACTGGGCTTCGACCGTGTCATCGCCTCCCGTGAAGTCACCGAGGAGGAGATTGCCCGGATGGCGGCGGTCCCCAATATCGAGTTGGAAATTTTCGCCCACGGCGCGCTGTGCTATGCCTACAGCGGCCTCTGCCTGCTCTCCAGCGTGCTGCACGACCGCAGCGGCAATCGCGGCGACTGCAGCTACGTCTGCCGGAATTGCTGGAAGGTGGAGTCCGAGGGACAGTGCCTCTCCCAGGGCTGCAACCTGATGTCCATGAAGGACCTGGCGCTCACCGATACCGTCAATACCCTGGCGGATTTGGGCGTGGCATCCGTGAAATTGGAAGGACGCAAGAAGACTCCGCTCTACGTGGCGGCGGTCACCAACTACTACCGCCATCTCATTGACGGTGATTTCGAGCCCGGCCAGCGCCGTCAGTGCGAGCAGGATATCAAGACCATCTTCAGCCGTCCCTGGACCCGCTTCTGCTACAACTACGAGCACGCCACCAATGTGACGGACATCAACGAGACTGGGCCCCGCGGAATTTCCGTGGGCTTTGTGCAGGATGTGATTCCTGGCGAACCCGACCGCATCCGCTTCCAGCTGATGGGACAGGCGCTGGAAAAGCACGACGGACTGCAGATTGAGTTGCCGGGACGGGACCGTCCCTACGGCTTCCCTGTGGACGAGATTCGTCTCTTCCCCCAGGGTGGCAGCGATACCTACGAGGTGGTCTTCGTGGCGGAGGATGGCAGCATGATTGAGGTGCCGCTCCCCGAGGACCATCCCGAATTCGAGTCGGGAATGCAGATTTTCTGCACTTCCAGCCAGGCGGTGAAGCGTCGTTACGATTGGCCCTCCGTCCGTGCCGCGCTGACTCGCACCCGCCATCCCGTTTTCTTCTCTCTGACCATTGCGGAAAAGAGCCTGACGGTGGTGGCGCAGCCCACCATTGGCCAGCGTGAGTTCCCCGATGTGAAGACGGTGATGGAGTTGGACGAACCCCTGAAATGCAGTTCCCGCAAGAGCCCCGAGGAGCTGATGGAAGACGCGCGGAAGTGCTTCGCCAAGTTGGGTGATACCCCCTTCGAGTTCGCCGATTTGCAGGTCTCCAATCCTGGGCAGTTCTTTGTGCCCGTCTCCAAGCTGAACGACCTGCGTCGCAAGTCCGCCCAGGATGTGGCGGAGATGCTCTCCCGTGAATGCGATGGGGAAGAGAAGAGAGTCCTGGAGAGCGAGGCCGCCTGGCAGGCGCCCGCTCCCGCGGATGCCCCCCAGCGCCCCGCGTGGATTCTGAAAATCGACAAGATTTTCGCATTGAATCTCTTCAAGGCCGAGGACCTGGAGGATGTGCACGAAGTCATCCTGGATCTGGGACGGCTGGATGACGAGACTATGGTGGAGGACGTGGAGACCCTGGCGCGGAAGGTGGGCAAGGCGAAAGTCCGCCTGGCGTTGCCCGCAATCCAGCGCGAGACGGGTCGCCACGAATGGCGACGCGTCCTGCGTCAGCTCTTTGTCAAGGGCTATCGCAAGTGGCAGATTTCCAATGTGGGCGCATTGAATTATTTGGCGGAAGTCAGCATCACCCCCGCCAATACCTCCATTACTGCGGATTGGCCGCTCTATGTGAACAACTCCGCCGCGGCGCATTTCCTCAGCGACCTGGGCATCCAGAGAGTCACACTCTCTCCCGATGACCCCCTGGACAACTCCATGGCGCTGCTCAAGAAACTGGGCGCCATGGCCGAAGTCCCCGTCTTCCAGGATACACCCCTGGCAATCTCCGCGGTCTGCGCTAATGCCTCACTCAATGGACGTTGCGAGGGACGGGACCAGTGCAATTTCCGGGATATGGAAATCACCAACCGGGATGGCGAGACCCTGCTGGTGGTGAACGACTGCTGCCAGTCGGTCTTCCTCAAGAAGGAGCCCCTGAACCGCGAGAATCTGGTGGCGAAATTCGCCGCCAATGGCGCCAAGTTCTTCCGCGCCGATTTCATCTGGCGCGATTGGTCCCCCAAAGCGATCAAGGCTATCTGGGATAGCCTGCGGTAATATTGCCGCTCGCTACGCGGGCTTCGCCCGCTACGACGAGCGGCGCACCTACGGGGACCTCCGGTCCCTCCCGCATATCCTTGCCGGATACCCTTTCCGCGGTTTTGGTAAAAAGGATATATAGAAATATTCGACTCTTTTGAGTGTGTACCGACGGCGTTCACGCCGTCGCGGGTGTGTACCGACGGCGTCCCCGCCGTCGCCAGGGTGTGTGCCGACGGCGTCCCCGCCGTCGCCATGGTGTGTACCGACGGCGTCCCCGCCGTCGCCAGGGTGTGTACCGACGGCGTCCCCG
>DCIO01000033.1:0-12258 GCA_002315885.1 Lentisphaeria bacterium UBA1724
CCGGCTAGGATAGGTAGGAGGGACCAGCGGTCCCCGTAGGTGCGCCCCTCGTGTAGCGCGCGCCTGTGGCGCAGGCGAAACGAGGGGCGAAAGAATCAATTACATCTTCAGGATTTCGGGATCCGGGAGGATTTGATTTTTCACCGTGGAATAATTCATCTCCAGTTCGGGGAGATATTCCGCGGCGAATTCCCGCGCCAGCGTAATACGTTTGGCATCCGCCAGTGCATTCTTCAGAAGGATCATCCCGATGAAGGCGATGGTCTCCATACGTACCACATGGTATGCCATCTGGTCGAAGAAGCGCGTATCGTCATGATGTTCATCCACGATGGCGATTGCCTCCTCCACCTTTGCGTGTCCCGCCATGAATTGCTCTGCCAGCGTTTTCGCCTCACCCTCGAAGGGCAGTGCCGCCAGCTCATCGAAGCGCGCATTGAGAGTGCGTTTCTTCACGCCAGCGATGGCGGCCACGACCTGGAGTTGCGTGGTCCCTTCGTAGATATTGGTAATACGTGCATCGCGATAGTAACGTTCCGCCAGATGATCCCGCATATAGCCCTTGCCGCCGTGTACCTGAATGCCATCGTATGCCACCTTGTTGCACATTTCGGTATTGAAGGCCTTGGTCATGGGTGTCAGAGCATCCGCCATGCGGCTGTATTCCTTCACCTTCAGGCGCTCCTCTTCGGTGGCAGTGCCACGACGCACCCGATCCTCGCAGGCATCCCGCAGATCCACCACGCGGCTGGTCTCGTAGAGCAGCGCACGCCCCGCCAACACACTCGTGCGCATCTTCACCAGCATGGCATTCACCGCGCCAATCTGGTCGATGGACTTGCCGAACTGGAAGCGCTGGGCGGCGTATTCCTTCGCGCACCGATAAGCGGCCTCCCCAACACCCACTGCCTGGGAAGCGATGGCGAGACGCGCGCCATTCATCAGACTCATCACATAGCGAATCAGCCCCATGCGACGACTGCCCACCAACTCGGCGGGGACGTTGTCGAAGGTCAGTTCGCAGGTGGGAGAGCCGTGGAGACCCAAC
This sequence comes from Lentisphaeria bacterium UBA1724, assembly GCA_002315885.1. Lineage (GTDB taxonomy): Bacteria > Verrucomicrobiota > Lentisphaeria > Oligosphaerales > Oligosphaeraceae > UBA1724. Next base: position 1,049 of record DCIO01000033.1, read on the forward strand.
TTGTCCTCAATGCCGCTGATTTTCAATTGCGGGCACGCCTCCACCAGGAACATGGAGAGACCGCGGCCATCCGTGGTGCCCTCCTCCGTCCGCGCCAATACCAGCAACGCCTTTGCACGACCGTTGGTGATGAAGCGCTTCTTGCCGTTGATGAACCACTTGCCATCGGCATCCTGGCGTGCAAAGGTCTTCACACTCTGCAAATCGCTCCCCGCCTCGGGTTCCGTCAAAGCCATTGCGCCATCCACTTCGCCCGATGCAAAGCGGGGGAGCATCCGATCGCGTTGTGCGTCATCGCCAAAGCGGTAGAGCGTCTCCGCGATGGATTGCAACCCAAAGAGATTCTGGAGGGATGCGTCAGCCCGGGAGACCATCTCCGTCATCATGGAATAAATCGTCGTAGGCAGATTCAAGCCGTTGTATTTTCGAGGAAGCGTGACTCCGCAGAGACCGTGTTCCTGGATGGCCGCAAGATTTTCCTGGGTGCCGAAGGGATAGTCCACATGACCGCCCGCCAGATGGACATTGTCCCGGTCCACCTGAGTGGCATGAGGCGCGAAGACCTCCCCAGAGAGCATCCCCGCCTCCTCCAGACGGGCGCGGGCGATTGACAGAGCCTCCTGCAACGAGGCGGGCGCCTGGGGATACTGGCCCTTCTGGGAATAATCGTCTTCGCGCATACGGAAGACCTCATCCAATTCCGCGTTGTCAAAATGGAACTGGAGGTCGGAATTGTCAAGGAAGAAATTTTCGCCCATGGTATTCAGAATGGTTTTGAGAATGAATGGATGTTTGGAGATTATTTCGTCGTTTGATAAATATAAATCCAGCCACGGGGGTCGTGCGGCAATCGGAGAAAACAAAAATTCTTCCAGATACTTGAAATTTTGCACAAATTGTTCGTATAATGCAGTTATCGGTGGAATTTCCCGAAATTCTGCTGACAGGATAACTAACCGTTTGATGTCGTCGAAGCTTGGTCCCCTGTGGCATTCAACCCCAACGACCTCCGTGTCGTGTGGATTCATTCAACCGAGGAGGAAATTGCCATGCACCATTCCCGCACCGAGGTCATTCCCCTGCAAGGCGGAATTGTATTCACGCCCGAACTACGCAGAAAGCTTCGTAAAAAACGGCAGACGCTATGCCTGGATTATATCCGTCTTGGGGCCATATTAGGACTCCACTGGACTACGGTGCGGAACTGGGAAAAGGGGCGTGTTCTCCAATGCCAACGGAAGAACCTGCGAAAACTTCGTGATTTTCTGGCGGGGAATCTGGATGCGAGAATAATCGAATGCCAGGAAGAGCCCCATCGTCATATCGAGGCCTCCGCCCGCCTGACGCATCAAATTTTCCTCAACTGCCTGCGCATCAACTTAGAATATCTGGATTGGCTCGGAGGCGTTCCCAAGAACGCGGCACCGACTTTTCTCGACCGACTGAACGAGACACTCCAGCCAATTAACCATCCATCCTCTTAATAACTCGTGCTTAACAGAGGCATCCATCTCTTGACAACGGAAATGCGACAGCAAATCCGTGTCCAAAGAATGCGCCTCGGATTAAGCCAAAATGAATTGGCGGAACACCTGGGCGTCAGTCGTTCCACCATCAAGAATTGGGAAACAGGGACTGTCGCGACATGCCGCCTGAAAAACGATTATCGACTGAGACAATTTCTTGAAGGAAACCTGGAGAGCAACTGTCATATCCACAAGCAAATTCCTTATCTCAGAGACCTCTTGCAAAAGCATACCCCGCCAGAATTGCAACGCCCCTTCCTGACTGCGCTGAAAAAAGCAGCATGCAAAGCGGGAGGCATGGAAGAATTATTGCTGGCATTGGAGGGATTTCTCGAAAAGACCTCCAGCCTCGGCAAGAAGTCCCTCCGTGGATAATTCGGGAGTTCCAACACACGCGGTTTCATAGACATCCCCTCGTGTACGCGTGTAACTTTATTGTATTTCCGTGCGGAGTTCATTTGAGAGAATAAATTACTGTATTTTACTGGAACACCTAGATACCGCCATGTTCGAATTTCTGAAACAATTCAAAAAAGACCGCCCCATGCGCATTGTCGTCAATGGGCATCCCGCCCTTCGTGCAAAATCCGCGCCGATTGGTGAAATCACCGCCGAGGTCAAGGATTTTGCCGAAAAGCTGACCCGTTCACTTTTGGAGAGCGAAGTCCAGGGCGTGGGCCTTGCCGCGCCCCAGATTGGTGTCAACACCCGAATGATTGTGGTCAAGACCACGGGGGACGATGGTCGTAGCCGTCCAGGCGCATTACCTGGTGAGTTGATTTTGGATCCGCTGATGCCTGTGGTGCTCATCAATCCCGAGATTGTGGATGCCAGCCAGGAAACGAGCTGTGTTGAGGAGGGCTGCCTGAGCCTTCCTGGCGTCAATGGCCATGTCACGCGCCCTGTTACTGTGGTGCTTCATGCGACTCTCCTGGACGGACAGGAAATCACGGCGGAATGCGGTGGTCTTCTGGCGCGATGCCTCCAGCACGAAATCGACCACTTGGATGGGAAGCTCTTCTATGACCGGATTCCTGCCGAAGAGCAGAAAGCCGCCGACGCCCAGATGAAGAAACTAGCCAAGCGAGAAGCGGGCCTGCGCCGCATCCAGTCCTAACGCCCCCCATGCCGCGCCATCCCGAAACAACTGCAACTGAGTGGATTTTCCAAGCCAAGGACTTGCGTTATCCCCATGTCTTCGGATTGCTTTTCGCACACCCGAAACTGGCCTGCGCACTTTTGACGATGCGGTCATTCTGGTGGCAGACCCTCCTGATGGGTGCAGTCATCTGTCTAGTCGGGGGGGGACTCCTGACCATGAACGATGTCCCCGAATACGGCAAAGACATCTACGCGGGCAGCTCCTTCGTGCTGAAGACACTGAATTCCGTGGAACTCTCCGGGGGACGCGTGCGCTGGGGGGATGACTACAATGCGCTGTTGCCCGCCACCACCACCCTGGGACACTGCCAACTGGACATCGTGGAAAATTGGAAGGACTTCCAGCCCGCCAGGAATTCCGCCCTCCGCACGGGGCTCGTGCTATGCCACGACGGTCTTGGTCTTTGGAGCATGGGCAAAGACGGCTCCGTCAACGTCCGCTCGCTCGTTCTTCCCGCGAAATTGATTCCCAGAGGGGAAGAGCCTCTTTCCCTGAATGAACACAACCATTTGCGCTTCTGCCGTTTTGTCTTTTTCGTCATTCTGGGGAGTTTTCTGATGGCCAACGGCCTCATGCTCCTGGAATCCCTCTGCACCACGGCATTCATCCTCTGCATCGTCTGGATGTTCATCGGGCGTATCCGGCAGTTCCGAGCCATTCCACATTTTCTGATGCTGGGCTTCAACCTGGCCTACCCGCCTTTTCTGACCGCGCTGGTATGGGCGTTGGCAGGCATTCCTGGCGGCTTCGAAAACATCTTCTGCATTACGTTCATTTTGTATTTGGCGTATGGCGCCATCGAAGGGCGAAACGGCATCCTCCGTTCCGCATAAGCTCTTTTGGTCAAACCCATAAGAATAGCCATGAAAGACTGTAAAAAATACCTCTTCACGGTCGCAACACTGCTCCAGACCATCCCACTGACACTCTTGGCAGCCGAAAATGCGGCAGCACCAGCGGAAGGCGGTGAAAAAGCCAACCCACTGACTGGCGATACCTGGCTCATCGCCGCCTGGGGAAAAATCTGCGACATCGCAAAAGCCGCCTGGAAATGGCTGGAAGAGCACGTCCGGACCATGTTGATTGAAGACCTGGGCCTGGGAGAAGCCGACCAGGGAACCGTCACCGTGCTGATTGTCATTCTGGTCATTCTCTCCATCATGCTGGCCTCTGGTGCCTGGGCGGCCTCCATCGCCCAAATGCGCCGCCACCGCGCCCCCAAATTCTTCCTCTACGGATTCTTCACCTTCTTCGTCGGTCCCGCACATCTCCTCTATAGCCTGGACATCAAGGGCGAGGAAGAACAAAAGGCCGCCTTCGCCGCGGCAGCCGCCCAGAAGCGCGCAGAAGCCGCGGAACGGGCGCGTCTAGAAGAAGAGCAGGCGGTAGCCCGAGGCAAGGAAGCCCCCGCAGTCTCTGCGGAAGGCATCGTCTGGGACAAGAATTACTTCCTGAGTATCCAGCGCAAGCCGGACGGCACCCCCGCGGGCCCCTGGGCAGTCCAATTCAACGGCATTTCCGTCACCGTCCTCCAAATCGTAGAAGCGATGGACGAAAATGTCCAGGTGAAGATGATCAACCTGGAAGGCACGAAGACCATGGGCCGAATTCCCTACGCGCGTCTTCAGAAATGGGATGCGCTTGACCCCGCGGGCTACGAGGAAGCCATGGCCGAAGAGAAGCCCCAGGCAGAAGAGTCCGCCCCCGTCGCCGCGAAAGAGTCCTCTGCCGACGCCAACGCCTCTGGCTGGAACGAGGAGTATTTCGCCTCCATACGCACGAATGCGGACGGCACTCCCGCGGGACCCTGGCGAGTGGCCTACAACGGCATAGAAATCGAGGTTGTGGAGATTGTAGACGTGCTGAAGGAGTGCGTCCAGGTCAAGATGATCAACCTGGAGGGCATGCCCATGAATGGCCGCATTCCCTACAGCCGCATTGAAAAATGGGAAGCCATGAACGAGTAGTCGTTCCCCTGCCCTCCCCCTCGATAGAATTTTCTTTTCATTACCAATAAACTGATTCAACGGAAAACACCATTATGTTTGACTCCACCGAAACAGGCGCGACACTGGCCGACCAGGAGCTCGCGGTCCTGAAGTTCTGGGAAGAGAACCAGATCTTTGAAAAGTCCATTGAAAACCGCAAAGACGCCCAGCCGTATGTCTTCTTTGACGGCCCTCCCTTTGCCACGGGTCTCCCCCACTATGGACATCTCCTGGCCGGTACCATCAAAGACGTCATTCCCCGTTACCAGACCATGCGCGGCCGCTATGTCCCCCGCACTTTCGGCTGGGACTGCCACGGCCTGCCCATCGAATCCCTGGCTCAGAAGGCCCTGAATCTGGCTGGCGCACCCGCAATCCAGGAAGCCGGCGTGGATGTCTTCAATGAAAAGTGCCGCTCCATGGTCCAGACATACGTCTCCGAATGGAAGACCACCGTCACCCGCATGGGACGCTGGGTGGATTTCGACCACGGCTACAAGACCATGGACGCCACCTTCATGGAAACCGTCTGGTGGGTCTTCTCCCAGCTTTGGAAGCAGGGCCGCGTTTATAAGGCGCACCGCATCGTCCCCTACAGCTGGAAATTGACCACGCCCCTTTCGAATTCCGAGGCCAGCGCCAACTACAAGATGGTCCAGGACCCCACCGTGACCGTCCGCATGAAGGTCCGTTCCTGGTCCAAGCCCATGCCGGAGCTGGAGGGCTACAATGCCTACGTGGTCATCTGGACCACCACCCCCTGGACCCTGCCCGCCAACCTGCTGGCATGCGCCGGCCCCGAAATGGATTACGTAGTCGTCAAGGACGGCGACAGCAATGACGCATATCTGCTGGCCAAGGCACGCCTCTCCGCCATCTACAAGAAGCCCGAGGACTACACCATCCTCTGCGAACTGAAGGGCAAGGAGCTGGTGGGAACCCGCTACGAGCCCATCTTCAACTACTTCGAAGAGCGCCACCCCAACGACTACCGCATCGTCAATGACGACTATGTCACCACGGATGATGGTACGGGTCTGGTGCACATCGCCCCCGCCTACGGTGAAGACGACTACCGTATCTGCCAGCGGGAAGGCGTGAAACTGGAAGACCCCCTGGATGTGGAGTGCTGCTTCACCAACGCCGCACCCGATTTCGTGGGTCTGCAGTGCAAGTCCGCGGACAAGGCGGTGATCAAGTGGCTGAAGGACCACGGCAAGCTGGTCCACCAGGACACCATCGTCCACAGCTATCCCTATTGCGAGCGCACGGACACCCCCCTCATCTACAAGGCCATCGACGCCTGGTATGTCCGGGTGGAAGACCTTCATGAGCGTCTGCTGAAGAACAACGCCCAGACCAGCTGGACCCCCGCCGCCATCGGCACCCACCGTTTCGCCAACTGGCTGGCGGATGCCAAGGACTGGAACATCTCCCGCAACCGCTTCTGGGGTTCCTGCATCCCGCTGTGGATCAACGTGGAAGACGCCAACGACATCATCTGCGTGGGTTCCGTCGCCGAACTGGAAGAGCTCTCCGGCCAGAAGGTCACCGACCTCCACAAGCATTTCATCGACAAGATTGAAATCCACAAGGATGGCAAGACCTACCGCCGCACTCCCGAAGTGCTGGACTGCTGGTTCGAGTCGGGTTCCATGCCCTACGCCCAGAGCCACTACCCCTTCGACAACAAGGAATTCGTGGAAAAGAACCTCCCCGCCGATTTCATCGCGGAAGGTCTGGACCAGACCCGCGGATGGTTCTACGCCCTGATGGTCCTCTCCACCATCATCTTCGACAAGCCGCCCTTCCAGAACGTGGTCGTGAACGGCCTGGTCCTGGCGGAAGACGGCCACAAGATGTCCAAGCATCTGCACAACTATCCCGACCCCATGCTGGTGGTGAACCAGTATGGCGCCGACGCACTGCGCCTGTGCATGCTCTCCAGCCCCGTGGTCCGCGCCGAAGACTTGCGCTTCTCCGAAACCGCCGTCCGCGAAATCATGCGTACCGTCCTGTTGCCGCTGTGGAATTCCTACAGCTTCCTGGCGACCTACGCACGCATCGACAAGTGGCAGCCCGCCAACGGCAAGGCCGAGGCCCCCGCGAATCCCTCCAACGTCCTAGACAAGTGGATCCTCTCACGCCTGGCCACCACCGTCGCAGATGTCCGTGATTCTCTGGACAACTACGACCTCCAGCGCGGCGCCACACGCTTCACTAGCTTCCTGGACGAGCTGACCAACTGGTACATCCGCCGCAGCCGCCGCCGTTTCTGGAGAAGCACCAACGACGGCGACAAGCTGGAAGCCTACCAGACTCTCCACTACGTCCTGCTGACCTTCTGCCAGATCGCGGCGCCCTTCATCCCCTTCATCACGGAGAATATCTATCGCAATCTGCGCACGGACTCCATGCCCGTCTCCGTCCATCTGTGCGACTTCCCCGAACCCAATGCCGCCGCGCGTGACGACCGCCTGAATGCCTGTATGGCCAATACCATGAGCGCAGTCTCCCTGGGCCGTCTCCTCCGCAGCCAGGTCAAGCAGAAGGTCCGCCAGCCTCTGGCAAGCGCGGTGCTGGTCTCCCTGGACGAGCAGGTGCGCAAGGACCTCTCCTCCATGGCGGATGTCATCGCCGAAGAGCTGAATGTGAAGAAGGTCATCGTGGAAAGCGACGAAGAGAAGCTGGTGAAGCTCTCTGCCAAGCCCAACATGAAGCGCCTGGGACCGAAATACGGCAAACTGCTGGGCATCCTCTCCAAGACCATCACCGCATTCACCTCCGCCGATCTGCGGAAACTCCGCCAGGAGGGCACCCTCACCATCCAGGCAAATGGCCAGGAGATCCAGCTGGAAGTGGAAGACGTGCTGCTCATCCGCGAGGAACTCCCCGGCATGACCGTGGCCAATGAAGGCGATGTGACTGTCGCTCTGGACACCCGCCTGACTCCCGAACTGGAACTGGAAGGCTGGGCCCGCGAAGTGGTCTCCAAGCTCCAGAACATCCGCAAGGAGCAGAACCTGGATGTGGTGGACCGCATCCGCGTCCAATACGCCACTGCCGACCAGGTCATCGCCGATGCCATCAAGGCACAGATGGAGTACATCTGCGCCGAGACCCTGGCACTGGAGATGACTCCCGCCGAAAAGACCGACGCATTCACCACCGTCGACCTGGGCGGCAAGGAAGCCTCCTTCCTGGTCACCAAGGCATAATCATAAATAAAGATTCTTGATTCTTGATTCTTGATTCTTGATTTCTTTCCCGGCATTTGCGATCAATGCCTAGAAATCCTGAATCATGAATCCTGAATCAAGAATCAACGTTTTATGCTCACATCCATTCTCGCCATCTTGATGGAGCTCGTCGTCCTGGCGCTGGTGCTGGTGCTGCTATACAGCTTCCGCTACGCCATCGGGACCGCCCCAACCTATATTGCGGCGGGATTCTATTACATCTTTGCGCTGCTCGTGGGCTCCACACGGCTCGTGCCAGGAGCAGAAGCCGCCAGCGCAATCACCCTGGGCAACGGCATCCTATGGTTGCCCTTTGTACTACTGCTGTTGATTATCTACGAATTGGAAGGCACGGGGGCCGCACAACGCTTCTACCTGGGATTGGTCATTACGACAATTCTCTTTGCCGTGCTATACCTCATGCTTTTCCTGCAACCGCCTTCCGATGTCCAAAGTGCCATCGCGGATTTCTTCTCCGCCGCACAAAATCTCGTCACGGAATCCGGCGCGCGCATGGAAATCATCCATGGCATTACGGCGCATCTCTTCCTCTTCCTGCTTGTGCCCATCATCTACCAGGCCATCGCCAACCAGGGACGAAAATTCTACGGTTTCGCAATCTTCGCCTCTATGATTGTCTATGCGGTCATGGTGGAAGCACTGGGCGCAATCTATGTCTGGGGCATCGCGGATTCCAAGTCCTTCACACCCACCGCACCAGTCGGCTGGACGCTGCGGCTCTGCGCCGCACTGCTCCTTGCCGTCCTGGGACATTTCTTCATCGTCATCAACACCCCCTATCGCAAGCGCAATCGAAAGGCATTCAAATTCCTGACGGGCTTCGTGGACCTCTTCTTCTCCCCCGAACGAATGATGCGTTCACTCTCCGAATGGAGTGAACGATATCGCGTGGTGGTGGAGAATTCCAGCGAGCTGATTCTCCTGGTCACCAACGACGGGAAAATCATGAACGCAAACCGCATCGCCACGAAATACCTGGGCCACGTCCTGGACGAAAAGGATTTCAAGCTGGAACAGGTCATCTTTGACGAACACAACAAGCCTTGGCAGTGGACTAAAATCCTCCCTCCTGAAAACCAGGAGGAACACGAGACCAGCAATACCAAGCGGGTCTACCACTGCCAAAATCTCTTCCTGAGAATCCCTGAAAAGAAGCCCGTGGACTTGGATCTCAATGTCTCCCGCGTGCAACTGGAAGGGCAGCCCATCGCCGTCATTATCGGACGAGACATGACCACCCAGCGGGAAGAAGCACGCCAGCGCCAGAATCAGCAGGAGCAGATGATGCACTCACAGCGCCTGGAGAGCCTGGGCGAATTGGCGGGCGGCATCGCACACGATTTCAACAACCTCCTCCAGTCCATCCAAATCAGCACCGACGCACTCCATCAGAAATGCGGGGACAACCCCAGCGCCGAACATCTCATCGGAAATGTGGAGGAGGGCTGCCGACGGGCCAGCGCACTCACCAGCCAGTTGCTGGGTTTCGCACGAAAAGGAAAATTCCATGCGGACGAACTGGATGCCTCGGAGTTGCTGGACCACGCCCTGCAACTCTTCCAGCCCGTGGCAAAGGGCCTGGTTTGCAAAACCATCTGCGAGCCCGTGGCAATGCCGCTCTATGTGGATGAAATCCAGCTCTCCCAGGTGCTCCTGAATCTCCTCATCAACGCACGAGACGCCCTGAAAGACGCCCCCGAGCCGCGAAGAATCACCCTGCGTGCGGAAACTGCCCGTGAGCAAATGCCCGAATGGGAATTCCGTCCCAATCGCAAATCCAAGGCGATGGACTACATTTGCATCCATGTGCGCGACAACGGCGCGGGTATGCCCGAAGATGTGCGTCAGCGGATGTTCGAGCCATTCTTCACCACCAAGCCCGCGGGCCACGGCACTGGCATGGGCCTTCCCATGGCTTTCGGATGCGTCGCAAACCACCACGGATGGATACACGTGGAATCCGCACCCGGCGAGGGATGCGACATCACCATCTTCCTGCCCAAGGCAGGCACCGACGCCGCACAAGGCGGCCCCGAAAAGAAAACCGACTCTGTTTCACCTCTCCACCCATAGTTAACAACAATACCAAACGTTTTTGGAGCAAATCATGACTCTGCTGATTCAGAATGCGACTCTCGTCACCCCCGGCATCAAAATGAACAACGCCGCCATCCTGGTGGAAGGCGAAAAGATCCGCCGCGTCTTCGGCGCAGGCGAGGCACTGCCCAAGGCTGACGAGGTCTTCGATGCCGCCGGACAGATGGTCGTCCCTGGTTTCATTGATATGCATTTCCATGGCGCCATGGGCTACGAGACCACCACCGACGATCCCAAGGCCATGCCCGCCATCGGCAAGGCGAAGCTCCAGGAAGGCGTCACCGACTGCTGCCCCACCACCCTGACTCTCTCCGAGGAGCGCCTGGCCAAGTCTTTGGCATACATTGAAGACTACCGCAAGGCACCCTGCGGCGCAGAAATCATCGGCACCCACCTGGAAGGCCCCTACGTCAATCCCGAATGCCTGGGCGCCCAGAATCCCGCCTATCAGCGCAATCCCGACTCCGAGGAAATCAAGCGTCTCAACGCCATCAGCCCCGTGAGCCTCATCACCTACGCCATCGAACTGCCCGGCGCCCTGCCATTCACCGAAGACCTCCTGCAGATGGGCATCCTGCCTTCCTGCGGCCACACCAACGCCACCAAGGCGCAGTTCGATGCGGGCTACCTCCGTGGTCTGCGCCGTCTGACCCACTACTGCAACCAGATGACCAAGCTCCACCACCGTGAAATCGGCATGGTTGGCACTGGACTGCGTCTGCCCGAGGTCTATGTGGAAATGATCTGCGACAAGATCCACCTCTGCCCCGATATGATCGATATGATTTTCCACACCAAGAATATCGACCACATCATCCTCATCACCGACGCCATGGAGGCCTCACACCTCCAGGCCGGCAAATACCAGATCGGCGGACTGGATGTCATCGTCAAGGACGGCGCGGCACGACTGGCCTCCAATGGCGCCCTGGCAGGTAGCATCCTCCGCATGAATGACGCCCTCAAGAATGTCTGCGAAGTCACCAAACTCCCCGTGGAAGACTTGATCCGTACCACCTCCCTCAACCAGGCGCAGGAACTGGGCATCAAGGACCTGGGACGCATCGAGGCCGGCTTCCGCGCTAACATGGTGGTCCTGGACAACGACTTCCAGGTCAAGCAGGTCTTCCTCCGCGGCAAAAAGCAACTCTAGAGTGTGTACCGACGGCGTCCCCGC
>DCIO01000033.1:12342-16485 GCA_002315885.1 Lentisphaeria bacterium UBA1724
CGACGGCGTCCCCGCCGTCGAAAAGACATCGTGGGACACTCGTTCTATGGCCAAAACGCAAACTTTGGCATAGCACGGAACGAGTGCCCCGCGTTTCGCCATCGATTTTCAATTAGGACTCCGCAATGACCAAAAAATCGTCCAAACAGAATTCTTCCCCCACGCTGATTCCAGGAATTGAGCAATTTCTGGACAAGTTGGGCGTTCCCACCCGCGACGGCGATTTCGACACCCTGCGGAATATGGTTGCGGATGCCCTGAAGAATGGCACCCAGGATGCCATGGAAGCCCCTCCCCCCTACCGTTGGCAGGACAAGCTGATTGAAAAGATGGTCCCCCAGGGCGCCTCCGTATTGGATGTGGGTTGTGGCGAGGGCGACTTGCTGGTCCGGCTCTCCGACACCCGCCGTGCGAAAGTCCAGGGCATTGAGCTCAACCAGGAGATGACCATGCGCTGCATTGAGCGAGGCATCCCCACCTATCACGGCGACCTGGAAGCCAGCCTGAAGAATTTCCAGGACAACTGCTTTGATTATGTGATCCTGGAAGAGACCCTCCAGACCCTGAACCACCCCATCGACGTCCTGCGGGAGTTGATGCGCATCGGCAAGAAGGCGGTTATCTCCTTCCCCAATTTCGCACACTGGCGCGTCCGACTGGCATTCAGCCTGGGCGGCAGAATGCCCAAGACCGAATCCCTGCCAAATACCTGGTATAACACCCCCAATATCCACCTCTGCAGTGTAAACGACTTCATGGACTGGGTCGCCGCAGATAAGGTGAAAATCCTGGAAGCCTGGAGCCTCGTCTCAGGAACCGCCGAAAAATATACCCCCGAACACAACCTCACCGCAGAACAGGCACTGTTTCTGGTTACGAAATAATTTCAGTCGCCCTAAAGGGCTCCCACAGAACAGAAGGGACTTTCTTGCTTCACTCAACTTGGGAAAGGCCCTTCAGGGCGAGAAAAACAGGTGAAGCTATAAGCCCCTTCCATCCTGTGTGAGCCATTTAGGGCGAAAAGAAAACCCGGTTAGGAAATAGCCCCTTCCATCCTGTGTGAGCCCTTTAGGGCGAAAAGAAAACCGGGTTAGGAAATAAGGGCCCTTCTGTCCTGTGTGAGCCCTTTAGGGCGAAAAGAAAACCTAGTTAGGAAATAGGCCCTTCTGTCCTGTGTGAGCCCTTTAGGGCGAAAAGAAAAGCCTAACATACGTAACCCCAGCCCCGCCTTCCTGGGGATTGGAGCCCAGATAGAAGCTCTGGACGTAGGGCTGCGCTTTCAGGAACTGGTGGATGCCCTCCCGGAGGCGCCCCGTACCAAATCCATGTACCACCCGCACTTCGCCCAGGTGTGCCAATACGCAGTCATTCAGATATTGCGACAGCCGTGAAATCGCATCATCGACGCGCATTCCCACCAATAGGATTTCGTGGGAAGTCTGTCCCGAAAAGAGGGGCGCCTGGATTGTCACCCTGGGTTCTTTCTTGGGTGCCTCGGGTTCGATTTCCGGGAAAATATCCGTTGCCTTCATCACAAAGGGCATACCGTTGACATCCACCTCAAGCGTCTTCTTCTTGTCATCCACACGGGTGATGCGTCCATGGGCATTGAGTCGTTCCACCCAGATGCGCTTTCCCACCTCAATCTGCTTGGGAGCCAACGGCTTGACCGGGGGCTTCGCCGCCGTCTGCGCCAAGCCCTTTGTCAGCTCTTCCTGACGTTGGGCAATCTGCTGGCGTGCCTTGGCCACCAGCCCATCCACTTTTTCCTGGGACGCGCCAACTGCCTGGCGCTTCCCCGCCTCGCGGATCTCCCGCAGCAAATTCTCCAACTGACGTCGCGTGTTGTCCACCAATGCGGCGGCTTCCTTCTGCGCCTCATTGAGCTTCTGCTTCCGCGTGGCCTTCAACTCCGCCAGCTGTTTCTTGACTTCCTCACGCTCCCGTTCCGCACTCTTTCGGGCATCCTCCACCGCCGCATTCCGCTTGGCCAAATCACGGTGTTCCTTCTCCAGACGGGAGAGGAGCTCCTCCAATTGCAATTCGTCACCCGTCAAAAAGCCCTCCGCGCTCTTCAGCACAGCACCCGGGATTCCCAGGCGCTTGGCGATTGCCAAGGCATGGCTAGCACCAGGACGTCCCAACTCCAGCACATACTCCGGCTGGAGGCTGGACAAATCGAAGCGCACTGCGCCATTGACCATCTTCGGGGTGAGGTGCACGAAATTCTTGACGCTCCCCAAGTGCGTCGTCGCCACAGTCAGGCAATTTCGATGAGAGAGGTCCTTCAGGACAGCGCATGCGATTGCGCCGCCTTCCACGGGATCCGTCCCGCTGCCCAATTCGTCCAGTAGTACCAGCGACCTGCCCTCCCCCGCGGCTTCCCGGAGGATTTCGCCGATATTGGAGAGATGTCCGGAGAAAGTGGAGAGATTTTCGGAGAGGGATTGTTCGTCGCCGATATCCGCCAGAATTCGTTGGAAGACGGTGAATAGCGAGTCCTGTCCCACGGGCACAGGCAGACCGCTTTGGGCGGCCAGTGCCAGCAAACCGATTGTCTTCAGGGTGACCGTCTTACCGCCCGTATTGGAGCCCGTGATTGCCAGGGTGGAAGTGCCATTGGGCAATTCCAAATCCAAGGGCACCACCTTCCTGCCCTGCCCTTCCCTGCGGAACTGGGAAACCAACAACGGATGCCGCGCACAGGAGAGCTGCATGAACCCGCCGAATGCAGGCAGGACACAGGAGTAATCCCCCGCCCAACGCGCCACCGCACCCGCGGCATCCAAGTCATCCAGAATACCACCATTGGCACGCAGGGCATCGCGATTCTCACGCACACCCGCCGAGAGTTGCGCCAGAATGCGACGGACTTCCTCACGTTCCTCCGCCGCCAAAGTGGATAACTCATTGCCAATGGCAAGGGTTGCGGTGGGCTCCACAAAAAGCGTCTGCCCCGTAGAAGAGACGTCATGAACCAACCCAGGAAGATTCCGCTGGGCCTCACGCTTCACGGGCACCACATAGCGGCCATTCCGCTGGGTCACAAATCGATCCTGCAATACGTTCTCGATGGAGCTGTCATGGACCAACTCCTCCAGGGTCCTCTGCAAATGACGCTCCGTGGCAGCTTTCGCACGACGCAATTCCCGAAGACGCTCGCTGGCGCCATCCAGCACCGAGCCATCCGCGTCAATGGACCGTAACAACGCCATGCGCAGGCCATCACAGGAATCCAATCCCTGGGCGCACTTCTGGAAACAGGACAACTCCAGGACATCGGGCTCCTGCAGGAACTGCCGTATCGTCCAGACAAGCTGCAATTGCGCAAAACAGAGCCGCAATTCACCGCCGTCCAGGACGGCATCCTCGGGCTGCACACGCACCAATATGGTGGAGAGCTCCTCTGCGCCCAGTGGGGGCAACCCACGGGCGCTGGACTCCAATTTCATCAGGTCTTCATACAGACCACGGCGCTCCTGAATGGCAGGAAGCGTCGTCCTGGGACGAAGGGCCAATATCCGCCTGCGACCACCGCTACTCTGAACGTATGCGGCAATCTCCTCCAGTAACTGGGAATACCCCAGCACATACCTGGAATGTTCTTCGCCCCGAGACACCTTTCTCAATGCTTAATGCTTGATGCTTAATGCTTAATTATTTATAAGGATGGGGGAGGTTTCCCCCATGCCCCCTCTTCTTAATGAAGGAAGTAGGGGGATCCCTATTCCAGCATTAGCGCCAGGAACGGGGAGGACGGCCGGGACGGAATTGACGACCGCCCTGGTCACCGCCTTCGTCACCAAAACGCTTGCGTCCACCACCGAAACCGCCTTCACGACCGCCGAAGGGCTTGCGGTCGCGGTCCCCAAAGGGCTTGCGGTCGCGGTCGCCGAAGGGCTTGCGGTCGCGGTCGCCGAAGGGCTTGCGGTCGCGGTCGCCAAAGGGCTTGCGTCCGAAGGGCTTGCGGTCGCGGTTGAAGGAACGCTCCTCGCCACCGAAATCTCCGCCTTCTTCGCCACCGAAGGGCTTGCGGTCACGATCAAAGGGTCTGCCACCGAAGGGCTTGCGGTCGCGGTCAAAAGGCTTGCGGTCGCGGTCGCCGAAGGGCTTACGACCGAAGGGCTTGCGGTCGCGGTCGAA
>DCIO01000033.1:16584-18109 GCA_002315885.1 Lentisphaeria bacterium UBA1724
GTCGCGGTCGAAAGGCTTGCGGTCGCGATCGAAGGGCTTGCGACCAAAAGGCTTGCGGTCACCAAAAGGCTTGCGATCGCGGTCAAAGGGCTTGCGGTCGAAGGAACGCTCCTCGCCACCGAAAGAATCCTCGCGGTCGAAGGAACGAGACGCATCATTGGTCACGCTTTCGTCCTCCTGATACCAGGGACGACGCTCTTCCTGCTCACCAAAGGGCTTGCGGTCACGGTCAAAAGGCTTGCGACCAAAGGGCTTGCGGTCACGGTCGCCAAAAGGTCTGCGGTCGCGGTCGCCAAAGGGCTTCCGGTCCCCGAAGGAACGACGCTCGCCAAAACCACCGCGCTCTTCTTCCTCATCCATACGCTTCTTCTCAGGATAGGGACTGGCCAGGAAGGGACGATGCTTGCGGTCAAAAGGCGCACGCTCCGTGGGACGGGGCTTCTGCCAGTAGGGACGGGGATCCGAGGAGGCCGCCTGCTCAGGAAGAGTCACCTTCGCAAAGACCTGCTCCTGCTCGGCGGGAGTCATCAAACGCCAGGTGCCAGTGCTCAACTTGTCATCCATCTCCAGCGCACCAATGGAAATACGGCGCAACACCTGGACTTCCAGCCCCACGTCCTTGCACAGACGACGCACTTCCCGCTTGCGTCCTTCACCCAGGGTGAAAATCAGGGAGCAATGGCCCTTCTGGACACTCTTCTCCTCCACATTCAACGCGCGGATGAACTCATCATTGTCATAGAAGCCCTCGATGATGCGGCGGCGCAGGCTGGTGGTGAACTGTCCCTCGCATTCCACATAGTAACGCTTGAAAATCTGGCGGGAGGGATGCATGATCTTCTGGGCATAATCGCCATCGTTGGTCAGAATCAGCAAACCCTCGGAATCACGGTCCAGACGACCAACCGTGAAGAGACGACCAAAACGCTGGGGAATCAACTCGAAGACCAACTTCTCCGCATGCTCGTCCTTCGCACTGCAGGTGTAGCCAACGGGCTTGTTCAACAGAATATAGATCTTGCCCTGGGGATGGGACTCAACAATGCGACCCTCAAAACGAACCACGTCCTTCTCGGGATCCACATTGTACGCGGGAGAGGTCACAGCCTCGTCATTCACCGTGACACGACCCTCCTCAATCAACTCCTCACAACTGCGACGGGAGGCAATCCCCGCAGCAGCCAAAAACTTCGCCAGACGCTCTTCTTTGCCAGAGGCGGAACCTTCTTCCACCACCAAATCACCGGCGTCTTCACCCAAAAACATCTTCTCAACACCAGCTTCCACAGACTGGCTCCCTTCCTTCATCTCAATGTCATCCGACATGGCAGTTCTTCCTTAGTTGTTGTTTATTTGCAAAAAATCCTGTAAAGTTCAGATAATATAGCACACAATATGACAATTTATGACAAATATTAAAAACTCAATCCTCGTCCATCCGAATAATTCCGCCCATCGACGATTTGTGGTAAGGCAGGCGTTCGCCGTCGCGCCCCTCCCCTCCCGCACAAACGGTCGAGAAGAA
>DCIO01000087.1:0-17084 GCA_002315885.1 Lentisphaeria bacterium UBA1724
CTACATTACCTTGCTGTTGACTGCGACGGATGAGGGGAGGGGAGTTATACTGTTTCCTCAACAAATCCTGCTTTTACGAAAATTGACAAAGGCGCTTCTCCGAGCAGGAAAAGCGCCTTTGTTGTGATTATGCTAAATCAGGAGAATCAGTATGGCAGGACATCGCCGTAGGTGATGCCGGCATCGCCCTTGATGGAACCGCAGTGACCATCGGCAAAGACCACGTTGATGGCATTGCTGTGGACCCATTCGGAACCACTGTCACCCGCTCTGTCGGGCTTCACGTAGTCACGATAGTTACCGTAGGTGGCCTCGGTGGTGAGCTGCTGAGCCTTTGTGCTGGCGGAGGCGGAACCCAGTAAACCCGAGTTCGCCTTGATGATGTTTGCGATGGGGGCAATGGTGAGAGGAGCGGCGACACCGCTGTCGACCTTCACGTCACCGAAATTCGCGCAGGCATCGCTAGCCATGAATGCGGTGGAGGTATACTTCGCGCGGGTCAACTTGAGAGGAATGAACATGTTGGGAGAACCAGGATTCATTCCATCGGTGATCTGTCCCTTGGTATCGGTGAAGAGGGGGTTGGTGGTATAGCCCGTGCAGACCGCCTCATGCCACTGAGAGCTGTCGAAATTGCTGGAGGGGCATGCCAGGACGCTCTTGGTGAGTTCCGCATGGGACGCGCCATAGCTCATTCCCAGATAGGGATAGAGGCCAACGGCCCAGCACTTCCAGCCAAGAGTAATCTTGGTGGTTTCGATCTGAGACATAGCAGGAGGAACGAAGCCCTTGTAATCGTCGGAATACTGAATGCATGCCAGACCGATGTTCTTCAGGTTGTTGGTGCACTGGGTGGCGCGGGCCTTGTTACGGGCGCCATTCACGGCAGGCAACAACAATCCAGCCAAAATGGCGATAATCGCAATCACGGTCAAAAGCTCAATCAAGGTAAAAGTATTCTTTTTCATGGTTGTAAGAAAGTTTTTATTGTTTGACACTTATGCAGGCGTAAATAATGATTCCCGCCTGCAATTATCGAAATTACTTAGGTATTAATGCTTGAAATACCAGCAGGAATCGGAATGATCAGTCTTGGAACCCATGAATTTGTCCGCGGCATCCTCGATGTTGAGAGACTCCACATGGCCATCAAGATAGAGATAATTCGCAACTTTTCCATGGGCTTCCATGTTCATTTGACCCTTGTAATAGCCGTCGGTACCATCGACTGTCTTGAAACTAGCTTCCACCAACTTCGCATCTACATCCGCAGCAGGAAGACCGATATAACACGCAGCGCCAGCAATGGTCTTTCCGCCTTCCGCAAGACTCATCATGCTGGACGGACGGTCAATGGAAGAGAGGCTCAGCCACCAGCGAAGTGCATCCTTCTTCTTGGTTGTTCCACTGACCCAGCCGCAGCTCCAGTGAACGCCGACTTGCTGCTGATTCGGGAGACCATTGACATAGTAGCTAAACTTAAACGCATCCTGTGCGTCAGTCTTAAACGTAAAGACCTGGGTATCGTCTTTCAAACCAACCGGACACTTGAAGACTTCTGGGCCTTTTCCCACATAATCCCACAGGCTATAGACATAGTTGTATTCCACATTGAAAGCTTCCGAAGGAACGGACTTCTGCTTGTTGTCAATGGCAAAGAGTTGCTCGCCCTTGCCCATCTGATTCATGTTGTTGGCACAGGCTGTTCCCTGTGCAGTGGCGCGTGCGCGGCCCACTGCGGGGAGCAGGAGTCCCGCCAGGATGGCGATGATGGCGATCACCGTCAGGAGTTCAATGAGGGTAAAAGAGTTGTGTTTCATGATGTTTTCTATGTTTGAAGGGTTATTCCTATCCCCTGGCGAGAAACTCCCCACCTAGGGGTTCTTGGTATCCTGTTTTTCGACATGCGGAGCAAAAATCCCCGCAAAGTGTTGTCAACGACTTACGATTAGAAGTTTGCCATCCAGCAGCCGTCATTGCCGTTGGGACCGCAGACTTCGTCGATGAGTTCATCTTCCTTGAGGGACATCACGTGTCCATCCACATAGAGGCAGTTGAGATTGCCATCGTGGGCGACAGTGCCAAAGAACTTGCTGCCTTCGCCAGTGCCGAGGGCGGCAGTCAGCACGGTGGCATTGAGTTTAGTAGGAATTGGCACGCCGAAACTATGGTTTGCACCCATCAAATCCGCGCCGTCCTGCTTCATACCGCCATAGATACCCGCGGCATTCCAGCCCTGAAGAACGCCGCCTTCTGCGATGGACATCATCTTGGAAGGATTCTGGATAGCGCCTTGAGGCAGCCAGTATTTGATTGATTCCGTGTACTTGTTCTTTCCACCGCCATACCAGTGAACACCATACTTACCAGTAGGGAAGCCATTGATGATATAGCTAACATCCATTTGTTTCTTCAGATCGGGAGCCCCCGTCGAAGTGTTCCAGGTGCAAGTAACCCAGCGGGAGGAGGAAGCAGAGCCATCTTCCTTGATTCGAGTCCCTGTATCATTGGGGCACTGGAAGATTTTTTCGGTTTCGCCCACATACTGCCATACGCAAGCAACGTAATTGTACCGCTTGTCATCCAGATAATCCGCAGGGACCGTCTTGTTCTTGTTGTCGCCCATGAAGAGTGCCTCGGCCTTTCCCAACTGGGAGAGGTTGTTCAAGCAGGCGGTCTTCTGACCTGCGGCGCGGGCGCGGTTTACTGCGGGCAGAAGAAGTCCTGCCAGGATGGCGATGATGGCAATCACCGTCAGGAGCTCAATGAGGGTAAAAGTATTCTTTTTCATGGTTGTATTTCCTTTGTGTTCACGCATCAAAAACTACTCGCGAATCCAGCAGGATTTGCTTGTATCAGACAGAGAAAGCTCTTCTTCGAATTCTTCGGGTTTCAGAGATGCGACATGGCTGTCCATATACAGGTAGTTTCCATCTCCACCATGCATCAGAGTATTGAACAACGGGTAGGCTCCGCCGTCACAGAAACTGGCAAATGTGGAAGACGAAGAAATCTTCTGCCCGTATGCGCCGGCGACCGCCACTCCAAGTCCACCATGGATTCCAGAGCCTGGATTGCTTCCGTCCACCAGTGAACGCTGCCAAATGCCGCCTTCTGCCAAAGACATGGTCTTGGAGGGATTCTTAATCGCCGCAAAGGCCAGCCAGCGCTTCACGGCATTCGTGTATTTCGTCTCTGTGCCACTGGCATAATGGACACCGAATTTGCCACCTGCGGCCGCATAGCCGTTAATGGTGTAGCCCGAATGAATCGCGACTTTCGTATCGTTCTTGGAGTCAATGAGAGTCGAGTATTTCTCGGTTTCATTTGGATCCATGGGACAGAAGAAGATCTTTTCGGTCTCTCCCGCATAGCTCCAGACACCAGAAAAGTAGTTGTACTTCTGATTGAAATAATCCACGGGGACGGTCTTTTCCTTGTTGTCACCGCAGAAGAGTGCTTCGGCCTTTCCCAGCTGGGAGAGGTTGTTCATGCAGGCAGTCTTCTGGGCAGAGGCCCGTGCGCGGTTCACGGCAGGCAGCAGGAGTCCCGCCAAGATGGCGATGATGGCAATCACCGTCAGGAGCTCAATGAGAGTAAAATTGCTCTTTTTCATCCTAAAGTCCTCCCAAAGTCATTATCGGCTGGGATAGAAAGTGCCATCGCCCTTGTCAAAATCCACAGGGATGGAGTAGACGTTGTCGGCATTGGAGTCGTCACCCAATGTGTTGCTGTGCTTTCCATCGGGCCCTCTGGACCAAATGATGATATCCGTGCGAATGATATCGCCTTCCACCTTCAGCCCACAGGGACGGCATTTGTCGACCTTGGTTTTGCCATCGCCATCCATATCAAAGGTCATGTAGTAGGCATTGCCCCAAGGATCCAGGAATTCACCCTCGGTATTGCCCTGCACATCCAGGAACTGAATCTTACGAGGATTGACAGTCACGGTTGTCGAACCAATCGTGACGTCTTTTTGCCCCTGAAGGACTTTGATCAATTCGGGGTAGGCAGTGTCGTAGATTGCTTTCAGCTGTCCGTTGTCACTCAAAGTGCCATCTTGGATTGTCGCACCGGGAATAGCCTTGATAAGCTTACGGAAGGGGAAGGAGCCGTAGGTATTTTCGTAGTTTTTGAGGGCGTTGATCAATTCCTGCATTTGTGCCTTTGCCTTGGCTTGTTCGGCCTTCTTGATGGCGGAGGCGGTGGTGGGAATTGCAATGGCGGCCAGGATGACGATGATGCCAATGGCCATCAGCAATTCCGTCAATGTGAAGGAGTGCTTTTTCATGGTTTATGAATCCAGTTGAGTTTCTATGTGTTTATGTATGATTTCTCGTCGTCCAAAGGCTTACTGGGCAGAACCCCAGTTCACCACATCGTCTAGCTTTTCGTCTTCCGTGCTGCTCTTTCCATCCCGACCCTTTGACCAGAGGTCGTAGCTGGTTTTGTTGTGAGTTCCAGGGCACTGGTATTGGAGGGCATTGCCCCAGGGATCCGTCAATTCACCGGCATTCTGCACAGACATGTAATCCCGCTTGGTGGTCTTGTCATAGAATTTATTGTCCTTGCTGCCCAGCACCAGCTTGAGATGACCGTCTGAATCAAACTCGAACTTGACATCCGAGGCATCCTTACACACGGGGTAGTACCCCTTCTCGGACTTGAACTTATCCAGGGCATTCTCGAATTCCAGCATAGTGGCTTTGGTCTTGGCCTCATCGGCACGACGACCCGCATAGCCAATACCCGAAATCAGAATGCCCGCCAAAATGACGATGATGGCGATGACCACCAACAACTCGGTCAGTGTAAATGAATGACGTGTCATGATGAAAAATCCTTACAGTAGACGGGATTTCAGAACCTTGATCTTGCCGAACCAGCAGTCACGGACGAAGGTGACCTCCCGGACCTGCGTGGAAAGAATGGAGTACCACTCGCGGTATTTGGTGCTACTCTTTTCGAAATCGATTTCGATGGGGCTGACAAAGTGTTTGTTCAAGAAATCCTTCCGTTCAGAAGCGTTGGTCTTATCAACGTCATTGGCTGTCATCATGTTATCCATATCTTCTGCATTCATGATGTACTTCACGCTCTGTCCCACAGCGATGACGGTGAAGACCTCGTAGCGCGTGGAAAGCAATCCCGCGGTGCATCCGATGAGGGACTCGGCCTGACGGTCGTTACACTGGAAAGTCGTAGGAGCGGTCCCGGTACGAACGGAACTAGTCCCAATTCCGCCATCCACTTCCACGAAATTGAAGAATGCCTGGACGGGGCTCCAGGACTGTGCGGCCAGGATGCCGTCCGCTCCGGAGACCTGCGTGTAGTCCTTGAAGCGGAAGACTTTCTCTTCCAGGTTCTCGCCGCCAGTCTTGGTAGCATCAATGTAATCCGTGAAATAGGTGTTTCTCTTGACCTCTGTGGTATCCGGATCATAGAAACCATTTGCGTAAATCATGGTGTCATTGGCATCCGGATTAGCAGGGATGTTGGCAAAGAGGTAACGATAAGCGCCCCTGTTGAAGCAATTGGGATTGAATTTACCACGGATACCGCTATTGGGATTCAGCTCATTCAACTTCAGGTAATCCAGAATCCAGGCATCGCCGTCGCTATAGGTATACCGTTTATTGGTGTCGTCACTTAATCCGAAGCTCTTGAGATTGAGTGTCTGTCCTTCCTTACCACGATGGATGGCGCCCAACTGCCACAGGGAGGAGATGGGGCTGTTGGGGATGAAGTAGGTGGAGACGGTGTTGGCCATCGTGCTCTTGTAGTAGCTGCCAGATGCAGCGGGAACCATATTCCCGGGATTGAAATCGGGCTCCCAGTCCTTGGCCGCGCCGTTGGTATACTGGAGTGCCTGCTGGACGGTATAGAGGGAGAGCTTCGCCAAGGTGCTCTGGCGCGCCGCCGAACCAGCCGCACTTCTGGTGATGCCTTCCCGAACAAGCCCCTTTTTGCCATCCTGCACGCGATAGCAGTAAGTGGTGCTGGTGTTGTCAAAGTAGGAGGAATTGCTCTTCATGGGGTGGTTGATGAACCAAATCCACTGGTTGTTCAGGTGGTTCATCCGAGGATCCTTGCAGGTGATGCCAGTCAAAGTGGCGTAATTCGCCAAAGTGGCACTGCCATTGGGATTGTAGTAGTTCAGATTGCCGTCTTGGTAATTCTCATTGCCCTTGGAGGCATAGACCACGCTCAATTCCGCATTGCCAGAACCGGTCTCGGCATAGACCAGCTCGCTGACGTCCGCCGCACCGTCGCATTCGTTGTTATGGACCAGGACCTCGATCTTCTCAATCTGGACCGCATAACCCGTGCCCGTGCAGTAATAGTAATAGTTGTTACCCATGGGGATTTCCTGGGGATATGAGGTAGCATTGTTAGAATACTGCTTTTGGACGGCCACCGTCATATCGTTAAACACGAGTTCCACGGACTGATTTTCCAAGGGTGCAAATGACGTACGATCCACATTAAAGGTCTGGTCGAGCTGGAAATTCCAGCCGTTGGTCTTAAGACGACTGAGAACAGATGAATTTTCGGAGCCGTTATTCAGACCGTAATCCGTAGAATTGGTGTTGCCTGCAAAGCTCGAGGTCGTCTGAACCGCGTCCATCGTTGAACTGCTACCCAGGAAAAGCATGGCATTGCCGTATTGCGTTTCACAGTAATGAGTTGTTGCAGGCGCAGCTGTATAGTGTCTCACATAGACCTTCTTTGCCAGCAGGATGGGCTGGATACGACCCTTGACAATCACGCGGTATTTTTGATTGGTCTTGTCCAAGGTCTCATTGAAGAAATTCTGCAAGGAAAGAGTAACGCGAGGAGTATAGACTAAATTTCCCGCATTCACTGTGGCACGGTAAGTATACGCTTTTTTGGAGGAAAGCACTGCCCCCAACATGTGGGTATTGTTTTGTTGGTTTGTAATCGTCGTGCCGCTCTTAGCCTCGATGGAGACATTGACGCCCACGATGGCGGGGACACGCTCGTTGCCACAGAGAGTGGGTTCCTTGGTGGTTTTGTTTGCGGGAATAGCATTGCTTTGTGGGGCAACCGCCAGGGATGCGGTGTTGAAAGCCAGTCTGTTGGAACCATTGTAGGTCGCCAAATACGTGGCGGCGTAATCGCTATCGCAGAAGTCGGTGAGATTGGCGAAGACATCCAGAGTCTTATCGTTTGAACCATCCTTGAAGAGGTAGATTTTCTTTGCATCGCTAGGATCGTAATTTAATCCCAAGTGGTTGACAAAGAAATGCTTGGCGTAGTTTTTCAGGGTATTTTCATTTGCCACTGCCGAGAGTTTTTTTCCGATTGTATCCCAAGTAACGGATGTCGTTCCAAGAGATGCATCGAAGAGCTGGCAAGTCGCTTCGGTGCAATACAGTCCCCATGGGAAGGCGACATTTGTCTTGGCCAGGTAGCTGTTTTTTGTTTCCAAGGAGGCGATTTTCCCATCGGCAGTCAATTCCAGAGCATCCCGGTTGCCATCGCCATCGGTGTCAATTGTTGTCCCGATGCTAGCCAGCAGTTCAGGCATATTGGCATACTGCCCATTGAAGCGGAGTTCCCGGTCATCCACGCCGCACTCCACACCCAAAGTGAAGATGTCTTTCTTGATCTCATCCTTGGTATCATCATTGCCGATGAGCTGTTCGTAGTTGAACCACCGGGCGGGCATGTCATTCTTTTTGCGCGTCAGGGATTTTTCATAGACGATATCGCTTCCGACAATACGAGTCTGTAATTCTGCGGGATGGAGACCATATTGGAGAGTCAAATCCTCTTCAATGGTGGTAAAAAGAGCATCGGAGGTATACTCCCCTGAATTATACTTTCGTCCCATGATGGCGAATGTGCTGCGCCCAGGCTTAACATCGATATTCAGGCCAGTTCCGGGTGCACCGAGAGTCAGAACGCCCAATTCTTCAGGCACCGTGCCATCTCCGCCGATGAAAGGCACATAAGGTTCGTCATCCTCGCCCTTCATCTTTGGGGAGACCAATCGGTTCACGTCGAATTTGGAACCCTCGTTGAACATGATGAAGCCCTGGCGGGAGAAGACATGCTCCGAATGATCCTCGGGGTCTTCCTGGAAGAAATTCCGGAATTGGAGCTGGGTGGCAATGTTGTTTTTCAGGAGTTCCTCAAAATGATTAAGAGAGGTATTGACGGGATCCTGGCAAGCCTCAAAATAGAGATTGCCCAAGGGCGTCGCCTTCACGATTTCGTAGAGGCTGTTTTCACCCTGCTTGGCTACTTCATCATAATAGTTGTCCAACGCAGCCGCATCGGTATGATGGGAGTAGTAGATGGACTGGTAGGGATTGGTGGTAGTGATACCGAAGGGCGTGGAGGTGCTTGCATCTTTTGCCAATTCGCCGTAGAATGCCAGGAAACGCCAGCTGGTGGGCAGCTGATCCGTGGTGTAACCAACGTATGGCTGGACACCCAGGAGTTTATCGTTGATGTCACCCGTAGTCCCGTAATAGAGTTCCTTGCCTTTCTTGTTTAAGGTGTAATTCGCCTCAGAATCCAACTCGGTCGGGGACTGCTCAATGTCTATATTTTCCGGCAGACAATCCTGCAGGTCGGTATCGGTGCTACCGAGGATATTACCCTTGTTCTGGAGGAAGAAAACCGCTTCCTGTCCCTGGGTGACGGCGGAGCGGGACTGGAGCTGCGCGTTGGTCTCATCGGCCTTCGCGTCCGCCACAATCTGAGCATTTCTGCCAGTGGTGGCGAAAATCATCGCCATCATCAGGAGGAGCGAGAGGAAGCCCAGGACCAAGAGGATCGCGGAACCCCGCTCATTTGGATTTCTCTGGATGTTGTTCATCGTTCTAAAAATTTATGATGTGAGGCGGAAGCCATGTGATTTCATCACAGGAACCGCATTCTTTCTATTTATGAAAAGGACTGCCTGGCAGTCAATCAATGTCAAAGGCGAAGGCGGATTGCCTTCGAAAAATCTAGTTCTTCAGCATGTAGACGCGTGTCATGGCGCGGTCGGTGGTCTTGACCACTTCACCGTCTTTGATTACCTTCGCCTCGGTGCCTCTTAGGTTCCTAGGCACGGACATGATGAGGGTGACGGTGATTCCTTGAGGGAGTTCCATCAACGGCATGTCAGAAGCAGTGATTTTATCTCCCGTCACGGGATCCACGGCGGCGCTGGAGAAGACTTGAACAGACTGGAGATTTTCGGCGATGAGGTTCTCTTCGTCATAGACTGGCCACTTGATATCGCCCACGGAGTAACCCTCAGGAATATCATCGCCAGAAGCGTATTTCTTCAGAGGAACATACCAGGCGGGGTCGCCACCTCTGGAGGAATCCTCGAAATCCTCCGCGATTTTGTCCCAGGTATTGTCCTTATTCTCGAAGCGATAGAGCTTTCCCGCGCCGATTTCGGGGTCATTGGGATCCTGTGCGGGTCTGAAGTGGTAGCGCACGGGATAAATTCCGCTTCCATCATTGTCCTGAGTAAAGAAACAGAGGTCTTCCAGGTTGTATCCCTTGACATTGGCAAAGGGATAATCCGCGCTTCCCGACTTTTTATGCATGCAATACCATCCCGCCTGGGCATCCAAGTCCTGCTCGGGAGGGACCACATACATATTCTCGAAATCGTCGTTCAGGAGATCAAAGACCACATCCATGGCTTCTGACATCTCGGTACGACCCGCGTTGGTCTTCCAGAGCTTCTGAGCACTGGAAGTGAACTGGAAAATGAAGCTCATCATGATCACCAACACCGCTGCGGCGACCATGATTTCCAAGAGGGTAAAGTTATGCTTTGTCATCTTTTTTACCTCTCTCTTTCTAGTATTGCTTGAAGACATCCATGGTGAATTCACGCTTCTGGCGATTCTCGTATTCTAGATCCGCCGGCCAGGAAACCGTCACATGGAGACGAACTGCGTAAGGAATGTATTGATTTACGCCTGAACCGGCAGCAATCGGCGTCGCCCAAAGGCTTGCATAGCAGTCGAAATCGGAATAGACCGAATCTTCGTTGTCATTGCCTGCTTCCTTGTTCATGTCTCTTGAGACAAAGCGCGCGTAGAAGACGTTGTTCTTGTAGGGTGTGATTTCCGAAGTCACCTTGGCGAAATCGTCATTGGTGACCGTCTTGAGCATATTCAGGATGTATCGCGTCATGCCCTTGCTGAAGGGAGTGATACTAGCGGCAGCAACACCCGCGGGATCATTATCATTCGATTCCTTGATTTTTCCCAGAAGGTAATCCAATGAGACTTGATCATAAGGCTCTTCCTTAT
Organism: Lentisphaeria bacterium UBA1724; assembly: GCA_002315885.1. Classification (GTDB taxonomy): domain Bacteria; phylum Verrucomicrobiota; class Lentisphaeria; order Oligosphaerales; family Oligosphaeraceae; genus UBA1724. Next base: position 10,299 of record DCIO01000087.1, read on the forward strand.
ATTTGTCATTTGGCACTGGATAAGTCTCATGATACGTCGACGGGTCATTGGGATCCCATCCTTTCCAGTCGTTTGTGGGAGATATCACCAAGCCCGTGGGGCTGGTGAAATACCGGAAAGCGATATTGGATAAATTTGTTCCACGGACATCCTGTTCAATACCCAAATCCGTCTCAATGCAGAATTTTGCGAAATCCAGGATTTGTTCGGCCACAGTTGCCGCGTAGGAAGCCATGGAGGCATTACGGGAGGCATTTGCGCCGATGGGGAAGAAGACAACCACACTGCAGAGTCCCACCACGCAGATACCCATGGCAATCAGGACCTCCACCAACGTAAAGAAATTCTTATGCAGAAGCTTTTTCATGATGTTTTTCCTCCTTCTGCTCTTATTCAATCTCCGGGGCCTTGGTAGACACCGCGCCAGTGTAGCGATTTACCGTGGAGATCATGTAGTTGTAGGGATTGTATTTGACGACGGTGGCGCCGTTGGCGTTGCTGACGTCGGAAACAATGCCCTCCGCAATGCGAACACGAGGCGTGGAGGACACGGACGCAGAATAACTCACTTCCACGGGACGGCCATTTTCCTGGAAGATGATGGCGAACTTGAAGTTGCAGTCATCAAAATAGTGCTCTTCGTCATCAGTCACAGTCCTGACCGAATATCCAGCGGAATTGACGGGATAGAGGCCCTTCTTTGCTTCTTCGGATTTGGGAGAAGTGTAGTTATGGACCGCGTGTTCGTCAAAATTCGCCTCCGTGCCACCTGTGGGAACGGGGAAGGTAAAGAATGCGCCGCGGGGCAGGAATTCCCACTTGGAGCCCTCTACCCAGCAATCAAAATCCCAGTCGCCAGGAGTCGTGGTACTGGGTTTTACATACGCGCATCGGAATGCCCGCTGGGCAAACTGCAGCTTCTCAACGTCGTCTAGAGAAGACTTCCACGTCAGTCCATAATCTGCGAACAGCACGGCCACGGGCTTGCGTTTTCTGCACGCATGGACGCGTGCCATATTGAGTTGCGAGTTAATGAGTCGGTTTGCGTAGGATACGGCGGAACCGGTCATCAAACGATTATAGAGTGGAATGGTAATGCTACCGAGGATTGTCATGACGACAACCACGGTAAGCAATTCTACCAATGTAAAATGGCGGATTGATTTTGTCTTCATTTGGCAAAACTCCCGCCGGGAATGGAAAGGAATAGGAGAAGGAGATATGGGGTCGGTCGGTTCGGGGCAGCTCGTTATGGATGCGTTTCATCGGGATGAAGTGACTGCACCACAGAAAGTTGTGGGAATTACTCAGCCATCCCTTTTGGTTGGAATCAAAGTATGGTCGTAGTATGCGGGAAAAGGACGACCTGTGGATGCAAGTCGTCCTGAGCTGTCCGTACTAGGAATCGGGGTCTATCTCGGTTTTCTATTCCTCGCTGTTCTCGGCATCGAGGGGGATGCAACGGGTGATTTCGCCAAAGGCGTTGACACCTGCCGCGTAGATTTTTATATTGACACTCTCCGCCTCGTCTTCTTTGTAACCGAAGGCGATGGGAGAAGCGACGTTCATGGTCACGGATTTCTCGCCGGCAGTACCTACCGTCAAGCGCTTTGTGCCGCCCAGGAATTTCGCGAGATTCGCGAGTTTTTCCGTCACGTATTCTGCGCCGAAGTCCATGGGAGTGACTCCCCACTGGAGTTTGGCGGCATTAGCCATACGATAGACGAGCATCAGGGGATCCTGTGCTTTGGGTGCGGCATTTGGTTTCTCCAGGACACCGATGAGGTGTTTTTCGGAGATGAGGCTGGGGTTAATTTCATCGGGAGCGGCGTAGATGCGGACTGCAACCAATTCCTTGTCACTGCCATCCCAAGAGACAATGGCCTTTCCGAGGCCCGCGCCACCGCGGCGTTCGCAGGAGACTTTGGGCAGAGGCAGGGAGTCGTTGATGCGATTTTCCAGAACGCTGGTGACGTCAAAGAGTTCGAACATGCCTTCGGGGGAGAGTGCGATGGAACCCGTGGCGCTGTTGTCTCTCCAGAGATTCTTCTGATTTTTCAGGACGTAGGTGCCGATGGCGTACTCGTATGCGGCCTTGATGGCATTCTCTGCCAGATCGTATTCCTTGTCTTCGGGAGTGAGCTGTTCCTTGGCACGGACCAGCAGTTGGACTGCGGCAGAAGTGGCCAGGAGGTCAGTCTTGTTTGCAACACCAGGGATGTCCTTACCCTGGAAAGCGAAGTTATTCCAGGCGGGGGTATCGGTGACCCGTTCTGCCAGGAGGGTCTTGACCATTTCGGCGGCGAAGCGGACAGTCGCCTCAGGAGAAGTGGCATTCCAGGGGGTGGGAGTGGCCTTGCGGTCCGCATGATTGATGGACATGGGGCTGAAGCACTGGGTAACCAGCGCGTAGGTCACCAGCAGGTTCGGGGTGCCATTGATGGTCCAGAAGCCCGTCTTGGAATCCTGTGCGGCTTCCAAATCATAGCGGATGGCATCCATCCAGCCTTCTTCAAAGCCATCCGTCAACTGCAGGACGTCCGCGGTAACGAAGAGGTAAGGCAGACGTGCGACGCCTTTCTGCATCTGGAACCAGTCATCCTTTGCGGAAGCCAGATAGGCCTTCACGCCTTCGATGCTGCGGATGTCCTTGTAGGCGGCATTGCCTTCCAGGAAACGCCAGGGCAGTTTGGTATCCAGTCCGAAGAAGAGCATCATGGGCAGTTCATCATACTGGGGGTTGGGCGCCATGGATGCGGTGGCGTCATCCAGCCACTTGTCAGAGCGGTTATGCGCCTTGGCGTCAATGCGCTCGTAGGTCATTCCGCCGAACCAGGCAGTACCGCCGCCCAGGTTGGTGAGAGTCAGATAGAGACCAGGCTGGGTATTTTTCACATCGGAGTTCATGCCTAGGATGTTCAACAGAGAGTCGCTGTTGGTGGAGGCCTTGACCTTGCCGCTCAAGGCAAAATTGCGGGGCAGCTGCAAATCCACATAGTAGTTGTGCCAGGGATAGGTGCCACGAGTCTTGAAGGAACTGGCAACGGATGCAACCTGGTTGCCATTGTCGTCATAGAGTTTGAAAAGCAGAGAGGGCGCGCCATTCCACAGATTCTTTTCAGCAGTATTCTCATCAGCCTTGATCCAGATATGGAAGCGGATGATTTCGCCACGGTTTTCCTGCAGGACTTCTGCGGGAAGGACCTGGTTTGCCAGCTGGATAACCTCGTTACCCAGTTTCAGGATGGCGCCCTTGTTCTTGGCCTGGTCGGGAAGCTTGGCTGTGACATCGATATACTTGCGCTGGGAATCCGTCAGCAGAGCTTCCAAATCCAAATCGGTGGCCTTTTCGTCCGTGGCGCAGTGCATGAAATCGGAGGCTTCGGAGCCCTTTGCGTTGGGATCGGGACCCAAAACTGGCTTGGAAACCGGCTCTTCCACCACGGTCTCTTCGGCGACTTCGCCTTCTTCTTCCGCACTCTCTTCGGCAGTGGCTTCCTCTTCAGAGACGGCAGTTTCCTCATCGGCATCCTGGGCACATGCGTTCTGAACCATCATGCCATTACCGGTAATGAAGCAGAATGCACTAAAAAGCAGGACGTAAGAGAGAATTTTCTTCCAGAAAGCGGTCATTTTCTATGTGTTCCCTATGTTTTTGAGGGGAAATTCCATTCGTATTCGCAGAATTCTACACGAATACCATCCGTGCACAATCCTACCACTCGATAATCCATCACTCTTATTTTAATTATTTTAATGGAAAAATCAAGGCGAATGAATAAAAAAAGTCCCGATTTCCAAAGAAAAGGGGACTTTTTTCGCCAATTTACGAAAAAACTAGTTACCGCGCATGGGCATGAGGATGTAGATGAAGCCCTCGTCGCCAGTCATTTCAACGGGAGTGACGCCGTCGTTGTATTTCAGGACGAACTTGTCGCAGGTGAGGGATTTCAGGGGATCCGACAGATACTGTGGATTGAAGGCGATAGTGATGGGCTCGCCAGAGAGTTCCACGTCGATATCTTCCCGTGCATCACCGAATTCCTGAGAAGTAGCGGAGATGATCATGGAGTTCTCGGCGATATTCAGAGTGACGGAGGCACTGCCTTCGGCTTCACTGACCATCATGCGGACGCGCTTCAGCACATCGGCAAAAAGTGCCCTGGGGATGGAAACGCTGTTGCGGAAATTGACGGGGATGACAGAGCGGTAGTTGGGATAAGTCTTGTCCACCAATTTACTGGTCAGGACTGTGTCGCCAATTTCGAAGACTGCCATGGTGTGGGTCAGATGGACCATGACCGCCTTGCTCTGATCCACGCATTTGGTCAGTTCGATGACTACCTTGTTGGGCAGAATGAACTCGCCTTCCTGAGTGGGCTGGGCAATGGCGTTGGCATCGCCTTCCGCGGGAGCCTCGATGGAATGCTCAACCAGGGACAGACGGCGGCCATCGCTGGCGGCGATGGTCCGCATACCGCCACGGATGGAGACCAAGACGCCATTCAAGGCCTGACGGGATTCGTCTTCACTGCGGGCATAAGAAGTCTTGCAAAGACAATCCACCAGCTCCTTGCCGCCAATGCCAAAGGACCACTCCTCGGCAAAAGGCTCGGCAGCGGGGAAGGCAGCGGCATCCTGGCCGTACATCTTGTAGCTCGCTTTGTTGCACTTCAGGAAAATCTCCTTGCTGTTCTCTGCACTCGTCTCAAAGGATAAATCACCCATGGGCAACGCATTCACAATGTCACTGAATTTCTTGGCGGGAACCGCAATGGCACCACGCTGATTGACAGTGGCAGGAACCGCAGTCTTGATCCGGAGCTCCATGTCGTAGGCCGTCAGATAAAGGGTATCGCCTTCCGCTTCCAAAAGGACGTTGTTCAACATCGCATTCAGAGATTTGCTGGAGACAGCACTCATCACACGACGAAGACCACAGGAGAACTTTTCGGTGTTGACAATGAAATTCATTTACAGGGCTCCTATTTTTATTGATTTGAAAGAAATTCAGTAATAGTAGAGGACGCGGTTTCTGTAGATTCCTAATGTAACCTATTGTAACAGAAGAAATTCTATGTGTAGATAACGCTGTACTTTTTCCGTAGATAACTCTGTAGAAAAAGTTGTCTACAGGCGAATGTACAGGGTTATTGACAAGTTATGTACAGGTTTTGTACAAATTAACTAAACTACACTATCGAAAAATTTCGCGCGAGACTCTCTTAATATAACGCAATTATCGGGCAATTTTCAAATGCTCTGGAAACCATTGGGGAATTTTCTCTATATATAAGGATATATAAAGAAAAGAAAAAACCCCCGAAGAAAATTCATTCGGGGGTGATGAACCTGGAAAACCAGGTATGTTCTGGTGTAGTATACTACAGATTATCCCGCAGGTCCTGATTTTCGGCCCAATATGGATTCTTTCGGGAGATATCCACAGTATATGCGGGACGGTATTCGGGGACATCCAGTTTCAAGATGCCATTGCGGAGGTAGTTGACAATCCAGCGGGAGATTTTGAGGACCAGCATTTTTTTGCGGAGGCGTCCCTGCATATCTCGATTGAGGATATTTGGGAGAGTATCGGTGGTGATGATATCGTCCACCACGTCGTCATTGAGATTTTCCTTGACTTCCTGGGAGGAGTTGAAGTGTGTAACGACGAAGAGGACTCGGGAGGCGCCTGCGGCCTTGAGCTGTTTGCAGCACGCCACGATGGTTCCGCCGGTGCGGACCATGTCATCGCAGACCACGACTTCACGACCCTTGATGTCTTCCAATTTGGTGGGGCTGGTATCGGCGGCGGTGATTGCGACCTGTCGTTCGCCAGTACGTTCCTTGGTCATGACCAGGAGGCTGGGGGTGCCCTTCAGGAGCATTCCGCTGGTTTCGCGGAGGTAGTTTTCGTAGATAGCCTTGGCAAAGGGCGTGGCGCCTTTGTCGGGTGCGCAGATGACAATGCCCTGGTTTTCAGCGGTGCTGTCCGTCAAAGTGGCGTGGTTTGCCAGATAGCTGGCGTAGAGTTCAGCGGGAGAGAGGTTAAAGAAATTGCCGTCGAAGAGCTTGGTGAAGACTTCCTGGACTGCCACGGAATGGTTGTGGACAGTCATGACGGCGTCCACACCGGCGGTTTTCAGAAGTTGCGCGTAGAGCATGGAGCTCCAGGCCTGTCCATCGAATTTCTTGTAGTCGCTGACGGAGCGCTCGAAGGCAACTCGTCCGTGTTCCTTGCGGGGACCGCGGTCCTGTGCGCTGTAGAAGAGGTCGGGCTCCACCAGGATGACGCGCTCGGCGCCGTTGTCCTTTGCGGCGCGGGCCACCAGGAAGTTACGCATGGCGCGGGCATTGCGGGTATGCTGACCGCTGCAGGAGGAGACGATGATGATGGTCTTGTCCTTCAGGCCGTATCCGATATGCTCCAGGTCTTCCTCGTTGCTGATGAAACGGGGGCAGAACTCGGAGTTTGCGAACTGCTTGTAGGAGAGGATGTCGGAGATTTCCGTCTCCTGACGCATATAGTGGGCGATATCTAGTGCCAACGGATCATCGGCAATGGCGCCGACGACGATGTACTTGCCAGACAACATGATGAAAAATGGGTTACTTGGGTGGAATGGAAAGAAGAATCGTAACGGCGGTTAATATAATGCTTCTTGCCCCTCGTTGCGCACGAGGGGCTGTCCTGAATGCCGCAGGCGGTACGGGCGTTCACGCCGCCCCGTTGATTCCCCTGAAGAAGAAGCCCATGGCATGCGGGCCGCAGGCGGTACGGGCGTT
>DCIO01000087.1:17163-17329 GCA_002315885.1 Lentisphaeria bacterium UBA1724
CCGCAGGCGGTACGGGCGTTCACGCCGCCCCGTTGATTCCCCTGAAGAAGGATCCCCTAGCATGCATGCCGCAGGCGGTACGGGCGTTCACGCCGCCCTCAAAATCCTTCCTCAAGAAGGATCCCCTAGCATGCATGCCGCAGGCGGTACGGGCGTTCACGCCGCC